>CBDUCN010000097.1:0-15830 GCA_965365655.1 uncultured Gammaproteobacteria bacterium | reverse complement strand
CGGACAGGAAGGCCGCGAGGGCATCCTGGGCCGCTTCGCCCAGCGGCACCAGGCGTTCCTTGGCGCCCTTGCCCGTGACGCGCACGACCCCCTGGCGCAGGTTCACCTGGTCGACGCGCAGGCCCACCAGCTCCGAGACCCGCAGCCCCGTCGCGTAGAGCACTTCCAGCATCGTGCGGTCCCGCGCCCCCAGCGGGTCGTCGGGGTCCGGCGCGTCCAGCAGCGCCTCCACCTCGCGCTCACTGAGGGACTGCGGCAGACGGCGCCCCAGCCGCGGGGACTCGAGACGCGCGGTGGGGTCCTCGAGCGACAGCCCCTCGCGGAGCCGCCACGCGTAGAAGCGACGCAGCGCCGAGAGGCGCCGCGCGACCGTGCGCGACGGAGACGTGGCCTGATCGGCCAGCCAGTCCAGGAGATCCAGCCGCGTCGCGCTGCCGAGCGGCCGTCCGCGCCGGCCCAGCCAGGCGCCGACGCCGCGAAGGTCCGAGCGGTACGCGGCGAGGGTGTTCCGCGCGAGTCCCCGCTCCATCCACAGCGCGTCGAGAAAGGCCTCGATCACGGCCTCCTGCTCGCCGCCGGGCGCGTCGTCCCCGGTGCCGCCGGCCATTTCCGGCGCGCCGCGAGGGGCTCGCGGGACCGGAGCCGTCAGCGCCGGTGGTGGTCGATGCGCTCCTTGATGCGGGCCGCGTTGCCGGTGCGCCCGCGCAGGTAGTAGAGCTTCGCCCGGCGCACGTCGCCGCGGCGCTTCACCTCGATGCTGTCGATGGCCGGGCTGTAGGTCTGGAACACGCGCTCCACGCCCTCGCCGTGCGACATCTTGCGCACCGTGAACGCGGAGTTCAGGCCGCGGTTGCGCTTCGCGATGACGACCCCCTCGAAGGCCTGCAGGCGCTCGCGCGAGCCTTCACGCACCTTCACCTTCACCACCACCGTGTCCCCCGGAACGAACTCCGGCACCTCGCGGCCCATCTGCTCCGCTTCGATCTGACTGATGATGTCGCTCATGGCTCGCTCCCGCTCCTGTCGCGCCCGCGTCGCGGGCCGCGCTTGCTCTATTCCGATTCCTCGTGGCCCGGCCCGCGGCCCTGCCGCGGCGCCTGCCGCCCCTCGTCCATCCCGGCGTCCCGCAGCAGGTCCGGGCGCCGCTCCCGGGTCCGCGACAGGGCCTGCTCCAGGCGCCAGCGCCGGACCGCCTCGTGGTCCCCCGACAGCAGCACCGGGGGCACGCTCCGGCCCTCGAACACCTCGGGCCGCGTGTAGTGCGGACAGTCCAGCAGCGCACCGCTGAACGAATCCTCACTCGCCGAGTCCTCGTGACCCAGCGCGCCCGGCAGCAGGCGGGTGACGGCCTCGATCACCGCCATCGCCGCCAGCTCGCCGCCGCTGAGCACGAAGTCTCCCAGCGACAGCTCCTCGTCCACCTCCGCTGCCACGAAGCGCTCGTCCACGCCCTCGTAGCGCCCGCACACCAGCAGCAGCGCGTCCAGCTCCGCGAGCTCCCGCGCCCGGGCCTGGTCGAAGCGCCGGCCCTGCGGCGTCAGGTACACGGTGTGCACCGCAGCCCCGTCCCGCTCCCCGTCACCCGGCCCGCCGGCCGCGAGCGCCGCGCGCGCCGCGCGGGTCGCTGCCGCCAGCGGCTCCGCCCGCATCACCATGCCGGGACCGCCGCCGTACGGCCGGTCGTCGACCCGCCGGTGGCGATCCTCGGTGAAGTCCCGCGGGTTCCAGCACCCGAGGCTCACCAGCCCGGCCTGCAGCGCCCGGGCCGTGATGCCGCCCGTCGTCAGCGCCTCCACCAGCGACGGGAACAGGGTCACGACCCCGAAACGCCGCATCCTCAGAACTCCGGATCCCAGTCCACCCGGATCCGCCCGGCGTCGAGGTCCACCTCGCGCACCACGCTGCCGGGAAGGAACGGGATCAGCCGCTCGCGATCCCCGCGCACCACCAGCACGTCGTTGGCGCCGGTGGCGAGCAGCCGCTCCACTCGCCCGAGCGGCTCGCCTCCTTCCGTCTCGACCACCAGCCCCTCGAGGTCGGACCAGTAGTACTCACCTTCTTCGGGCTCCGGAAGCTGGCTGCGCCGGAGCGCGACCTCCGCACCGCGCAGCGCCGTCGCCGCGTCACGATCCGCGACGCCCTCCAGCCGCGCGAGCAGCGCCGCACCGTGGCGCCTGCGCTCCAGCACCGAGACCTCCCGCCACCGTCCGGCGGTGCCGAGCAGCCACCGGGGTGCATCCAGCAGGGCCGTCGCGTCCTCGCCGTAGGGCTTCACGCGCACCCAGCCCCGGATACCGTGCGCGCCGCTCACCCGGCCCATCGGGACCCGCCGCTCGGCTGCGCTGCCGTCCCCCATCGCCGCGGCGGAACGCGTGTCCCGGCCCGCGCGGGCTGCAGCCCGCGCCGCGGCCGGACCCCGATCGGCGCCCGTCAGGCCTCCGCGGCCGGCGCCGCGGCGCTCTCCGCCGGCGCCGGAGCGCTCTTCAGGAGCTTGCGCACCGCCGGCGAGATCCGCGCCCCGTGCTGCCGCCAGTGCTGCACGCGCTCGGCGTCGACGCGCAGCCGCTCCTCGCCCTCGACGGCAATGGGATTGAAGAAGCCCAGGCGCTCGATGAAGCGACCATCACGCGAACGCCGGTTGTCGGCGACGACCAGATGATAGAAAGGACGCTTCTTGGCGCCGCCCCGGGCCAGACGAATCACGACCATGAGATTGGTTTTCCGCGGGTTTGCAAAAGAGCGGAATTGTAGGCCGGGGGCCGGGGCATGTAAACGCCGCCGGGGCCGCCCGCCGCCGCGGGGCAGGACGCCGCGCTCAGCGCGGGCGGAATCCCGGCGGCATCGCGCCGCCCAGCCCCTGCATCATGCGCCCGAGGCCGCCCTTCTTCTTCATCCGCTTCATCACCTTCTGCATCTGGGTGAACTGCTTCAGCAGACGGTTCACGTCCTGGATCTGCGTCCCCGAGCCGGACGCGATGCGGCGCTTGCGCGAGCCCTTGATCACCGCCGGGTGCCGCCGCTCCTGCGGCGTCATCGAGTTGATGATGGCCTCCATGCGCACGAACTCGCGATCGTTGACCTGGCTCTTGACCTGGTCCGGGACCTGCCCCATGCCGGGCAGCTTGTCCATCATCGACTGGATCCCGCCCATGCCGCGCATCTGGCGCAGCTGCTCCGCGAAGTCCTCGAGGTCGAAGCCCTTGCCCTTCGTGAGCTTCTTCGCGAGCTTCTCGGCCTTGTCGCGATCGACCTTGCGCTCCACCTCCTCGATCAGGGTGAGCACGTCGCCCATGCCCAGGATGCGCGACGCCATGCGGTCCGGGTGGAACGCCTCCAGCGCGTCCAGCTTCTCGCCGACGCCCAGGAACTTGATGGGCTTGCCCGTGACGTGGCGGATCGACAGCGCGGCGCCGCCGCGCGCGTCGCCGTCGATCTTGGTGAGCACCACGCCGGTGAGCGCCAGAGCGTCGTCGAACGCCTTCGACGTGCGCACCGCGTCCTGGCCGGTCATGCTGTCGACCACGAACAGGGTCTCGTGGGGCGACACGGCCGCGTGGATCGCGCGCGCCTCCGCCATCATCTCCTCGTCCACCGCCAGCCGCCCGGCGGTGTCGACGATCAGCACCTCGTGGAATCGCCGGCGCGCCTCGTCGAGCGCCCGCTTCGCGATGTCCACCGGGTCCTCGCCGGCCGCGGACGGAAAGCACGGGACGCCGACCTGGCCCGCCACGGTCGCGAGCTGCTCGATGGCCGCGGGACGGTAGACGTCGCAGCTCACCATCAGCACCTTCTTGCCCTGGCGCTCCTTCAGGTGGCGCGCGAGCTTGCCCGCCGTGGTGGTCTTGCCCGAGCCCTGCAGCCCGGCCAGCATCACGACCACCGGCGGCGGCGCGGCGAGATCCAGCCCGACGCCGGATTCGCCCATCAGCCGGGTGAGCTCGTCGCGCACGACGCGGATCAGCTCCTGGCCGGGGGTCAGGCTCTTCAGCACCTCCTGGCCCACGGCCCGCGCGCGCACCGCGTCGACGAAGTCGCGCACCACCGGCAGCGCGACGTCCGCCTCGAGCAGCGCCATGCGCACCTCGCGCAGCGCGTCCTTGATGTTGTCCTCGGACAGGCGCCCGCGCCCGCGCAGCGCGTCCAGCGTGCGACCCAGGCGGCCGCTCAGGGATTCGAACATGGTCCTCGCCACCCTCGTGGGCGCCGCCCGGACACCCGGCACCGGGCGCTGGCGGCTCGCAACAAGCGCCGAAGCGTACCATGCGGCGCCCGTCCCGGTGCCTTGACAGGCGCGCGCGCCGGGCTCGATCCTTGCGCGATTCCCTTCACGGAGGACCGTCCCGGTTGAGCGACGTTCCCATAGGCGTCCTCTTCGCCATCCTGGTCGTCCTGATCCTGCTGTCGGCGTTCTTCTCCAGCTCCGAGACCGGGATGATGGCGCTCAACCGCTATCGCCTGCGCCACCTCGTGCAGCGCCGCCACCGCGGCGCACGGCGCGCGAGCCGGCTGCTCGAGCGACCGGATCGCCTGATCGGCGTGATCCTGCTCGGCAACAACTTCGTCAACATCCTCGCGTCCTCGATCGCGACCATCATCGCGCTGCGCCTGTACGGCGAGGCCGGCATCGCGCTCGCGACCTTCGTGCTGACGCTGGTGATCCTGATCTTCGCCGAGGTCGCGCCGAAGACCCTGGCCGCGCTGTATCCCGAGCGGGTGGCCTTCCCTGCGTCGGTGGTGCTGGCCGTGCTGCTCAAGCTCCTGTACCCGGTGGTCGCGGTGATCAACTGGTTCGCGAACGGCGTGCTGCGCATGCTGGGCGTGTCGCCGGACATGATGGACCCGCAGCATCTCAGCCAGGAGGAGCTGCGCACGGTGGTGAACGAGGCGGGCGCGATGATCTCGCGGCGCTTCAAGCGCATGCTGATGAGCGTGCTGGACCTGTCCCGGGTCAGCGTCGAGGACATCATGGTGCCGCGCGGCGAGATCAACGCGATCGATCTCGACGACGATGCCGACGAGGTGGAGGAGCAGCTGATCCTGAGCCAGCACACGCGCCTGCCGGTGTGCCGCGGTGACATCAACAACGTCGAGGGCGTGCTCCACGTGCGCAAGCTCCTGCTGCTGCTGCAGCGTGGCGACTTCGACATCGCCGCGCTGCCGGAGCTGTGCGACGAGCCGTACTTCGTGCCCGCCGGCACGCCGCTGGACGTGCAGCTTCGCAACTTCCAGCGCCACCAGCAGCGCATGGGGCTGGTCGTGGACGAGTACGGCGACATCCAGGGACTGGTCACGCTGGAGGACCTGCTCGAGGAGATCGTCGGCGAGTACACCTCGGATCCGTCGCAGCTCAGCACCGACGTGCACCCGCAGGAGGACGGCACGTTCCTGGTCGACGGCTCCACCAGCATCCGCGACCTGAACCGCTTCCACGGCTTCCAGCTCCCCACCAGCGGCCCGAAGACGCTGAACGGGCTGATCATCGAGCACATGGAGGCCATCCCGGAGGCGGGCACGACGATCCTGGTCGCGAACTACCCGCTGGAGGTGGTGCAGACCACCGGCAACGCCGTGAAGACGGTGCGCATCGCGCCGCGCCTCGACCGCCCGCTGGCCACCGTCGAGGAGGACTGAGGCGCGCGCCGCTCAGGTCTGCGCAGGGGCCTCGTCACCGGTATCCTCGCCGGCCGCGTCAATCGCGTCGGCCAGACGCTGCACCGGCACCACGCGCATGCCGGCGGGGACCCGGCGCACCTTGTTCGCGGCCGGCACGAGGGCGCGGGTGAAGCCGTGCTGCGCGGCGGCCTGCAGCCGCTCCTCGCCGTTCGGCACCGGGCGGATCTCGCCGGCGAGCCCGACCTCCCCGAACACCACCAGCTCGCGCGCCAGCGCGCGCGAGCGGAAGCTCGACAGCACGCTGAGCAGGATCGGCAGGTCGGCGGCGGTCTCGCCCACCCGCACGCCTCCGACCACGTTCACGAACACGTCCTGCCCGTGCACCGCGACGCCGGCGTGGCGGTGCAGCACCGCGAGCAGCATCGCGAGCCGGTTCCCGTCCAGCCCCACCGCGAGACGCCGCGGGTTCGCGAGCGGCGAGTCGTCCACCAGCGCCTGCAGCTCCACCAGCAGCGGGCGGCTGCCCTCGCGGGTGACCGTGACCACGCTGCCCGGCACCCCCTCGTCGTGGCGGCTCAGGAAGATCGCGGACGGGTTCGCGACGCCCTTCAGCCCGGCGTCGGTCATCGCGAAGATGCCGAGCTCGTTGGCTGCGCCGAAGCGGTTCTTCACCGCGCGCACCACGCGGTAGCGCTGGTTGCTCTCGCTCTCGAAGTAGAGCACCGCGTCCACCATGTGCTCGAGGACCCGGGGCCCGGCGAGCGATCCCTCCTTCGTGACGTGACCGACCAGGAACACCGCCGTGCCGGTGTCCTTCGCGAAGCGCGTCAGCCGCGCCGCGGACTCGCGCACCTGCGGCACGCCCCCGGGCGCCGACTGCAGCGCCTCGGTGAACACGGTCTGGATGGAATCCACCACCAGCACGCCGGGTTTCTCCGTCGCGGCCGCGGCGAGGATGCGCTCCACGGCGGTCTCCGCGAGCAGCTTGAGCCCCGCGCCGTCCAGGCCCAGGCGCCGCGCGCGCAGCGCGACCTGCGACAGGCTCTCCTCGGCGCTCGCATAGAGCGGCGTGAGCCCCACGTCGCGCAGCCGCGCGGCCGCCTGCAGCAGCAGCGTGGACTTGCCGATCCCCGGATCGCCGCCGATCAGCACCACCGAGCCGGGCACCAGCCCGCCGCCCAGCACCCGGTCCAGCTCGCCGATGCCGGTCGCGCGGTGCTGCTCCGGCCGGGCATCCACCTCCGCGGCGTCCACCACCCTCGCCGCCGGGGCCGCGCCGCCCCACCCGGCCCGGCCGCCCGCGCCCGCCGCGGCGGCCGGCTCCAGGCTGTTCCAGGCGCCGCACTCGGCGCACTGCCCGGTCCACTTCGACGCGCTGGCACCGCACTCGGTGCAGGCGAATCGGGTACGGGCACGGGCGCTGGGCATGGCGGATCGACGATGGCGGCGAACACGGGCTGCGCCCGATCATGCCAGCCCCGCCGCCGTCGCGCCGGCCGGTCTGCCCGGCGCCGCGCCGGCACCGCGCGAGCCGCAGCCGCCGCCGGGCGTCAGCGTCTGCCGCCGCGGTCAGCTCACTCGATCACGCGCGGCACCCGCGACCCCACCCGGCACAGCAGCTCGTACCCGATCGTGCCGGCGGCCTCGGCGAGCCGCTCCACCGGCAGGCCGGAGCCCCACAGCGTGACCTCGTCGCCCGGCCGCGCATCGGGGTGGCCGCGGAGATCCAGCGTCACCGTGTCCATGGACACTCGCCCCGCGACAGGCGCCGGGCGGCCTGCGAGCAGCACCGCTGCGCCGTCCGGCGCATGCCGCGGGAAGCCGTCGGCGTAGCCCACCGCGGCGGCGCCCACGTCCATGTCCGCGGGCGCGACGAAGGTGCCGCCGTAGCCGACCGCGCCGCCCGCGGGGATGCGGTTCACCGCGATGAGGCGGGTCGCGAGCCGCATCGCCGGACGCAGCCCGGCATCGGCACCGGACTCGCCCGGGAACGGGGACACGCCGTAGAGCATGATGCCGGGCCGGACCCAGTCGCCGTGGGTGCGCGGCCAGGCCAGCACGCCCGCGGAGTTCGCGATGCTGGCCTGCACGCCGAGGCCGGCGGTGCAGTCACGGAATGCCGTCACCTGCCGCGGCGTGGTGTCGCGCGCGCGATCGTCGGCGTCGGCGAGGTGGGTCATCACGCGCACCGGCTCCGGCGACACGCCGCTGCGGGTGAGCCGCGCGTGCGCCGACGCGACCTGGCCCGGCGCGAAGCCCAGGCGGTGCATGCCGCTGTCCACCTTCAGCCACAGGCAGACCCGCGTCCCGGGCGGTGCCTGCTCGACGAGCCGCACCTGGGACTCGTGGTGCACGGCGAGATCCAGGCCCAGGCGCGCCGCGAACAGCAGGTCCTCGGGGCGATCCACGCCGGGCAGCAGCAGCACCCGCTGGCGCAGGCCCGCCGCGCGGATGCGTTCCGCCTCGTCCAGGCGCGCGACCGCGAAGCCGTCGGCGTCGGCCAGCGCCCGCGCGGCGGTGAGCAGGCCGTGGCCGTAGGCGTCGGCCTTGATCACCGCCAGCACCCTGGAGTTCGGGGCGAGCTCGCGCACGCGCCGCAGGTTGTGCGCGAGCGCCGACGGCGAGACGTGCGCCACCGCGCCCAGGGGCGCCGCACTCATCGCGCGCTGCGCGGGCGATCAGGGCGGATAGAAGCCGCCACCCGCGTAGTCGTCGGGGATGAAGTTCTCGAAGCGGGTGTACTGGTTGAGGAACGTGAGCCACACGCGGCCGATGGGGCCGTTGCGCTGCTTGCCGATGATGATCTCGGCCTTGCCCTTGTCCTTGCTGTCCTCGTGGTACACCTCGTCGCGGTACACGAACAGGATCACGTCGGCATCCTGCTCGATGGCGCCCGACTCGCGCAGATCCGACATCTGGGGACGCTTGTCCTGGCGCTGCTCCAGGCTGCGGTTGAGCTGCGAGAGCGCGATCACCGGCACGTCCAGCTCCTTCGCGAGCGCCTTCAACGAGCGCGAGATCTCGGAGATCTCGTTGGTGCGGTTCTCGCGCGTGCCGGGCACCTGCATGAGCTGCAGGTAGTCCACGATCACCAGTCCCAGATCCTTCTCCCGCTTCAGGCGCCGGCAACGCGCGCGCAGCTCGGACGGATTGAGCGCCGGCGTGTCGTCGATGAAGATCTCGGTGTCGTTGAGCATCGTCAGCGCGGAGGTCAGCCGCGGCCAGTCCTCGTCCGCGAGCCGTCCGCTTCGCACCTTCTGCTGATCGATGCGCCCCAGCGACGACAGCATGCGCATCGTGAGCTGCTCGGCCGGCATCTCCATGCTGAACACCGCGACGCACTGGCGTCCCTTGATCGCCGCCGTCTCGCAGATGTTCATCGCGAACGAGGTCTTGCCCATGGACGGGCGGCCCGCGACGATGATCAGGTCCGACGACTGCAGGCCGGAGGTCTTCTCGTCGAGGTCGTTGAAGCCGGTGGACAGGCCGGTGATCGCGCTCTCGCTCTCGAACAGCTTCTCGATGCGGTCCATCACGTCGACCAGCACCTCGCGCACCGGCGCGAAGCCGCCCGCGCGGTGCGCGCCGCTGTCGCTGATCTCGAACACCCGGCGCTCGGCGTCGTCCAGCAGCTCCGACACCGAGCGGCCATCGGTGTTGAAGCCGGATTCGGTGATCGCAGTGCCGGCGCCGATCAGCTGTCGCACCACCGAGCGCTCGCGCACGATGTCGGCGTAGGCCTGGATGTTCGCGGCACTCGGCGTGTTGTGCGCGAGCTCGCCCAGGTAGCCGAGTCCGCCGGCCTCGTCGAGCTGGTTGCGCCCCGCCAGCCACTCGGAGAGCGTGACCACGTCGAAGGGGCGGCTCTGATCCGCGAGCGCGCTGACCGCGGCGAAGATCAGCCGATGATCACGGCGGTAGAAGTCCGCCTCGTTGAGCTTGTCGGCGATGCGATCCCAGGCCGCGTTGTCCAGCATCAGCCCGCCCAGCACGGACTGCTCGGCCTCGATGCTGTGCGGCGGCACCTTGAGCGCCGCGGCGGCACCCGGTCGGCGATCGGTGAGCGCGGTTTCGGCCATGGGCTGGGGCACGTGCGGGTGATCGGACAACACGCCGCCGGGAGTGCGGCGGCCGGGTCAGGATAGCACCCCCCGGCGTGCGCCAGGACCGCCCCCGCGGCACGGCGCGGGCGGCGCCGTCGGAGTGCTACTCCTCGGCCTCGACCGCCAGCGTCACCTCCGCGATCACGTCCGCGTGCAGCACGATCTCGACCGGGTACTCGCCGACCTGGCGCACCGAGTCGCCCGGCATGCGGACCTCGGCGCGCTCCACCTCGACGCCGGCGGCGGTGATCGCCTCCGCGACGTCGGCGGGCCCCACCGATCCGAACAGCTTGCCCTCCTCGCCGGCCTTGCGCCGCACCACGATGCGCAGGTCCTCGAGCTTCGCGCCGCGCGCCTGGGCCGCGGCCACCGCGTCGGCCTGCGCCTTCTCGAGCTCGGCCCGCCGCGCCTCGAAGGCGGCGATGTTCGCGGGTGTCGCCGCGACCGCCTTGCCGCCCGGGATCAGGAAGTTGCGCGCGTAACCCGGCTTCACCCGCACGGTGTCGCCCAGCGCACCCAGGTTCTGCACCTTCTCCAGAAGGATGATGTCCATCACTCGCGTCCTCGTCGTCTGTGCGTTGCGGACGCGCCCACGCGCGCCCTCGATCCCCTGCGGGCGCAATCGCGCGCGCCCCCGGTCCGTCCCGCCGCCTCGCGGCCGCTCACCTCAGCTGCTTCCGGAGCCCGCGCGCGCGCGCAGGCCCAGCCAGCCGTCCAGCAGCCCGGTCACTGCCAGCACCGACACCGCGAGGTGCGGCGGCACCACCAGCAGCACGTACATCGCCACCAGCCATCCTCGTGCGAGGCCGCGATTGCGCACCACCCCGTGCGCGACCGCCAGCCCCTGGAACATCAGCACGACGGTCACCGGGCCCACCAGGTCGCCGATCAGGGTCCCGGGCGCGCCCGCGAACAGCCCCACCGCCACGAGCACCAGGCAGACCCCCAGCGCCACGCGACCCACGTCCAGGGTGCGGAACTCCTGGCCGAAACCGCCCGGGTTGTCCAGCACCGAGTGCCCCCAGCGCGCGAGCAGCACGCTGAGCGTCACGCCGCCGGTCACCGCGGCGCCGAAGTAGCGCGTCATGCGCGGCGCCCACACGTCCAGCACCTCCACGAGGCGCTGCCCGGCCTCGCCGCCGGCGCTCTCCAGCGCCGGCGCGAAGAACTCTCCCAGCGCGTCGCGCCACCAGCGCGCCGGGTCTCCCAGCGCGAGATGCATCGCGACCACCGCCAGCGCACCCAGGCCCGCCGAGGCCAGGAGCGCGACGCCCTGCGAGCGGGTGGCGGCGAGCGCCGCGGCGACCAGCCAGGCGGGCAGCCAGCTCATCGCGAGGAACGCGAGCGCCGGCGCCGGCGTGCCCGCGACGAGAAACGCGAACACTCCGCACAGCAGCACCGAGCCCCCGATCACCAGCGCGCCCTCGCGCGCGCCCTGGCGCAGCGTCGCGAGCCCGATCACCGCTCCGCTCGCGTAGCTCAGCGGCGGGAACAGCAACGACAGCGCCGCGCACACGGCAGCGGCCGTCATGGCCTGGGCCCGGCCACGCATGATCAGCGCGAGCAGCGCGCGCACCTCGGTCTCCTCGCACGCGTGCCGTGCTCAGCGGGCCGCATGCGCCCGGTGCACCGCGCGGCGTGCCGTGATCAGGCGGAGTGTGCGTCGCTGTAAGGCAGCAGCGCGAGGTAGCGGGCACGCTTCACCGCGCGCGCGAGCTGGCGCTGATAGCGCGCGCTCGTGCCGGTGATGCGGCTGGGCACGATCTTGCCCGTCTCGGAGACGTAGGCCTTCAGGGTGTTGAGATCCTTGTAGTCGATCTCCTCGACCCCGTCGACGGTGAACCGGCAGAAGCGCCGGCGGCGGAAGAATCTGGACATGGTGCTGCTCCTGGTGGCGCACGCTCACGCGCGCGCCGGACGTTCGCTGTGGCGTGCTTCAGTCGTCGCTGGCGTCGGCGGTGGCGGGCTCGCTGCGTTCGCCGCGCTCGGTGCGTTCGCCGCGCTCGCCGTCCCCGCGGCCCTCGCCGCGCCCGTCCCCGTCACGCGAGCGGCGCTCGCGCCGGCGGTCGTCGTCGCGGTCGTCCTTGGCCTTGGCCAGCGGCGACGGCTCCGTGACCGCCTTCTTGCGGGACATGACCAGGTTGCGCAGCACCGCGTCGTTGAAGCGGAAGGCGCTGTTCAGCTCGTCGAGCACCTTCTGGCCGCACTCGATGTTCATCATCACGTAGTGCGCCTTGTGCACCTTGGAGATGGGGAACGCGAGCTGGCGCCGCCCCCAGTCCTCGAGGCGGTGGATCGTGCCGCCCTCGCCCTCGATCATGGTGCGGTAACGCTCCACCATCGCGGGCACCTGTTCGCTCTGGTCCGGGTGGACCAGGAACACGATCTCGTAATGTCGCATCAACATGCTCCCTACGGTTCGGCGCGCACGCCCGCCACGCGGCGGTGCCCGCGCCTCGCCTCCCCGCGGCGCGGGTGAGGCAAGGAACGCCATCGGAGCCTGGGCGGGGCCTGCCGGCGCATGTCGCCGGCCCGCCGCCCCCGGACTTCCGGGCCTGGACGATCTCCGCGCGGGCATGCGCCCGGCGCGAAGCCGGGCAATATAGCAGGCCCCGCCGGGCCGGTCACTCCCGTGCCGCGCCGGCGCGCCGCCGGCGCACCACCTCGTACAGGCACACGCCGGCGGCGACGGCCACGTTCAGGCTCGACACGCCGCCCGCCATCGGCAGGTGGACCAGCTGCTCGCAGCGCTCGCGGGTCAGGCGCCTCAGGCCCGCGTCCTCCGCGCCGAGCACCAGGCCCAGCGGCCCGCGCAGGTCCGCGTCGTACAGGCTGAGCCCGGCATCCGCTGCGGTGCCGAGCAGCCGCACGCCCGCATCCGCCAGCCGTCCCATCGCCTGCGACAGGTTGGACACCGCGATCGCCGGCACCCGCTCGGCGGCGCCGCTGGCGGTCTTGCGCGCCGCCGCGGTGAGGCCCGTGCCCCGGCTGCGCGGATAGATGACGGCGGCCGCCCCCGCGGCGTCGGCGGTGCGCAGCACCGCGCCCAGGTTGCGCGGGTCCTGGACGCCGTCCAGCAGCACCAGCGTGGTGTCCGGACGCAGGCCGGCGATCACCGCGCGCAGGTCGACCTCCGGCGCCGGCGCGACCCGCACCGCGACGCCCTGGTGGCGCACGTCACCCAGCAGCGCGTCGAGGCGCGCGCGGGGCAGCAGGTGCACCGGCACCCCGCCGCCGGAGAAGCGGCGCTGCAGGCGCTCCGCGAGGCGGTTCTCGCGCCCGCGCTGCAGCCACACCTCGCGGACCCGTCCCGGGTCGACGTCGAGCAGGCCGGCCACCGCGTGCTGGCCGTAGACCAGCTCGTCGCCGCTCACCGGCGCCGGCTCCCCCGGCTGCCGCGCGGACCGCGTCCACCGCCGCGCCGCCGGCCGCGCTCGCCGCCGCGCTCCGGCCCCGGCTCCCGCGAGCCGCCGCCCACGCGCTCGAAGTCCACCTTCCGCTCGTCCAGGTCCGCGCGGATCACGCGCACCTGCAGGCCGTCACCCACGCGGAAGCGCTCGCCGGTGTGCTCGCCCTGCAGCACCTGCCCCGCCGGGTCGAAGTGGAAATAGTCGCGCCCGAGCACGCTCACGTGCACGAGCCCCTCCACCTGCAGCTCGTCCAGGGTCACGAACAGCCCGAACGCGGCGACCCCGGTCACCGTGCCCCGGTACTCGCGTCCGACCTTGTCCAGCATGTACTCGCACTTGAGCCACGAGATCGCGTCACGGGTGGCGTCGTCGGCGCGCCGCTCGGTCATCGAGACGTGCTCGCCCAGCGTCACCAGGCGCTCGCGGGGATAGCGGTACGGGGCGCGCCGCGGCCCGTTCAGCGCGTGCTTGATCGCGCGGTGCAGGACGAGATCGGCGTAGCGGCGGATCGGCGACGTGAAGTGCGCGTACGCGTCCAGCGCGAGACCGAAGTGGCCGGCGTTGTCCGGGGTGTAGACGGCCTGCGACAGCGAGCGCAGCACCATCACCTGGATCAGCGCGAAGTCCGGCCGCCGCCGCGCGCGCGCGAGCAGCGACTGGTAGTGCTTCGGCTCCGGCGTCGCGCCGCCGGCGATCGTCAGCCCGGCGCCCGCGAGGTAGGTGCGCAGCGCGTCCAGGCCTTCGGGGCGCGCGCCGTCGTGCACCCGGAACAGGCTCGCCACCTTCTTGCGCGTGACGAAACGCGCCGCGGCGACGTTGGCCGCGACCATGCACTCCTCGATCAGGCGGTGGGCGTCGTTGCGCACCACGGTCGCGACGCGCTCGACCTTGCCGCCCTCGCCGAGCACGACCTTCGTCTCGGCGGTGTCCAGGTCCAGCGCGCCGCGCGTCTTGCGCGCCCGCGAGAGCGCCTTGTACAGCCGGTACAGCTCGTCGAGGTGCGCGACCAGGTCGCCGCGCGCGCGCCGCGCCGCTGCGTCGCGGTCCGCGACGATCGCGGCCATCTCGTCGTAGGTGAGACGCGCGTGGGAACGCATCAGACCCTCGAAGAAGCGCGCCCGGCGCACGCTCCCGTCGTCGGCGACCAGCATCTCGCACACCATGCACAGCCGGTCCACGTCCGGATTCAGCGAGCACAGGCCGTTGGACAGCGCCTCGGGCAGCATCGGGATCACGTTGTCCGGAAAGTACACCGAGTTGCCGCGCTGCTCCGCCTCGACGTCCAGCGCGCTGGCGGCCTTCACGTACGCCGACACGTCGGCGATCGCGACGGTGAGCTTCCAGCCGCTCGGCGTGCGCCGGCAGTGCACCGCGTCGTCGAAGTCGCGGGCGTCGGCGCCGTCGATGGTGACCAGCGGGAGGTCGCGCAGGTCCGTGCGCCCGCGCTTCGCCGCGGCGGGCACCCTGTCGCCGAACCGCGCCGCCTCCGCGAGCGCGTCGGGCGGGAACGCCGCGGGCAGGCCGTGGGCGCGGATCGCGATCGCGACCTCCATGCCGGGCGCCATGTGCGCGCCCATCACCTCCACCACGCGGCCCACCGCCTGGCGGCGCTTTTCCGGGTACTCCGTCAGCTCCGCGACCACGATGTCGCCGTCCGCGGCGCCGCCGCAATCCTCGGGAGCGATCAGGATGTCGTGGCGCAGCCGCGCATCGTCGGGCACGACCAGCGACACGCCGGCGTCGCGCACGAAGCGGCCCACCACCTGCGTGGTGGCGCGCTCGATCACCTCCACCACCGCGCCTTCCAGGCGCCCGCGGGCGTCCACCGACACCACGCGCGCGACCACGCGGTCGCCGTGCATGACCTTGCGCATCTGGCGCGGCGAGAGGAACAGGTCCTGACCGCCCTCGTCGGGGATCAGGAAGCCGTAGCCGTCGCGGTGCCCCTGCACGCGCCCGCGCACCAGGTCCATGCGCCGGGTCAGGCCGTACTCGTCGGCACGGTTGCGCAGCAGCTCGCCGTCGCGCTGCATCGCGCGCAGCGCGCGGAACAGCTGCTTGCGTTCGCGCCCCTGCGGAACGCCCAGCGCCTCGGCGAGGGCGTCCAGCGTCATCGGCACGCCCTGGCGCTCGAGCAGCGCCCGGATGTCGTCTCTTTCAGGCTGGGTCATCGGGATCCGGCAGGTTGGGCGGGACGGCAGACCGGGGCCGCGGTCGCGTTGACATCCCCAGGGGGGGTCGCTACCCTCGCGCGCCTGCCTGACCGGGCCCTGACCGGCGCGCGCGGGGTTCGATGCCGAGAGCATAGACCACCACGCGGCGCGCGGCCCGAACCTTTGCCGAGGTGGCGGAATTGGTAGACGCGCTGGCTTCAGGTGCCAGTGGGGGCAACCCCGTGGAGGTTCAAGTCCTCTCCTCGGCACCACCTTCGCCCGTCCCGAAGAGCACGTGACCCGTCCGCGGACCGCGCGGCGGCGGCGCGCGACACGGCCGTCACCGCGGCACGCGCGGGTACAGGCTCCAGACCGGCGGTGATCGCTTCCGGGACGTCGATGACGCCGGCTCCGATGACGGGCTGCGGCGACGGTCGTCGGAGGGGGCGTCCTGACGCAGACCGACCGATCATGCGCTCATGACGCGCGGCGCGGACACGGGGGGACGGCGGTGACGAAGAAGCGCACGGGCGACCCGTGGATGCCGGCGC
>CBDUCN010000096.1:0-15917 GCA_965365655.1 uncultured Gammaproteobacteria bacterium | reverse complement strand
GCATCAGGCCGGACAGCAGCGCCAGCGCGAGCGCCGCCGCGACGTACTCCGGCGTGCCGGGCGCCGCCACCTCGCCCACCGCCGCCGCGGTCATCAGCGACACCACCGCCACCGGCCCCACCGCGAGCACCCGGCTGGTGCCGAACACGCCGTACAGCACCAGCGGCGCGATGGACGCGTACAGCCCCACCTGTGCAGGCAGCCCGGCCAGCAGCGCGTAGGCCAGCGACTGCGGGATGAGCATGATCGTGACGATCAGCGCCGCGATGCCGTCGTCCAGCGCCTGCGCTCGCCCGTAGCGCGCGCCCCACTCCAGGCACGGCAGCCAGCGGCGGACAGTGCGCCCCGCACGCGGCGCGCTCACGGCCGGATCGTGCTCCGGTGCGAAGATGCGATGGTCGGGCGGGGACCGTCAGCGAGCCGCGCCGCCAGCGCTGCGTGCAGGGCGCGCTCTTCGACGATGGGATGCTTCGCGGCGCCGGCGGGTGCCGGGGCCGGCGACGCCGCTGCGCTCCGGCTCAGCGCGACGCGACGCGACGCGCGGCGACCAGCGGATGCACGGCGCGCGCGAGATCTTCCAGCCAGCGTCCGCCCTGCGGGTCCTCGGCCAGCGCGACCAGGATGTACTTGCGATCGCCGTCCTCGACGATCGCGCTGTCGGCGTGCCACCGGCGCCAGCTGCCGGACTTGCGGAAAACCTTCACCCCGGGATACGCGGCGAGCCCCTTGACGAACTTGTGCTTGATGCCGGGGTTGCCCAGCATGCGCTTCATCTCGCCGGACAGGCGCGCGTCCAGCAGCCGCCCGCTCTCGAGCAGGTAATAGAAGCGCGCCGTTTGCAGAGCCGTCGCGCCGTGTGAAATATTGTGCAGCGGGTCGCGGCGGTACGCGGCCGACTTGCCGTATTCCTTGCCGACCCACAGGCCGCCGTTGGTGGCGGGGTCGTAGAAGCGATAGCGGTTCGAGCGCAGGATGTCGATCAGGTTGCGCTTGCCCACGCGGTTGAGCATGCGCGTGGCCTCGACGTTCGAGGACACGCGCACCATCTGCGTGAGCGACTCGCGCGTCGGGGTGTCCAGAGTGAGATGGCCGCGCTCGACCTCGACGAACGCGCCGAGCAGGATCGCGATCTTCGGCAGGCTCGCCGCGTACAGCATCTCGTCGCCGTTGACCGACGCGAGGCGCGGGTCGGCAGGGTCGCTGATGTCGGCCAGCGCGACCGCGAGGCGTCCATCACGCGCCGGGCGCTCCAGGCCGAGGCGCGTGAGCACCCGGTCCAGGCGCTGCTGCAGGCCCGGATCGAAGGCCTCGCGCAGCGGGATGAAGTCGTCTGCGCTGTCCGCGGCCACCGAAAGTGGCCATGAAACAGCGAGTTGCAGCAGGAAGATGAGGTAGCGAGGACGCATGGCGGCGGAAGATAGCACCAGTACGGGGGGTGCGCCAGCGGAACATCGCGGTCTTGCGACGCGCGCCGTGGTGCTGTTCCTCAATTTCTTCCTGATCATCCTCGCGTATTACCAGGTCAAGGCGGCCAGCCGGTCCCTGGTGCTGGAGTACTTCGACCCGGACGCCTTCCCGTGGCTGTGGATCGTCACCGCGACCCTGCTCGCCGCCCTGATCGGCGTCTACCACCGCATCGTCGAGCGCTACCGGCGGCTGTCGGTGGTGCTCGCGTCGTGCGCGGTGTTCATCGTCGCGCTGGTCGCGTTCCGGGTGCTGTTCGCGGTGCACGGCCCGAGCGCGGCGGTCGGCTTCTACGTGCTGGTGGACATCTTCAGCGTCGTGCTGGTCGAGCAGTTCTGGAGCCTCACCAACACCATCACGTCCAGCGACGAGGGACGGCGCAGCTACTGGTTCGTCGGCAGCGGCGGGCTCGCGGGGGGCGTCGCCGGCGGCGCGTTCGCCGCGGCGCTGCTCACCTTCACGCCGATGGGCACGCCGGATCTGCTTCTGTCGTGCGCCGCGTGCCTGGTGCTGATCGTCGGGCTGAACCTGTGGATGTCGCGCCTCGGGCTGTACCGCGAGCTGACCGGCGGCACGGGTGCGCAGCCGGTGTCCGCGCGCGGCGGCTGGCGGGCCCTGCTCACGAGCCGCTACCTGCTGCTGATCGCGGCGCTGCTGCTGTGCTCGCAGATCGTGCAGCCGGTGGTGGAGTACCAGTTCCTGAACGCCGTGAACGACGCGTACCCGCAGCGCGATGCGCGCACCGCGTTCATCTCGGGCTTCTTCAGCGTGCTGGGGCTGGTCTCCATCGGCGTCAACGTGCTGCTCACGCCGCTCATCCACCGCTTCATGGGCACGATCGCCGGCCTGGTCACCCAGCCGGTGGTGCTGACGCTGTTCTCGCTGGCGTTCATGGCGCAGCCGGTGCTGTGGATGGCCGCCGCGATGAAGATCGCCGACCGCGGGCTGTCGTACTCGATCAACCGCGCGTCCAAGGAGCTGCTCTACATCCCCGTGGACCCGGTGCGCACGTACCAGGCGAAGGCGTGGATCGACATGCTGGGCTACCGGCTGTTCAAGGTCGCGGGCTCGTTCCTGATCATCGGCTTCACCGGCGTGCTCGGCGTGACGCAGCTCGGCTGGCTCACCGTCGTCCTGTGCGCCGCGTGGCTGGTCGTCATCGCCGCCCTCGGCCGCGAGTACGCCCGGGTGAGCGCCGCGCCGGCGGTGCCGGCGCCGGCCTGAGCGCGACGCCATCGCCGTGAACCCGATCCGGGCCGCCGCCCGCTTTCCGACCCGCTTCGCGATCGCCGCCGCGACGCTGATGATCGCGCAGCAGGTCGCGGGCAAGGCGGCGCGCGACGCGCTGTTCCTGTCGCACTACGAGGTCGCGCAGCTTCCGAAGGCCGTGATCGCCGGCGCGGTGGTCTCCCTGCTCGGAGTGATCGCGATGTCCGCGCTGCTCACCCGCTTCGGGCCGGGACGCACCGTGCCCGCGGCCTTCGCCGCGAGCGCCGCGATGTTCCTCGCCGAGCGCGTGATGCTGGATCAGGCGCCGGGCGTGACCGCCGCGCTGCTGTACCTGCACATGTCGGGCTTCGGGGTGATCGTGATCAGCGGCTTCTGGTCGCTGGTGAACGAGCGCTTCGATCCGCACGCGGCGAAGCCGCGCATCGCGCGCATCGCGGCCGGCGCCACGCTCGGCGGCGTGCTGGGCGGCGTGCTCGCGAACCTGGTCGCGGACGCGCTGGGATTTCCGAGCATGCTGGTGCTGCTCTCGCTGCTGAACCTCGCGTGCGCCGCGATACTCGCGCCGCTGGGCGCGACGCTGGGCGAGCCCACGCGCAGCACCGAGGCGCCGATGCGCTCGGGGCTGGAGGTGATCGCCGGCATCCCGTACCTGCGCCACATGGCGGCACTGCTCACGCTGGTCGCGATGACCGCCGCGCTCGTGGACTTCGCGTTCAAGGCGCAGGCTGCGCAGCACTTCGAGAGCCGCGAGCACCTGGTGGCGTTCTTCGCCGCGTTCTACGCGGTGGCCGGCGTCGTCGGCTTCCTGCTGCAGTCCATGCTCGGGCCGCGGGTGCTCGAGCGCTTCGGCATCGGGCCGGTGCTCGCGACGCTGCCGGCGGTGGTGCTGGCCGGCAGCCTCGCGGCGAGCCTCGCGGTATCGCTGGCGAGCACCGCGCTGCTGCGCGGCGCCCATGCGGTGCTCGCGAACTCGCTGTTCCGCAGCACCTTCGAGCTGCTCTACGCGCCGCTGCCGCCGCACGCGAAGCGCCCCACCAAGACCATCATCGACGTCGCCGGGGATCGCCTGGGCGACGTGCTCGGAAGCGGCGCGGTGCTCGCGCTGCTGGCGCTGGTGCCCGGGGTGCCGCCGGCCGTGCTGCTGCTGCTGGCCGCCTGCACCGGCGCCGCCGCGCTCGCGCTGGTCGTGCGCCTGCACCGCGGCTACGTCGAGCAGCTCGCCGGCACGCTGCGCAGCGGCGCGGTGTCGCTGGCCGAGCACGACATCCTGGACGCGACCACGCGGCGCATCCTGGCCGAGAGCAGCGCCAGCGCCGAGCGCGAGACGCTGGCCGAGCGGGTGCGGGAGCTGCGCCGTGACCGCGCCCGGCCGGCGCGCCCCGGCCCCATCTTCGGCGGCCACGACGACCTGCCGGAAGCGGTGGACGGGCCGCCTCCGGAGCCGCCCCCGGCCGAGGAGCGCCTCGCGCGCGCGGTGTCGGATCTGTGCTCCGGCGACGAGGCGCGGGTGCGCGAGGTGCTGCGCGGCGACTTCATGAGCGTGCGCCTGGTGCCGTTCCTGCTGCCGCTGCTCGACCACCCGCATCTCGCGCAGGACGCGCGCACGGAGCTGCGCTGGCTGGTGCCGCGGGTCATGGGGCAGCTCACCGACGCGCTGCTCGATCCCGACCAGCCGCTGAACGTGCGCCAGCGCCTGCCCGCGGTGATGGAGATCTGCCACAACCCGCGCGTGGTGAGCGGGCTGCTGGACGGGCTTGCCGACGGCGAGTTCGCGGTGCGCTACGCGAGCGCGCGCGCGCTCGCGCGCATGCGATCCCGGGACCCGCATCTCACGCTGCCCACCGACGTCGTGTACGACGCCGTGCGCCGCGAGGTCACCGTCGACCGCGACGTGTGGCGCACCCGCAGCCTGGGCGACGACGCGAGCTTCGCCACCGCCGGCAACGCCGCGGTGGAGAGCGGCGAGAGTCTCAGCCTGGATCACGTGTTCACGCTGCTCGGACTGGTGCTGGACCGCGACGCGCTGAAGCTCTCGCTGCAGGCGCTGACGAGCGACAATCGCACCCTGCGCGGCACCGCGCTGGAGTACCTGGACAACGTGCTCCCCGACGACCTGCGCAGGCGCCTGTGGCGCCACCTGGGACTGGTCATGCCGCGGCGCCAGCGCGCGGCGGACGCGCCGCCTGCCGGACGAGGCGGCGGCGGCGCGACGTCCTGAACCCGCTTCGCACGAGAATGCCCCACCGACCTGGAGAAACGTGATGACCCGATGCGCCCGACTGCGCGCGCTCATCGAGCGCCCCGAGATCCTGATCGCCCCCGGCGCCTACGACCCGTTCGTCGCCCGCTGCATCGAGGCGGCCGGCTTCGAGGCCGTGTACATGACCGGCGCCGGCGTGTCGCACGTGCGCCTGGGGCAGCCGGATCTCGGGCTGCTCACGTTCAGCGAGATGGTGGACCAGGCCGGGCGCATCGCCGACGCCGTCGAGCTTCCGGTGTTCGCCGACGCCGACACCGGCTACGGCAACGCGCTGAACGTGATGCGCACGGTGCGCGCGTACGAGCGCGCCGGCGTCGCGGGGCTGCACATCGAGGACCAGGAGATGCCGAAGCGCTGCGGCCACTTCGACAGCAAGCGCGTCGTCGATCTCCCGGAGATGCTGGGCAAGCTGAAGGCGGCGCTGGACGCGCGCGTGGATCCGGACTTCATCGTCATCGCGCGCACCGACGCGCGTACCGCGCTGGGGCTCGAGCAGGCGATGGAGCGCGCCCACGCGTTCGCGGAGACCGGCGCCGACGTGCTGTTCGTCGAGTCGCCGCTGTCCGAGGACGAGCTCGCGCAGGTGGGCTCCGCGTTCGGCAAGCCGGTGCTGGCCAACATGGTGGAGTCCGGCAAGACGCCCATCCTGCCCGCCGAGCGGCTGCAGGCGCTCGGTTTCAGCGTCGTGATCCACCCCGGTGCGGTGGGGCGCTTCGTGTCGCACCAGCTGCGGGGCTTCCTGGAACGCTTCCGCGCCGACGGCAGCACCCTGTCGCAGCTCGACCGCATGTCGGACTTCAAGACCCAGAACGCGATCGTGGGTCTTCCGCAGATGCTCGCGCTCGCGGAGCGCTACAAGGCCTGACGGCGGGCGGAACGCTCAGCCGTCGCGGCGCCGCCTGCGCTGTGGGCGCTCGCGCACCGCGACCAGCATCACGCCCAGGCGGCCCTCGAGCTCGCGAATGCGCGCGAGCTCGTCCTCGTCCAGCTCGTCGCTGACCACCGGCAGCGGGGAGAACGCGAGCAGGGTGCGCCCGGTCTCGCGCTCGAGCGCCTGCACTGCGGCGACGCCGTCCGGATCCAGCGGGGATACGTTCACCAGCATCGTCTGACCTCCGGCTGATTCGCGCGGCGCGATGGCCGTCAGCCGATGCTACGGGCCGGCCCGGCGCCCGCAACCCCGCCCGGGCGCAGCCCGAACAGCCCGGAGCGCGACATCTTCGGGCGCATCGCGGAGCTGTCCAGCAGCTCGACGGGCAGCGCGGGCCCGGCGCCGAGGGCCCGGAACAGCGCCGCCTGCTCCTCGAGCCGCCACTCGGCCCCCGCTCCGGCGCCGGCGTGCCCGCGGCTGGAGCCCGCGGGGTACCGGTAGCCGGGCCCCATGCGGCGCGTGACGCGCCGTCCCTCGCGCAGCGCGCCGCGCTTCAGCGCGTCGGCGAAGCGGCGCGTCACCGACTCCACCGCCATCCAGCCGGCGGCATCCAGGAACAGCGCCAGCACCGGCTCGTCCGACGACATCAGGCGCGCGACCTCGCGGTCGAACGCCTCGCCCGCGGTGAGCACGAACACGATCACCCCGTCGCACCCGCCGAGAAAACGCTCGAACGCATCGCAGTGGAACGCGTGCCCCTCCTGCAGGCTCAGCCGCCCGCCGTCCAGCGCGGCAATGTCGAGGCGGCGCAATGCGACCTCCCCGCGGGCGATCTCCGCGGCGACCCGGGCCGCCTCCTCGGCGGCCTCGCGGATGCGCGGCCGCACCCGGGCCGGCTCGGCGTAGCCCTGCACCCGCAGCAGGCGGTCCGCGCGCGGGCGCACGTCGGCGACCGCGAAGCGCACCGCGACGCCCGCGGCGGGCAGCGCGTCGCCGAGGTCCGCAGCGTGCACCGCAGCCTGCTCAGCCAACGCCCAGCACCGCGTCGCGGATCGCGTCGTAGCGAGCCTCGAGGTCGTCCGCGACCGCGCGCGCGCACGCCTGCGGCTCGCCGGCGCGCTCCTCGGGCTCGCCACGGCGCCACTGCAGCAGGTACTGGTCGCTGCCGTGCAGCCCCTGGCGCATCGCGACGCGGTCGATCAGCTCCTGGAAGCGCGCGCTGAGCTGCACCTTGTGCCGCCCGGAGCGGTCCCGCGCCTCCACCATGGAAGGTATATCCTGCCAGTACACCACGGTGACCCGGGCCATTGCGCCGTCTCCTGCATCGGTTCACGCGCGGCGAAGCGGGCTCCGCGTCGCCCGACTGCGTCGCCCGATCTCACGTTCACCCCGCCTCGCCACAACGATAAGGGCTCGCGCTGATGGACGGAAGCGACCTCACGACACCCGCGTGTCCCGGCGCGGCCTCGCGTTTCGTGCACCGGCACACGCGCGACGCGCCGGTCGCGCTGTGCCCGGAGATCCGCGTGCGCCAGGTGCACGCCCTGACCGCGCTGTGGGAGTGCGGCGAGGCCGAGCTCGGCGCGCTGGGCATCGCCCTGCCGTTCTGGGCGGTGGCCTGGCCCGGGGGCAGCGCGCTCGCGCGCTGGCTGCTGGACCACCCGGGGCGGGTGCGCGGGCGCGGCGTCCTGGATCTCGGCAGCGGCTCCGGGCTGTGCGCGATCGCGGCCGCGCGCTGCGGCGCCGCGCCCGTGATCGCCCGCGACCCGGATCCGCTCGCGCGCGCCGCGCTCGCGATCAACGCGCGGCGCAACGGCGTCGCGGTGACCGCGCCCGGCGGCGATCCGCTCGCCGCGCCGCCCCCGGCCGTGGACGTGATCCTCGCCGCCGACCTGTGGTACGAGCAGCCGCTGGCGGCACGCGTCACGGCCTGGCTGGCCGGCGCCGCGGCGGCCGGCGTCGAGGTGCTGGCCGCGGATCCGGGACGGCGCTACGCGCCGCTCGAAGGCACCGAGACCCTCGCGACGCTCGCGGTGCCGGCCTCCGCCGACATCGAGTCCGAGCCGGTGATGACGACGCGCGTGTTCCGCGTGACCGCGACCGCCGCGTGCGCCGGCGCGCGAGAGGTTCACGCGCTCTGACGGGTGCCCGCCGGCATCGATCACCGGCCTGCTAACATCCGGCGCTGCGCCCCGGGACGCCATCGCCATGCCCCCTGAATCCATCGTCATCGTCGGTGCCGGCCAGTGCGGCGGCCAGTGCGCCGACGCGCTGCTGCGCGCCGGCTACGAGGGCCGGCTCACCCTGATCGGCGACGAGCGCCACCCGCCGTACCAGCGCCCGCCGCTGTCGAAGCAGCTGCTGGCCGGCGCCATCCCCCCCGAGCGCACGTTCCTGAAGCCCCCCGGCCACTGGGCCGAGAAGGGCGTCGAGCTGGTGCTGGGCCGGCGCGCGGTATCCGTCGATCGCGACGCGCGGCACGTCGTGCTCGACGACGGCGCGACGGTGGACTTCGCGGCGCTCGTGCTCGCGACGGGCAGCCGCCCGCGCGAGCTCGCGCTGCCGGGGCGCGGGCTGCAGGGCATTCACGATCTGCGAACCCTCGACGACGTCGACGCGATCCGCGGCGGCCTGCGCGAGGGCGCGCGCCTCGTCGTCGTCGGCGGCGGCTTCATCGGCCTCGAGGTGGCGTCGGTCGCGCGCGGGCTGGGCGCCGAGGTCACGGTGCTGGAGGCCGCCGGGCGGCTGCTGCCGAGGGTGGTGCCGCCCGCGATGTCGGCGTGGTTCCGCCGCCTGCACGAGTCGCACGGCGTGACGGTGCACACCGGCGTCGCGGTGCAGGGCTTCGAGGGCCGCGACGGCCGGGTGAGCGCGGTCACGACCGACGCGGGCGCGCACGCCGCCGACCTGGTGGTGATGGGCGTCGGCATCGTGCCCAACCAGGAGCTGGCCGCGGACTGCGGGCTGCCCTGCGACGACGGCATCGTGGTCGACGAGCACTGCCGCACCGCGGACCCGGCGGTGCTCGCCGCCGGCGACTGCACGCGCCACCCGCAGCCGCTGCTCGGCGGCACCCTGCGCCTGGAGTCGGTGCACAACGCGACCGCCCAGGCGCGCGTGGCCGCCGCGAACCTGATGGGCGGCGACGAGCGCTACGCCGAGATCCCGTGGTTCTGGTCCGACCAGTACGACGTCAAGCTGCAGATGATCGGGCTGTCGTCCGGCCACGACCGCGCGGTGGTGCGCGGCGACATGGACGGCGGCGCGTTCATCGTGTTCTACCTGCGCGACGGCGTGCCGGTCGCGGCGGACGCGGTGAACAGCGCCCGCGACTTCATGGCCTGCCGCAAGCTGATCCCGCGCCTCGAGGCGGTCGACCCGGCGCGCCTCGCGGACCCGGACACGCCGCTCAACGACCTGCTCTGAGCGCGCGCGCGGCGCCGCGACGGGCCACGGCGTGCCCGGACTTCCCCACCCGCGACACGTACTTGCGCGCGCACGCCGACGCTCTTCTCATCGCGCCGTGAACCGTTATCGTCGCCGCCCGTGAGCCGGACCACGCGCGCGGCGCCCCGGTTCAGGTGCTCGAAGGCAGCGCCGGCCGGCGGCGAACGAGAGAGGCCATGCCTCGTACGGAGTCAGCGCCCATGTGGTCCACGACCCACGGCATCACCAGCCCGGCCATGCTGCGCGCGCCGGTCATCGATCTCATGTCCGGCTTCAGCGCGGAGACCACGCCCGGCGCCGCGGCGAAGATCGCGGACTACCGCGCGCACCTGCGTCCCGGCACCACGGTCTACATCACGTTCCTGCCCGGCTCGGACTTCGACGACACCGTCGCGGTGGCGAAGCGGCTGCGCGCCGAGGGCTTCGAGCCGGTGCCGCACCTCGCGGCGCGCAGCATCCCGAGCCGGCGCTTCCTCGACGACAAGCTCGCGCGCCTCACGCAGGAGGCGGGCGTCACCCAGGTGCTCGCGATCGCGGGCGCGGTGACGCAGCCGCTCGGCGAGTTCTCCGACAGCATGCAGCTGCTCGAGACGGGGCTGCTGGACCGTCACGGCATCACCCGCATCGGCGTCGCCGGGCACCCGGAGGGCAGCCCGGACATCACGGAAGAGGCAGTGCGCGCCGCCGTCGCGTGGAAGAACGCGTTCGCGTCGCGCACCGGGGCGCACCTGCACCTGATCACCCAGTTCTGCTTCGAGTCGGCACCGGTGATCGCGTGGGACAAGCTGCTGCAGATGGAGGGCAACCGGCTGCCCATCGTCGTGGGCCTGCCGGGCCTCGCGACGCTGAAGGCGCTGATCGGCCACGCCAAGGCCTGCGGCGTGGGCCCGTCGATGCGCTTCCTGACCCGCCAGGCGCGCAACGTCGCGAAGCTGCTCTCGGTGTCCGCGCCGGACCGCCAGGTCACGGAGCTGGCCGCCTACGCCGCCACCGATCCCGCGTGCGGCATCGCCGGCGTGCACGTGTTCCCGCTCGGCGGCCTGGGCCGCTCCTCGCGCTGGAGCTACGCCGTGATCGACGGCGACTTCGAGATCCGCGCCGACGGCCGCGGCTTCGAGGTCACGCGCCCGCTCGACTGAGCCCGTCCGCAGCACCGGCCGCGGGCACGCGCCCGCGGCGCGCGGCTGCGGTCGCATAATGGGCGCATGCCCGCCCCGGACACTCCGCCGTGCTGCTAGACGCGCAGGTGCGCAGCCTGCAGTTCGCCGTTCGCCCGCGGGTGGTGTGCAAGTACCTCGGGCAGCTGCTGATCCCGTTTGCGGCGCTGATGCTGGTGCCGCTCGCGGTCACCGTGGTCAGCGGGACCCGCGCGCAGACGCTCGTCCTCGGCATCACCGTGCTGCTCGTCGCTGCCGTCGCCGTGCCGTGCGCGCGCCTGCGGGTGCCCCCCGACATGCAGCGCAACGAGGCCGTGGTGATCGGCACGCTGGCCTTCGTGCTCGCCGCGGTCGTGCTGACCCCGGCGCTCGCCGCGCACGGCCTCGAGTGGACCGATGCGTGGTTCCACGCGGTGTCCGCGGTCACGACCACCGGCCTGAACACGCTGCCCGACGGCTTCGCGCCCGGCTTCGCGTTTCACTTCGTCTCCGCGTGGGTGCAGTGGGTGGGCGGCCTCGGCATCCTGGTGCTCGCGCTCGCGCTGCTGTCTCAGTCCGGTCCGGCGCTGGCCCGCCTGGGCGTGGACGAGCGCGAGACGGAGTCGCTGGCCGGCGGCACGCGCTCGCACGCCCGTCACGCGCTGGCGGTGTACGCGCTGCTGAGCGCCGCGGCGCTGCTCGCGATGGTGCTCGCGGGGGCGGACCCGGCGGCCGCGATGCTGCACGTGATGGCCGGCGCCTCCACCGGAGGTTTCTCGCCGTTCACCGACAGCGCGGCCGGGCTGCCCGGCTGGAGCGCGCGGGCGGTGCTGATCGCGCTGTGCTTCGCGTCGGCGGTGTCGTTCTCGTTCTACTACCGCGGCCTGTACCGCGACCCGCGCGCGGTGTGGGCGGACCCGGCGCTGCGCGTGCTGCTCGCGTTGACCGCGCTGTCCTTCGCCGCGGTGTGGTGGCTGGAGTCCGTCACGCCGGGCGCCGCCGCGGCGGATCCGCGCGACGCCGCGTTCATGGTGATCTCGGCCCAGGCCACCGCCGGATTCTCGACGGTGGACCCCGGCGCGATGTCGCCTGGCGCGCGCTGGGTGATGGTGATGTCGATGTTCACCGGCGGCGACGTGGGCTCCACCGCGGGCGGCATCAAGCTGCTGCGCCTGCTGATCCTGCTCAGGCTGCTGGAGCTCGTCGTCGCGCGCACGAGCACCGCGCGCGGAACGCGCCTGCTGGTGCGCGTGGAGGGGCGGCGCGTGATGCCACGCGAGTTCGAGCTCGCGGTCGCGCTGGTGCTCGGCTACGTGGCCCTGATCGCGCTGTCGTGGCTCGCGTTCCTCGCCGCCGGCAAGGCGCCGCTGGACGCGCTGTTCGACGTCGTCTCGGCGGTGACGCTCACGGGACTGTCCACCGGCGTGACCGGGCACGAGCTGCCGGCGCTGCTGAAGTGGGTGCTCGCGGTGGACATGCTGGCGGGCCGGGTCGAGATCATCGGCCTCGTGGTGCTGCTGTATCCTGCGACCTGGATCGGCAAGCGCAGGATCTGACGCACCGTGAGCGACACGCCATGAGGGTGGTCTTCGTCGGAGCCAGCCCGCTCGCGGTGACCACCGCGAAGCGCATGGTCGCGGTCGGCCACGAGGCGGTGATCATCGACAAGAACCGCGACAAGCTCGATCGCCTGCGCGACGAGATCGACTGCGGCTTCCTCAACGCCGACGGCAGCCGGCCGGCGGTGCTGCGCGAGGCCGGATCCACCCAGACGGACATGCTGTTCTGCCTGAGCGACGACGACCAGGACAACATCATCGCGTCGCTGGTGGGCCGCGCGCTGGGCTACCGCCGCGTGGTGACCATGATCGAGGAGCCGGACTACGAGCCCATCTGCCACGAGCTCGGTCTGGACGACCCCATCGTTCCGTCGGAGCGCATCGCCGACAACCTGATGGACCTTCTCGAAGGGCGCGAGACCGCGGGGCTCAACACCGTGCTGCGCGGCGGCCTTCGCTTCTTCGCGTTCGTCGTCGACGAGCACAGCGCCGGCGACATCGCGAACCTCGAGCTGGGTCACCAGGCGCGCATCATCGCCGTGACCCGGGGCGAGAAGTCGCGCCTCCCCGACGACGGCATGCGCCTCGACGCCGGCGACGAGGTCGCGCTGGTGGCCCACGAAGAGGCCATGGACAGGCTGCGCGCGCGCTTCCACGAAGAGCGCACCGGCGACGAGGACGCGGACTCCGCACGGGACGATGGCTGACGCCCCGGGCGACACGCGCCTCAGCGACAAGGAACGCGAGGAGGTCGACCAGCGCGCGAAGCCGCGGGCCGCGGTGGTCTACGAGGTGGTTCGCGCGCAGGGCGAGGACGAGCTGACCCGCTCGAACTCGGCGCTCGCGTTCTCGGGCCTCGCCGCGGGCATGTCCATCTCGCTGTCCATGATCAGCGAGGGGCTGCTGGCGGCGCATCTCCCCGACGCGGCGTGGAAGCCGCTGGTGGAGAACCTCGGCTACTGCGTCGGCTTCCTGGTCGTGATCATGGGACGCCAGCAGCTGTTCACCGAGAACACCATCACCGTGGTGCTGCCGTTTCTGAAGTCGCCGTCCCCGCGCGCGCTGGCGCAGGTGCTGCGGCTGTGGGGCGTGGTGCTCGCCGCCAACGTCGCGGGATGCATCGCGGTCGCGCTGTTCATCGCCGCCGCTCCCGTGTTCACGCCCGAGCTGATGCACGAGTTCGACGCCATCGCCAGGCACCTGATGGCGAACACGCCCGCGCAGATGTTCGTGAAGGGCATCGTCGCGGGCTGGCTGATCGCGACCGTCGTGTGGATGCTGCCGACGGCCGACGGCTCGGCGCAGGTGTGGCTGATCGTCGCGCTGACCTACCTCATCGCGCTCGCCGATCTCACCCACGTGGTCGCCGGCTCGGTGGAGGTCTCGCTGCTGTGGCTGCGCGACGGCGTGTCCGCCGGCGCCGCGATCGGCGGCTTCTTCGCGCCCACCCTGGCCGGCAACGTGGTCGGCGGCACGGCGCTGTTCGCGCTGCTCAGCTACGGCCAGGTGCACGACGAGATCGGCTGACGGCGCCGCCGGGCCGACCGGCGGCCGCCCGAGGTACACTGCGAGCGCGATGAACACCCCGCTCAGTACCCTGCGCCGGCTCGGCGCGACGGCGGCGCTGCTGGCCGCGGCACTGCTGCTCGCCGCGTGCGAGACCACCACCACCACCGCGACCTGGCGCGACCCGGCGCTGGGCGACGTGCGCTTCCGCTCGCTGCTCGTGATGGGCGTGGCCGAGGACCAGTTCGCGCGGCGCAAGTACGAGGACGAGCTCGCGGCGGCGCTGCGCGCGCGCGGCGTGCGCGCGGCGGCGAGCTACACCGTGCTGCCGGGGGCCGAGCGCCCGACGGAGGAGCAGGTCGACGAGGCGGTGCGCAGCCGCGGCTTCGAGGCGGTGATCGTGACCCGCGTCACCGCCACCGGCGAGGAGCAGGTCTACTTCCCCGGCTACTACGAGTACGACCGCCGGCCCATCTACGACCACTACTACCGCTTCTACGCGTACTCGTGGGACCGGGTGTACCGGCCGGGCTACACCGACACCTACAAGACCGTGAGCCTGGAAACGCTGCTCTACCAGGCCCCGCAGGGCAAGGTCGCCTGGGGCATGCGCTCGAAGAGCATCGACCCCGAGGACCTGGACGGCCTGGTGCGCGCGCTGGTCAACGAGACGGTGCAGAACCTCGCGGCGAGCGGCCTGATCTGAGGCCGGCCGCGCGCGCACGACGCGCGCGGGCGCCCCGCATCCACGCCGCGCTCAGCCGCGGTCCCACATCACGCCGCACTCCTCGCGCATCGCGTTGCGCAGCAGCTCCAGCAGCGGCCACGCACGCCGCGACAGGGTGACCGGGGGCTCGCGCTCCGGATCCTGGCCGTCGCCCGCGTCCGCCGGCGGCTCGTCGACCTTCGCGAGCGCGCTCTCGAGCGCCGCCAGCGCGGTGGGGATCTCCTGCGCCGGGATCGCGCCGGGCACGCTGGCGCTGTGCCCCGCCATTCGCAGCAGCTTCACCGCCACGTCGCCGAACATCGTGAAGCCTCCGACGTCGCTCTTGAAACGTACGAGCATCGCAATCCCTCCGGCCATGGTCTCGATGGGGCCGGCGCGCGCCGGCCCCGACATCGCGGGGCGCGCACGCGCCGCGACGTCGAGGCTATGCCACGCGGCGCCGGCGCTGCAACGCCGCCGCCGGCGCTCGGGGGCCGTGCGGGCAGCGTTGCGGGCGCATCGCGCGGCGCGCACGCGGCGGCGATGAGGTACGCTCGCGCGGCCCGCCCATGTCGCGACTTCGCACCCCACTGCTGCTGCTCGCCGCCGGCGGCTTCGTCTCCGGAGCCAGCATCCGCCTCGCCGAGCCGCTGCTGCCGAAGGTCGCGGCGGAGATGGACACGGGGATCTCCGAGGCATCGGTGATCATCACCGGCTTCACGCTCGCGTACGGCCTGTTCCAGCTCGTGCACGGGCCGCTGGGCGACCGCATCGGCAAGCTGCGCGCGGTGAGCGCGGCGCTGTGCCTCGCGGCGCTGGCCTCGGCCGCGTGCGCCACCGCCGGGAGCCTGTCGTCGCTGGCCCTGTACCGCTTCCTCACCGGCATGACCGCGGGAGCGGTGATCCCGCTGTCCTTCGCGTTCGTCGGCGACAACGTGCCGTTCGAGCAGCGCCAGCCGGTGCTCGGGCGCTTCATCTCGGGCACCTTGCTGGGCGCCGCCTGCGGGCCGCTGGTGGGCGGCGTGTTCAGCGACCACCTCGGCTGGCGCGCGAGCTTCCTGGCCCCGGCGGCGGCCTTCGCGCTGATCGGCCTCGCGCTGATCCCGCTCGCGCGCCGCGAGCCGGTCCCCGCGAGGCCGACTCACGGCGCGCTGGCGCGCTACGCCGGCATCCTGCGCTCGCGCCGGGCCCGGGTGATCTGCGCCGCGGTGGCGGTGGAGGGGTGCCTGTTCTACGGCGCGTTCGGCTACCTGGGCGCGTTCCTGCGCCTCGAGTTCGACCTCAGCTACACCGCGATCGGGGTGCTGCTGGCGGGCTTCGGGATCGGCGGCCTCGTCTACAGCATGGCCGTGGGCGCCCTGGTGGCGCGCCTCGGACCGCGCCGGATGGTGGTGCTGGGCGGCTGGCTGCTGCTCGCCGGCTTCATCGCGCTGGCGCTGTCGCCGTGGTGGGCCGCGTCCGTGCTGCTCGTGCCGCTGCTGGGCTTCGCGTTCTACCTGCTGCACAACACCCTGCAGACCCAGGCCACGGAGATGGTGCCGGCCGCGCGCGGCTCGGCGATCTCCGCGTTCGCGTTCTGCCTGTTCGCCGGCCAGGCGGTGGGCGTCGCCGGCGACGGCCTGCTCGTCGAGGCGGCGGGCTTCCGCCCGGTGCTCGCGGCGACCGGCGTCGGGCTCGTGCTGCTCGCGGGCTGGTTCGCCCGCCGGCTGGACGGGCTGTAGCCGCCCGTCAGCCGCCC
>CBDUCN010000095.1:0-16081 GCA_965365655.1 uncultured Gammaproteobacteria bacterium | reverse complement strand
CCGGCTCAGACGAACCGCTCCTCGCGCCAGCGCGACCACTCGATCCCCGGCGCGGCGTCCGCGTAACGCACGAGCGCTTCCGAGACGCTGCGGAACGCACCGAGCAGACGGTAGAAGCACTCACCGTCGCCGGGCTGCAGCTCACGGCTGTCCACCGTCTCCACGACGTCCTTGATGCGCGCCTCGAGGCGCTCGAGGAAGCCGTCCAGGGAACGGGCCAGCGCCCGGCTCTCCGCCGCTCCCGGGTCTTCCGAGAGCTGGCCGAAGAGCTGCTCCAGGGCGCCGCGCCAGGCCGTGACCTCCGCCTCGAACTCCCGCGCCAGCAGCGGCGCCTGCGCGACTGCGCTCACCTCGAGCAGCTCGCGCATGCGCGCCGTCACGGACTGCAGGCCGGTCACCACCGCCGCCACCCGCGCTGCCGTGTCCCCGGGCGGCGCCGACGCATCGATGAAGTTTCCCCAGGCCGCGAGCTTCGCCGGCAGCGTCGTCATCTCGCGCAGATGGTGCGCCCGTCTCCAGCGCTCCAGCAGCCCGCGTCGACGCGGCCCGCCGGACAGCGCCGTGGTCAGCGACGCGCAGCTGCGGAAGTAGCGTCTGACCAGCCGGACGAACGCCCGCCTGGGATCCGGCGAGTACGGCACATGAGCGGTGAAGGTCAGCAGCGTCAGGGTCAGCGCGAACATCATCCCGGTGTTCGCGACGACGAGAAAGCTGTAGCGCTGCTCGTTGTCGATGGACGCGATGGCGAGGAACAGCGCGATCCCCAGCGCCCGGCCGAGGACCTGGCGCGGCGACGAGAACAGGTAGCCGATGCCCGTCGTCACGGCGAAGATCAGCAGGCCCAGCCCCAGGAAGCTCGAGAGCTTCGGCATCACGAACATGTACAGCGCCCCGGCGAACAGCAGGCTCCATGCCGCCGGCTTGAACAGCACCCGGATCGGCACCTGGGGCGCCAGCGCCATCGGAATGCCCAGAGCGCCCGCGAAGAGCACCAGCGACAGACCTCCGGGAACGTCGCCCACGTAGACGACCAGGAGGAACGCGGTCCACAGGCCCACCAGCACGCGGAGCACTGCGGCGAGGCGATCCGGGTCCGGCACGAAGGACGGCGCAGCGTGCGTTTCCGGTGCAGGCGCCTCCGGTACATCCGCGGGCGCGGACGCGTCGAAGCCCTTCAGCAGCGCGACCACGCCGAACAGCGCGTGGGCCGTGGAGCGGATGCGCTCCATGCGCGCCTTGCCGACGGCAAGGGCCGCGGTGTCGAACTGGCGCAGCTCCCACACCGCCGCCGGGTTGATGGACAGCGCGACGCTCTCCGGCCCGGTACCGGGCGGGCGGTCGTCGAGCATCTGCTCGACGGCAGCCAGGCACCGCTCGATCTCCGCCTCGAGGTCCTGCAGGCCCGGCAGCAGCCGCGCGAGGTCCAGGGACTGCAGCTCGGCGAAGCCTTCCTGCCAGCGCATCAGGTGCTCGGTGAGGGCCGATGCCTCGTGCCGGTAGCGCTGCCACAGCGCGATCCGGTCCGCGACCTCGGGGCTGTCCAGGCGCGCGGCGCCCAGCAGATCGTCGAACTGTCTCTCCTGCACCAGCAGCTGCGTGCGCAGCCGCTTCAGCTCATCGTGCCCCTCGCCGGAGCGCAGCAGCGACACGCCGGCCTGGAACAGCTGACGCTGTGTCGCGGCGCGCTCGCGCGCGACCGCCCGGAACGACGCCCGCGAGCTGCTGGGCCAGAGGAACAGCGCGAACAGCCCGTAGATCAGGATGCCGAGGCTGGTCTCCTGGGTGCGCAGCACGGCGATCGTGAACGCGCGGGTCGGGTCGCCGCTCGCGTCGATCGCGATGACGGCGCACGAGATACCCGCCACCTGCCACGCGTAGGGAAAGCGGAGACCGGCCGCGAGATAGGTGCACAGACCCGTCCACACGGACAGCGCGACCATGAACAGCCACCTGTCCTGGATGGACAGCGCCAGGATGAGCAATGCGGCTGCACACGCCACCACGGTCCCCAGCAGGCGTTCCAGAAGCTTGGCGAAGGAGTGCCCGATGGTGGCCAGGCTGCAGAAGGCGACCACGAAGGCCGCCCACATCGGCTTGTCCCAGTTCATCGCCAGGGCCACGGCGTAGGTCACGGTGATCGCCAGCCCGGTCTTGATCGATTCCTTGGCTGTCCTGTCGAGCATCGGTGATGCAGGGGCTCCGTCGCGGCGGGGGAAGGCCGGCGCGATGTGCTCGCGCCGGATCGGCGTCGGGCACTGACCCGCGCCGGCGGGGGGGCACTCGGGGAAGATAGAGCGGCTCGGGGGGATGGAGTCGATTCTTACCCGGGCGCCGATCGAGGGGCAATCAGCCGCGCCGGCACGCGCTCGCGGAGCTCGGCGCGCCCGCGTCGCTGCCGGCCCTCACTCCCCGGCGGATATCTCCAGCGCCACGATGGCGATGTCGTCGTTGAGGTCCTGCGTGCCGTGCCAAGCCACCACGCGCTCGATCAGCGTCTCGACGCTGGCGGCGAGGTCCTCGCCGCGGGCGGCGCGCAGCACCGGCGCGATCCGGTCGTTGTCGAACATCTCGCCGGCAGCGTTGCGCTCCTCGGAAAGGCCGTCCGAGTGCAGGTAGACGCGGTCTCCGGGCTGCAGCGCGATCAGGCTGTCCTCGTAGGCCGCGTCCGCGAACAGGCCGACCGGCAGCGCCGGGGCGTCGTGCACACGCACCGTGCCGTCCGCACCCACCTGCACGGGGCCGGGGTTGCCCGCGCTGACGAAACGAAGCTCCCCGCTCACGGTGTCGAGCACCGCGTAGAGGAACGTGAAGTACAGCCCCGCGTTGCTCTCCATCGGGTACATCGCGTTGAGGCGCGTGGCCACCTGGGCGGGACTGTTGAGGCTGCGCCCGTCGGCGGACACCAGCAGCGAGTCCCGGTCCGACGACGTCAGGTCGCGCGCGACCTGCACCGCGAGCAACGAGGACGGCACGCCGTGCCCGCACACGTCCACCACGTACAGGCCGAGCTGGTGCGGGCCGAGCGCGACCACGTTCAGGCCGTCGCCGGCCAGCTCGTCGCACGGCCGGTAGTGCCACGCCAGCCGCACACCCTCCACCTGCGGGACGACGCGCGGCAGGAAGGACTGCTGCACGCGCGCCGCCGCCTGCATGTCAGCGTGCATGCGCGCATTGGCGGCCTCCAGGGCCCGGTTGTTGCGCACCAGCGTGCGCTCCAGGCGCCGGATCTTCAGGTGGGTCTCCACCCGGGCCACGACCTCGTCGGGGTCGAAGGGCTTGGAGATGAAATCCACCGCCCCCAGCTCCAGCCCGCGCACCTTGTCCTTCGCCTCGTCGAGGGCGGAGAGGAAGATCACCGCCGCGTCCACGGTCTCCGGCGCGGCTTTCAGCCGGCGGCAGGTCTCGAAGCCATCGATGCCGGGCATCACGATGTCCAGCAGCACCAGCGCCGGGCGCGCCTTGGCCGCGATGGTCTGCGCCTGCTCGCCGGACTTCGCCATCAGCAGCCGGTACGGGCGCGACTTCAGCGTCTCGCGCAGCACCGCCAGGTTGGACGGATCGTCGTCCACCAGCAGCACCACGTCCTGCTCTTCGGGGCTTGCCGTGTCCGGCTGCATCGGGTGTAGACCTCGCAAGCTTCGCATCGTGCCGCGCATCCGTAGCGCGGAGGGAGTCGGCGGATTCTATGCCCTGCAGCGCGAGCGGGAGGCGCCACGGCACCTGCCGCTCGCCCGGAGCGCGTGCACCGGAACGCGAGACCTGCCGGAGCCCGGACTCGCCGTCACGCGCGTTCGCGGTGCTCGCGGATCGTCGCCAGCACGGCCAGCGCGTCGTCGAAATCGAAATCGTCCACCCGCTGGCGCAGCCGGCGCAGGTCCTCGCCGCGGATCGACGCCGGACCGGCGCGCTCCAGCTCCTCGATCACGTCCACCGCCTCGGCATCGTACTGCTCGAGCAGGACCTGCAGCCTGCCCAGGATCGGCGCCAGGTCCACCGGCTCCACCGCGGCCTGCTCCGCGGCCGGCGCCCTCGCGTCGCCACGCCATGCCGCCAGCCCCGCCAGCGTCGGCGCCAGGGCTTCCTCGACGTCTGCCAGCAACGCGGCGAGCCGCGCCGGACCCTCGGCCTTGCCGCAGGCCTGCTCCAGCGCCTTCGCCGCCTCCGCGATGCGCCGCGCGCCCAGGTTCCCGGCTACGCCCCTCAGGGTATGGGTCATGCGGGAGGCATCCTCGAGGCGCCCGCGGCCCAGGCAGTCGCGCACACGGGCCGCGAAGTCCCGCTGCTCGTCGCCGAAACGCGCGAGCAGGCGAGCGTACAGAGCCTCGTTTCCGGCCACCGTCGCGAGACCGGCCGCGGTGTCCACGCCCTCGATGGCCAGCGACGGCCGCGCGGCCTCGTCCGCCACCGCGGGCACCGGCACGTCCATCGGCTCGGCCGGCGTGATCCACTTCGCCATGGTGGCGAACATCTCCCGCACGTCGATGGGCTTCGCGATGTGGTCGTTCATGCCGGCCTCCAGGCAGCGCTCGCGGTCGCCGACCATCGCGTTGGCCGTCATCGCGATCACCGGCAGGTCCCGGAACCGGGGCTGCCGGCGTATCTCGCGCGTCGCCGTGACCCCGTCCATGACCGGCATCTGCATGTCCATCAGAACGCCGTCGAAGTCCCTCTCGGCCAGCATCTGCAGCGCCTCGCGGCCGTCGCACGCCACCTCCGCGGCGATGCCCGCGTGACGGAGCAGCTCCAGCGCGATCTCCTGGTTGGTGTCGTTATCCTCCACCAGCAGCACGCGCGCGCCCGCCAGCTTGCGCTGCACCGCCGAGTCCGCCGCCCGGCGCGCCGCGCCTCGGCCGGTCGCCGCAGCCTGCATGCCGAAGGCCTGCATGATGCCGTCGTTGAGCATGGACGGACTCACCGGCTTGATCAGGACGCCGTCCAGCGCCACGCCGCGGGCCTGCTCCATCAGCTCCTCCTTGCCGAAGGCAGTCACCATCAGCACCCGCGGTGCCGCGCTCAGGCCGTCCAGCGCCCGCAGCGCGCGCGCCGCCTCGACCCCGTCCATGCCCGGCATCTTCCAGTCCATCAGCACCACGTCGAAGGGCTCTCCGGCGCGATCCGCCGCCTCGACGGCCGCGAGCGCCTCGGCGCCCGATCGCGCGACCTCGGTGCGGTGCTCGAAGCTCTCCAGCATGCTGCGCAGGATCTCGCGCGCGGTCGCGTTGTCGTCCACGGCCAGCACGTGCATTCCCCGCAGATCGTCAACGCTGACCGCCGGCTCCGCCTGCGAATCGCGACGCTCGAAGGCGGCCGTGAACCAGAAGGTGCTGCCCGCGCCCGGCGCGCTGTCGACGCCGATCTCGCCGTGCATCAGCTCCACCAGCCGACGCGAGATGACGAGCCCCAGACCGCTGCCGCCGTAGCGGCGGGTGGTGGACGCGTCCGCCTGGCTGAAGGACTGGAACAGTCGCGCGCGCTGCGCTTCGTCGAGGCCGATACCGGTGTCGCGCACGAAGAAGCGAAGCGTGACGCGCTCCGCGCTCACGTCTTGCGCCGAGACGCCGACCACCACCTCGCCGCTGTCGGTGAACTTCACCGCGTTGTTGGCGAGGTTGAGCAGCACCTGCCCGAGGCGAAGGGGATCGCCCTTCAGCCCCATCGGCACCCCGGACTGGATGTCGAACAGCAGCTCCAGGTCCTTCTCCTGGGCGCGCAGACCCACCAGGTTGGCGAGATTGTCGAACACGTCGTCCAGCCGGAAGTCCACGGACTCCATGTCCAGCTTGCCGGCCTCGATCTTCGAGAAGTCCAGGATGTCGTTGATCACGCCCAGCAGCGACGAAGCCGAGCGGTGCACCTTCTCGATGTAGCCGCGCTGCCTGGCGTCCAGGGCCGTCTGCAGCGCCAGGTAGGACATGCCCAGGATGGCGTTCATGGGCGTGCGAATCTCGTGGCTCATGTTCGCGAGGAAGCTCGACTTGGCGTCGTTCGCCGCGTCCGCCGCCTCGCGCGCGCGGGCCAGCTCCTCGTTGGTGCTGCGCAGCGCGTCGTCGGCCCGCTTGCGCTCGGTGATGTCGCGAAGCGACGCCGCGACGATGGTCCCGTGCTCGGACTCGATGGGGCTCAGGCTCACCTCCACCGGAATCTCCGTGCGATCCGCCTTGCGCGCCACGAGCTCCAGGCCCGCCCCCATCGGGCGCGCCGAGGCGGCGGCGACGTAGGCGCGCCGCTTCGCGACGTGGCCCTCGCGGAAGCGCTCCGGAAGCAGCATCTCGATTGCCCGGCCCTTGAGCGCGTCGCGCTCGTAGCCGAACAGCTGCTCGGTCTGGCGATTGACCATCAGGATGATGCCGCCGTCGTCGGTGACCACCATCGGGTCCGGCGCCGACTCCAGCAGGCTGCGGAACTGCCGCTCCTTCCTCCCCAGCTCCGCGGTGGCGGCTTCCACCTTGCGCTCGACGATGCGGTTGTGCGCCATCAGCCAGCCGACGAAGGCGCCGAGCACCACCGTGATGGTGAAGCCGAACGCCCGGGTCAGGCCGGCCTGTGCGGTGTCCGGCCCGTTGCGGAAGGTGGTGTCCATGAACCAGGTGATGGACAGGTCGGCGGCGCCGCTGACGGTTCGCGTGGTGACCGAGTGCGCCGCGCCGGGCCGGCGCTCGCCGTACACCACCTGCTCCACTCCCGGACCTCCGGCCTGGTGGAAGCGTCCTTCGACGAGCACCGAGAGCCCCTTCTCATGCGTCAACGCGAACAGGTCGTCGATGATCGATTCCAGGCTGACGAGGGCGAGGATCACCAGTGGGCCGCTGTCGTCGCGGGTGGCCAGCGCCAGCAGCGAGTAGCGCGCCTCGGCGGCCAGGGCGACGCTGGGGCCGAGGATGAGCTGCCCGTCCCGCGCCCGGGCGGCCTCGAGCGTGGGCAGCGCGCCGAGCAGGGCGCCGGCGGGGAGCGGGCCGTAGGGCTCGCTGGAGTGCTCCACGCTCCATCCGCGGGCGTCCTCGCGCGGGCGCAGCACCGCGATGGTGTCGATGAAATACGACGTGGCGCGCGCTTCCAGGGCCTCGACGGCGTCGAGGAACTCGCCGTCGCTGACGTGGCGCGAGCTCTCGAACAGCACGCCGATGGCCGACACCGGCGCGTAGCCCTCTTCCAGCCAGTTCAGCAGCGTTCCCGACAGGCGCTGGGCAGTCTGCGCGCTCTGCGCCTTCCACGCGTTCACGGCGCTCTCCTGCAGGGACCGGCTGGCCGCGTGGGTGAGGACGAAGCCGGCCACGACCATGCCGGCCAGCACGACCCAGCGCCACCGGATGGCCGTCAGCCGCATGGACGCAACCGCGCACCGGCGCCCGCCCGGAGGCGGCCCGGGCGGGCACCGGGTCCGGTCACGGTGCGTTCACCCGGAACACCGGCCGGAAGCCGCGCGGCGCCAGCGTCGCCGAGGAGTCCCAGCCGCGCACGCTGTCCACGTCGACCACGGTGGCGATCGGCGCCACGTGGCGGACGTGGTCGCGCTGCTCGAGGATGCGCACCATCAGGTCCACCGCGATGCGCGAGACCAGGCCCTGGCCGTCGGCCGGCGCGGCGACGATCTCGCCGCGCCGGATCCCGCGATACACACCGGGCGAGAAGTAGAAGGCCATCACCCTGACCCGCCCGGCGAGGCCGCGCCCGCGGAGAATGGGCCCCGCCGCCTCCGCGGTCGGCGCGGTGCCGACGAGGTAGTCGAGCCCGTCGGGATGCTCGTCGAGGGCGGCCTCGACCAGCAGCGCCTGCGCGGCCCGCCCGGTGTCGCCGAACCGGGTGGCGACGATCTCCACCGGCGCCCCGTCCAGCGCGGCGCGGAATCCCGCGTCGGCGTCGCGCACCCACGCCGCGCCCTCGGGGCCGGGGAACCAGGCCACCCGGATCGGCCTCCCGGCCTCGGCCTGCAGCCGGCGCAGATAGGTGCCCGTCGTGTGGGCGTTGATCCAGTACGAGGGCGCCGCGCGGGCCGCGATCGCCGGCGACGACATGCCGTTGATGAGGTCGACCACGGGCACGCCCATGTCCGCGGCGCGCGCCACCAGGTCGTTGACGCCGTCCAGCGACACGGCGCTGACGATCAGGCCGTCGACCCCGTCCGCGAGGCACGCGTCGAGCTGCGCGCGCTGAACGTCCAGGAACTCGTAGCCGCCGGACTGGTGCAGCGACAGGGCCACGCCCAGCCGGCGCGCCTCCTCGACCAGCCCGTGGTTCACGCTGACCCAGAACGCGTCCTTGAGGTGCGGGATGGACGCGCAGATACGCCACGGCTTTGCGGCGCGCTCGACGGGGACGTACTCGCGCTGCACGCGCTGGCGGGACTCGTTGAACGGGGGGTCCCACACGTCCACGGTGACCGGGTACCAGGGGCCGGCGGCGCCGGCGGCCGCCGCGTGCAGCAGCCCGGCGAGCGCCGCCAGGCAGGCTGCGGCCCGTCGCGCGCGGCGCGGAAGCGGTGCAGCCCGCGGCCGTCCCGGGCACACCGGCGCCGGGGTCGCGTGCGATGACCGCTCAGAGCGCATCCCGTACGTCGATCCCGCGCGCATCCGGGTTCCGATGGGCTGAACGATGCGCATGCCTGGAGAGTCCTTCGCGGTGGGCCTCGGGTCCCGGTCAGTGTGCCATCCGCTCCCGCCGGACGCCCGGCTGGCGAGGCGCGGCAAGGACGAGCGGTCCCCTTTGTCCGAGCGACGAGAGGCGCGGCGAGCCGGGATGGCCACGCGCCCCGCTCGGTGAAGCGTTCGCCCCGAAGCCGGCCTCGCGCCGCCGCAGGACGCAGCCTCGGCGCTTGCCTTGCAGACCGAGGCGCTACTGGGTCCGCGTCGCCCGCGCCGGCGCGGCCAGATCCCCGCTGGCGCGAAGCTCGCGCACCCGGCGCTCCACGTGCGAGAGCACGCCGTCCAGGCCGGAGGTCTTGGCGATCGCGGTGTAGGTCTCCCGGTAGCTGTTCACCAGGCTCACTCCCTCGATGGTCACGTCGTAGGCCCGCCAGCTTCCGTCGGAGATGCGTCGCAGGTAGTAGCCGACCGGGATCTGCGTGCCGCCCGCGTGGATGACGGACTGCACGGCCGCGCGCTCACCGCGCACCGTCTCGCCGGTGTACTCGATGCGCTGGCCGGAGTAGGCCTCGATCTTCGACCGGTAGGTGCCCTCGATGTACTGCGAGAAGTAGTCCACGAAACGACGCTGCTCCTGCGGCGTCGCGCGCTTCCAGTCCTGCGACAGCACGCTCTGCGACATGGACAGGAAGTCGAAGTTCTCGCGAATGATCGGCGCGATGTGGGTCCAGCGCTCGTTACGCGGAACACCGGGGTCGGAGAGCACCGCGATGATGCGGTCACTCGCCTGCTTCACGGTGTCCAGCGGGCCGGGGGTGACGGCCGCGGCAACGGAGATCAGCAACGCGCCGGCCAGTGAGGCCACGACGACACGGGAACGCAGCAGGGGCATGGTCATTGCCGGAGGTGGGAGCGGTCGGAAGACTCTACCCAACGGGGCAGGCGGTGACGAGGCGGCGCGCTGCGCTGGCGTCGCACGAAATGGCAAGAACGGGCCGGTGCGGCGGTCTATGCTCGCCGTCCGCGTGGACTGCGATCACGACGGGCGATGGCGTCAGCGCGGGAATCCAGCGCACCCCGCATGTGGCATGATCGCGGGGCCGTGGCAACATCCGACCCCAGCTCAGCCCGCACGGCCGGCGCCCCGGCGCCGGGCAGAAGGGCCCTGCTCGACCACCGGTTCGCCTCCGGCACGGCAGCCCTGGAGACGGTGCGGCGGGAGGTGCGGGCGGCGCTGAGCGCAGCCGGGTGCGACGACGAGTTCACGGAAACCTGCATTCTCGCGGTGAACGAGGCGGTGACGAACGTGGTGCGCCACGGGTACGGTCCTGGCGCGGAGGGTGAGATCAGGCTGAGCGTCGCAGTCGAGGATGGCGATGTCGTGTTCGTCCTCCGGGACTTCGCGGCGGCCTTCGAGCCCGCCGGAACCGACGACTCCGCGCTCGGCGAGCTGCGCTCCGGCGGCTACGGGCGGCCGCTGATGGAAATGATCATGGACTCGCTGCAGTACCGTCGGGACGTCGCGGCGGGGGCCAACGTGCTGGAGATGAGGAAACGGCTTGACGGCGGCGCGGCGCCGGAACAGGAGTGACTGCGGCATGGACATCAGCGTGGAGAAGGCGGGCGACAAGGCGGTGCTGGCGGTCAGCGGGGACGTGGACCTGCAGCACTCCGCGAACCTGCGCGCGGCGATCGTCGCGGAGCTGGACCGCGGCGCCGGGGTGCTGCTCGACCTGCGGCAGGTGAGCTTCATCGACAGCTCCGGCATCGCCGCGCTGGTGCAGGGCCTGACCCACGCCCGGGGACGCGGGCTGGGGCTCGCGCTGGTCGGTGCGACCGATCCGGTGCTGCGCATCCTGCGCCTGACGCGCCTGGACGCGGTGTTTCCGATGTACGCCTCCGTCGAGGAAGCCCAGGCCGGATGAGCCAGCCCGGGACGCCCGAGGTGCGCGAGCCGTCCGCACCGCGAGCCGCGCCGGGCGGCGAGGCCGTGGTCGAGGTGCGCGGCCTGACCGCCGGCTACGGCCGGACCGCGGTGCTGCGCGAGATCGACTTCGGCGTGGACGCGGGGGAGATCCGCGTCATCATGGGCGGCAGCGGCTCCGGCAAGACGACCCTGCTGCGCTGCCTGCTGGGGCTGAAGGCGCCCTCCGCGGGCGAGGTGCGGCTGCTGGGCAAGCCCTTCGGCGGCGCGCATCCCCGCAACATGCGCGAGGTACGCAAGCGCATGGGCGTCGCGTTCCAGACCGGCGCCCTGTTCGGGTCCATGACGGTGGGCGAGAACGTGCAGCTCCCGCTCAGAAAGCACGCGCGCCTCGACCAGCACACCATGGACATCATGACCCGCATCAAGCTGGAGCTGGTCAACCTGGGCGGCTGCGAGGACATGATGCCGTCGCAGCTGTCCGGCGGCATGGTCAAGCGCGCCGCGTTCGCGCGGGCGCTGATCATGGACCCGAAGCTGCTGATCTTCGACGAGCCCTCGGCGGGCCTGGACCCGGTCACCAGCGCGGAGCTGGACGCGCTGATCCTGGAGCTTCGCGACGCCACCGGCGCGACCATCGTCGTGGTCACCCACGAGCTGGACAGCGCGCTGGGCATCGCGGACCGGATCACGGTGCTGGGACAGGGCGACGTGCTGCTGACCGGCACGGTCGACGAGGTTCGCGCCAGCGACAACGAACAGATCCAGGATCTGCTGAACCGGCGCCGGCGCGGCGGCGACTTCGACGCCGAGGCCTACCTCGACAGGCTCACCGAGCGCCGGGGGCGCAAACGCTGATGGCACAGCCCGGGGACCGCGGCATCCTGAAGCCCGTCGAGCAGCTCGGAGACCTCACGCTCTACTACGTGGAGCAGGCGGGGCTGATGGGGATCCTGCTGTTCAGGGCCCTGGTCGGATTCGTCCGCCCGCCCTACGACCTGAAGGCCGTGGTGCACCAGATCCACTTCATCGGCGCCCGATCGCTCACCGTGATCGTCGTCGCCGGCGCGTTCACGGGCATGGTGCTGGCGCTGCAGTTCTACAACACGCTGGACCGCTTCGGCACCATCGACCTGCTCGGCTCGGCGACGGGGCTCGCCCTGATCCGGGAGCTGGGGCCGGTCATGGCGGGGCTGATGGTCGTCGGTCGCGCCGGCTCCGCGATGTGCTCGGAGATCGGCATCATGCGCATCTACGAGCAGATCGACGCGCTGGAGTGCATGGCCGTGGATCCCTACGAGTTCCTGGTCGCGCCCAAGATCATCGCCGGGATCATCGCGATGCCCGTGCTGGTGAGCATCTTCGACGTCGTGGGCATCGGCGGCGGGTATGTCGTGGGCGTGGTCATCTTCGGTCTCAGCGAGGGCGCGTACTTCGACAGCATGGTCTCCGGCGTGGAGTGGAACGACGTGGCCATGGGGCTCTACAAGTCGATCCTGTTCGGGCTGGTGATCACGTGGATCTGCACCGCCAAGGGCTTCTTCATGCACCGGGCGCGCCAGGAGGCCTTCGGCGCCGAGGGCGTCGCACGGGTCACCACCGAGGCGGTGGTGCTCGCGTCCCTGGTCGTGCTCTTCGCAGACTACCTGGTCGGAGCGGTGATGCTGTAGCCGCCCTTCGAACAATTGAATTGCCCGGTCGGCGGCACGCGGGCCGGCGCTGAACGCACAAGCAAGCAGGGAACGACACTCATGAGTCGATTCAACACCGAGATCGTGGTCGGGCTGTTCCTGATCCTCGGAATCGTCACCTTCGGCTTCCTGGCGGTGAAGCTGGGAGGACTCGGCGACACCGGCGTCAACCACTACGAGCTGGAGGCCCGCTTCCAGTCCAGCTCCGGGCTCAAGCGCGGCGCCGACGTGGAGCTTGCCGGCGTCATCATCGGCAAGGTCACGGACATCAGCCTCGACGCGGACAACTACGAGTCGGTGGTGATGTTCTCCGTGCCCAAGGGCGTCGAGATCCAGGAGGACGCCATCGCGTCGGTGCGCAGCACCGGCCTGATCGGCGGCAAGTACATCAAGCTGACCGCCGGCGGATCGGACCGCATCCTCGGTCCCGGCGATCTCATCGTGCAGACCGAGGCATCGGTCAACATCGAAGAGCTGATCAGCAAGTACATCTTCGAAACCGAGAAATAGCGAGGTGCTCATGTTGTTGCGCAACCTGACGGCCGGCATGCTCGCCGGCCTCCTGCTGATCGCGGGCCCCGGCGCGCTCGCGGAGCCCATCCCTCCCACGAAGGCGGTCGAGTCGGTCGTCGAGAAGGTTCTCGCGCTGCTGCGCGACGAGAGCCTGGACCCTGAGGCCCGCCGGGCGAGCCTGCGCGAGGTCATCGCACCCGGCTTCGACTTCGAATCGATGTCGCGAAGCATCCTCGCGGCGGCCTGGAAGGATGCCACCCCCGATGAGCAGCAGCGCTTCCTGACCCTGTTCCAGAAGCTGCTGGAGAACACCTACATCGCGGCGATGGAGGACTACTCGGGCCAGAAGGTGCGCTACGGCAAGGAAAAGCTGCAGGGCAACCTGGCCAGCGTGGAGACCTTCATCGTGCGCACCAACAGCGTGGAGACGCCGGTCGTGTACCGGCTGCGCAACCGCGACGACCGGTGGTTCGCCTACGACGTCACGGTGGAAGGCGTGAGCCTGGTGAACAACTACCGCGGCTCCTTCCGCTCGATCGTGCGCAAGGACGGCATGTCGGGGCTGATCGAGCAGCTCGACCGCAAGTTCAAGCAGGAGGGCTAGTGTCCCGTCCCACAAACACATTGCGTTTCTCGCCGGCCCCCGCACCGCGTGGCGGCGTTGCGACTCGTCGCAATAGCGACGGCTATTACTCCTCGCCGCGCCTTGCCACACGGCACGGATGGCTCGCCGAGAATTCGCAAGCCGTTTGCGGGACGGCACACTAGCAGGCTGGCGAATTTCGACAGCCTGCGCCCGGCACGGAGACGTGCCGGGATGAATCAATCACGCACCTGATCGATTTCCGGAGCGAGCGCAAGACCGCCCGGGAAATCGGGATGGCCGCGACGCGAGTCGAAATCCGACATCCCGTCGGATTTCGACGGCCTGTCCGGGCTCCGGCCGAGGCCCTCCTGCCATCTGGCGCGTCGACGTGCCAGACCGGCAACGCGTGAGGACGGCGAGCGCTCCCCGACCCGCTACCATTCCCGCCCCGCTTTCGCGGAAGCACCCTCGTTGAAGACCCTCCTGATCCGCCTCGCGCCGGCCATATTCGTCGTGCTCTGGAGCACCGGCTACATCGCCGCGAGCTACGCGCTGCCCGACGCCGAGCCCATGACCTTCCTCGCGTCGCGCTACGCGCTGGTGGTCGCGCTGTTCGCGCCGCTGGCCCTCGTGCGCCGCCGCCCCTGGCCGGCGCGACCCGTCGACTGGCTGCACGCCGCCGTCACCGGCATCTGCCTGCACTGCCTCGGTCTGGGCGGCGTGTTCCTCGCAATCGACCGCCAGGTGGAAGCCGGCGTGTCCGCGCTGATCATGGGCCTGCAGCCCGTGCTCACCGCCCTGTTCGCCGCCACCGTGCTGCGCGAGCGCCTCGCCGTGCACCAGGTGCTCGGCCTCGTGCTCGGCTTCGCCGGCGTCGGCCTCGTCGTGTCCGAACGCATCGGCGCCGGCGCCGGCTCGCCTGCCGGCGTGGCCTGGAACCTGCTCGGCATGGCAGCCATGACCGCCGGCACGCTGTACCAGAAGGCCCGCAGCCAGCACGCCGACCCGATCAACGGCGCCGTGATCCAGTTCGCCGCCGCGTCCATCGCGTGCGTCACGCTTGCCGTCACGTTCGGCGAGACCGCCAGCCGCTGGACGCCGCAGGTGCTGGGCGCGCTGGCATGGGCGGTGCTCGTGCTGTCGGTGATCGCGACCAGCCTGCTCTACTGGCTGATCCGCCACGGCGCGATGGCGGGCGTGTCGAGCCTGTTCTACCTCGTGCCCGTGTCCGCCGCGCTGCTCGCATGGCTGCTGTTCGACGAGCGCTTCTCGTCGCTGGCGGTCGCGGGGATGGTGGTGACGGTGGTGGGTGTCGCGCTGGTGACCCGGAACGCGGCGAGCAGCTCCGCGCGATAGTGGCCGGAACCCGGGTGTGGATCGGCGCCGTGAACTGATCCCGGGTCGGCGTCGGTCGGGCGCCATCTCGCTATCGTCGATCACCCGTATGGGCATACACCCGTCGGTCGTCATGGACCCGCGACGATGACCCTCTTTCTTCCCCGTCATTGTCGAAATTTCTTACAACGGGTTGCTGGCGCGACGCCGCCGACGAAGAAGAGCGCCTTGCATTCCTGCCTCGCAGGCCCCTGGGCACGGTTCTTGCCGCTATCTGGCGTCCGCGCCCGAAAGGAACTAACCGATGTCCGATCGCATCCCCGTCCGCCGTGCGTGCGCCACGCTGCTGCTCCTCGTCTCCGCAGTTCACCAGGTGCCGACGCACGCCGCGGTGATCCCCGTCGAGTGGGTGCTGAACGCGAACGGTGATTACGACGTCGCCGGCAACTGGAGCCCGGCCGTGGTGCCCCTCAACGGGCTCGACACCTACCAGGTCACCATCGACAACGGCCGGCAGGTCACCTACGACACCGGCCTCGCGGGCCAGGTCGACACGCTGGACATCTCCAGCGGCAGCACGCTGCGCGTGCTGGGCGCGGGCAGCGCGTACACCACCGTCCTCGGGGCGACCATCGACGACAGCAGCCTGCGCGCGCAGGCCGGCGGGGTGCTGACGCCCGGCGCGACCGGTTATCAGGGCGCGGTGGGCTTCGCCCGCAGCCGCACGCTGGAGGCCGACGGTGCGTCGAGTGTGCTGGACCTGTCGTCGCTCGCGACGCTGGTGCGCAACAGCGGCGGCGCGAACACGCTCAGCATCCACGCCACCGGCGGCGGGCGCGTGGATCTCACCGCCCTCGCCGCGTTCACCGACAACGTGGCCGGCAACGGCGCGCTGTCGCTGCGCGCGGACGGCGCCGGCAGCGTGCTCGACCTGCCGCTGGTCACCGAGCTCACCGGCGCGAGCGTGTTCGTCGGCAACGGCGGCACGATGACCGGGCAGCTGCAGCGCATCCTCGGCTCCACCGTCACGGTGCGCAACGCCTACTCCCTGGACCTCACCCAGGCCAACGACATCGCGAACTCCACCTTCGTCGCCGAGGACGGCGCCGTCCTCGACGTCGTCGCGCCGGTGCTCGACGGCAACAGCCTGCGCGCGATCCAGGGCTTCGGCGGCGCCGGTGGCTCGCGCATCACCGCCACCGGCGCGAACACCTACCTCGGCGCGGTGGGCTTCGGCACCAGCCGTACGCTGGAGGCCGAGGGCGCGGCCAGCCTGCTCGGCCTGTCGTCGATCACGACGCTGGTGCGCAACAGCGGCGGCGCGAACACGCTCAACATCCACGCCAACGACGGCGGGCGCGTGGATCTCACCGCCCTCGCCGCGTTCACCGACAACGCGGCCGGCAACGGCGCGCTGTCGCTGCGCGCGGACGGCGCCGGCAGCGTGCTCGAC
>CBDUCN010000094.1:0-16126 GCA_965365655.1 uncultured Gammaproteobacteria bacterium | reverse complement strand
CATGCGTAAAATTGATATTTCGTATCTTGTACATGCAATATTTGCATTCATGGACCTGACGCTGATGCGCTCCCTGCTCGCGGTGGCCGAGGCCGGCGCGATCACCGACGCCGCGGAACGGCTGCGCGTCACCCAGCCGGCGCTGTCGCGGCGCATCCGCCAGCTCGAGGAGCACCTGGGCGTCGCGCTGCTGTCGCGCGGGCGCAAGGGCGTGACCCTGACTCCGGCCGGCGAGCAGGTGGTCGCGGAGGCGCGCACGCTGGTCGCGCGCTACGACCACCTGCGCGACGAGGTCGCCGCGCAACGCCGCCTGGAGGGCGGCACCGTGCGCCTCGGCGGCGGCGCGACCGCGGTGTCCTTCGTGCTGCCGCCGGCGCTGGCCGCGTTCCAGGCGCGCCACCCCGGCGTGCGCTTCCAGGTCAAGGAGGCCGGCAGCCGCGAGGTGTGCGACGACGTGGCCAGCGGGCGCCTGGAGCTCGGGCTGGTGACGCTGCCGGTGCACGGGCGCGAGATCGAGGCGCACCCGCTGGTGGAGGACCGCATCGTGCTGATCGCGCACCGCGAGCACGCGCTGACCCGGCGCCGGCCGCTGCGCGCCGAGCACCTCGCGGGCCTCGGGGTGGTCGGCTTCGAGGCCGGCAGCGCGATCCGCCAGATCATCGACGCGAGCCTGCGCGACGCCGGCGTGGAGATGAACGTGGTGATGGAGCTGCGCTCCATCCCGGCCATCGTGCGCATGGTGGCCGCGACCGGCAACGTGGCCTTCGTCAGCCACATGGGGGTGGAGTCGGACGGCGACGTGCGCGTGCTGCCGGTGGCCGGCCTCGACATCCGCCGCCGCCTCGCCGTCATCTCAAGGCGCGGCGCCGCGCTGTCGCCGGCCGCCGACGCGTTCGCGCGCGAGCTGAAGGGCGGCGCGGGCGCGTGAACGCGCGGCGCGCGCCGCGGGCCACGGCATTCGTGTTCGGACAAGGCCGGTTCGATGCGGACCGCGGGGACCGTCGGCCGCACGGATGCGGCCGTCGAGCGAACAGGGACGTATCCACAGCGGGCCCCCGCGGACCGTACCGGGCCGGCCGGCCCGGGATGCCGTTTTCCGATCACGAATGCCGGCGACGGCGGAATCCGGCGGCCTGTTACGCTGAACGCACACCCGACGGGCGCCGGTGACAGGCGCCGAGGATGCCGCTCATGTACAAGCACATCATGGTCCCCGTGGATCTCGCGCACGCCGAGAGCATCGACAAGGCCATCGCGACGGCCGCCGATCTCGCGAAGCGTTACGACGCGCGCCTGACCCTGATCGGCGTCACGCTGTCCGGCCCGAGCTCGGTCGCGCACACGCCCGAGGAGTACGCGCGCAGGCTCGAGGCGTTCGCGGCCGAGCAGGGCGAGCGCCACGGCGTCGCGATGGTGCCGCACACGGTGGTGGACCCGGACCCCGTGGTGGAGCTGGACGGGGTGCTGAAGAAACAGATCGAGGCGCTCGGGATCGACCTGGTGGTGATGGCCTCCCACGTGCCGGACTTCCGCGACCTGCTGTTCCACTCCAACGCGGGCTACCTCGCGACCCACACCGCGGTGTCGGTGTTCATCGTGCGCTGAGCGCTCGTGGACCGTGTGCCGGCGCGCTGCTGCGGGCCGGCGTGACGACGCGGGGCGCGGGGGCCGAGCCGCGGCGGGGGGACGGGGCCGTCGCGGTCGCACGATTCGCAGCGCCCGCCCGACGCGCCCGCGGCACGGCGCGGGTGCTACATTGCGCGCGCTGCAAGGCCGCCGGGGAGGCGACGACACCATGAGCAGGACCGCCCTCGTCACCGGCGCGAGCCGCGGCATCGGGCGCGCGATCGCCGCGCGCCTGGCCGCCGACGGCTGGCGCGTCGTGAACCTGGACCGCGAGGCGCCGCACGACGGCGCGCCCGGCGAGTGGGTGCAGGCGGACCTCGCCGACGCCCCGGCGCTGGAGGAGGCGCTCGCGGCGCTGCTCGAGCGCGAGCAGGTGGACGCGCTGGTCAACAACGCGGCCATCGCGCAGTCCGCGATGCTCGAGGAGACCACCGACGACGACTTCGACCTCGCGGTCGCGGTGAACCTGCGCGCGCCGATGATCTGCGCCCGCGCGCTGGCGCCCGGGATGAAGGCGCGCGGCTTCGGGCGCATCGTGAACATCTCGAGCCGCGCGCACCTGGGCAAGACCCACCGCACCGCGTACTCGGCGACCAAGGGCGGCATACTGTCCATGGCCAAGGTGTGGGCGCTGGAGTACGGCGCGTACGGCGTCACCTGCAACACCATCGCGCCCGGGCCGATCCGCACCGAGCTGTTCGAGCGCGTGAATCCGCCCGGCATGCCGCGCACGCAGGAGATCATCGGCACCATCCCGGTGGGGCGTCTCGGCGAGCCGGAGGACATCGCGCACGCGGTGTCGTTCTTCCTCGACGAGCGCTCCGCGTTCGTGACCGGGCAGGTGCTCTACGTGTGCGGCGGCGTCACGCTGGCCCGCGGCGGGAGCTGACGGGCAACCGGTCAGCGGGCTGGTCGAGAACTCCGTTTTTCGCCGGCCTGCGTCCGGTGCACGGATGCGCCGGCAAGCATCGAGCACATCAGTGCTCGATGTCTCGAGCCAGCCGGAGACCGCGTCTCCGGCGCAGCGAGGGGGAAGAGCGCAGGACGCGCTGTTTCACCAGCCTGTTGTTACGACACCGGCCGCACCGGCCGGCGGGAGGCGACGATGACCAGGATGACGGGATGGCTGGCCGCGGCGGTGCTCGCCGTCGCGTGGCCCGGGATCGCGGGCGCCCAGGGCGACGACCCGCGCACGGTGCCGCTGTTCAACGCGCAGCACACCGCAGCGGACATCCTCGCGGCCGCGAAGGCGAAGGACAAGGCGCTGGTGCTGGTGCTCGACGGCGGCGCCAGCTACGCGGGCAAGGTCAAGGACGTCGGCGATTACGCGGTGATCCTCACCGAGCTGCGCGGCAAGGAGTTCTTCGACGCGTGGATTCCGCTGGACGCGATCGTCGCGATGGAGGAGCGGGTGCGGCTGCGCTGACCGGCCGTCCCGATTCGCCGCACCGGTGAACCCGGACCCGCGGCGCCGCAGACCGCGTCTGCGGCCCGCTCACCGGGCACGCCGGGCGCACCGCGCGTCAGAGCATCAGGCCCAGCACCCCCAGCACGACGACCGCCAGCCAGGCACAGCCGACGTCCAGCCAGGTCACGCGCGGCTCGTGCTCGGACCGCTCCCGGAAATGCGTCGATGGGTGGACTTCCGCGCTCATGGTCGATCTCCTGTCGCTTCTCGGCGTGCCGGAGATGGTCCACCACCCGGACGGCGCGGGCGGTGCGGAATCGCACCCAGTGCCGCGAATCGCTCGCGCGTCAGTCCCCGCCGGGCATGCGCAGGAAGTCGAAGTCGCAGCCGCTCGGAGCCTGGGTGACGTGCTCGCGGTACAGGCGCGCGTAGCCGCGATCCGAGCCCGGATGCGGCGCCGGCGGGGTCCACGCGGCGAGGCGGCGCGCGATCTCGTCGTCGTCCAGCAGCAGGTCCAGGCGCCGGCCCGCGGTGTCGAGACGGATGCGATCGCCGGTGCGCACGATCGCGAGCGGCCCGCCGGCGGCGCTCTCCGGGCTCACGTGCAGCACGATGGTGCCGAACGCGGTGCCGCTCATGCGCGCGTCGGAGATGCGCACCATGTCCTTCACGCCCTGGCGCGCGAGCTTGCGCGGGATCGGCAGGTAGCCGGACTCGGGCATGCCCGGCGCGCCGATCGGCCCGGCGTTGCGCATCACCAGCACGTCGTCGGGGGTCACGTCCAGGTCGTCACGGTCGATGCGCGCGGCGAGGTCCTCCATGTCCTCGAACACCACCGCGCGGCCCTCGTGCTGCAGCAGCCGCGGGTCCGCGGCCGACTGCTTGATCACCGCGCTGTCCGGAGCGAGGCTGCCGCGCAGCACCGCCATGCCGCCTTCCGCGCTGACGGGAGCGTCGCGCGTGCGCACGACGGCCTGCGGCCACGGCGCGGGCGCGGCGTCGATGTCCTCGCCCAGCGTGCGCCCGGTCACGGTGCGGCAGCCGAGGTGCAGCTGTCCGCGCAGCTCGCGCAGCACCGGCGCGAGGCCGCCGGCCTTGTACAGGTCCTCCATGTAGTGCTGCCCGGACGGCTTCAGATCCACCAGCACCGGCGTCTCGCGGCCGATGGCGTCGAAGCGCTCGAGGTCCAGGTCGTGGCCCAGGCGCCCGGCCACCGCCGCGAGGTGCACCAGCCCGTTGGTGGAGCCGCCGGTCGCCTGCAGCACCCTGAGCGCGTTCTCCAGCGCGTCGGGCGTCATGATGTCGGCCGGCGTCAGCCCTTCCTTCGCGAGGCCCACCGCGCGCTCCCCGGTGCGCTCGGCGTGGCGCCGGCGATCGGCCACGGTCGCCGGGATCGCGGCGCCGCCCGGCAGCATCATGCCGAAGGCCTCGGTGACCAGCGCCATCGTGCTCGCCGTGCCCATCACGCAGCAGGTGCCGGTGGACGGCACGAGCTGATCGGTGATCTGGTCGATCTCGGCGGCGTCGATCTCGCCGGCGCGGTGCCTTCCCCACAGCCTCCGGCAGTCGGTGCACGCGCCGAGGCGCTCGCCGCGATGGCTGCCGGTGGACATCGGCCCCGTGACCTCGACGATCGCCGGCACCCCGGCGCTGGCCGCGCCCATCAGCAGCGCCGGCACCGTCTTGTCGCAGCCGCCCACCAGCACCACCGCGTCCATCGGCTGCGCGCGCACCATCTCCTCCACGTCCATGCTCATCAGGTTGCGCATGAACATCGACGTCGGGTACGAGAACGACTCGTGGATGGAGATGGTCGGGAAGTCGATGGGCAGGCCGCCTGCGAGCATCACGCCGCGCTTGATGGCCTCCACCAGGTCCGGCACGTTGCCGTGACACGCGTTGTAGCCGCTGTAGGTGTTGGTGATGCCGACGATCGGCCGCTCCAGCGCGTCGTCGGTGTAGCCCATGGCCTTGATGAAGGACTTGCGCAGGTACAGCGAGAATCCCTCGTCGCCGTAGCGCGTCAGCCCCTTGCGCATGCCCGTCTTGCGATCGCTCATCGTCGCGTGTCCTCGTCAGCCGTTCGCCGCGCGGCGCCCGCGGCGCCGCCCATCCGTTCATCGAGCGCCGCGCGCTGCGCCGACGGCCCGGACCGCGCCCGCGGCCCGACCCTGTCGACGGTGATCGGCGCGCCCGCCCGCGTCAGTTCCTGAAACAGCCGTCCTCGCGCGCCGACCACTCGTCGGCCTGCGCGCTGTCGGCCTCCAGACCCAGCTCGCCGTTGCGGTACGCGCGGCTCATGCGCCGCACCGCGGTGCAGTGACCGCCCTCGGCGCCCTTGCGCCACCACTCGAGCGCGACGTCGTCGCCGGTGCGCGCGGCGGTGCCGTCGCCGCGCTCGCTCATCAGCCCCATGAACGACTGCGCGACCGGGTAGCCGCGCTCGGCCGCGGCGCGCACGTGCTCCATGCCCACCTGCTGGTCGAACTCGGCATCGCCGAGACCGAACATGTGCATGATGCCGACGTGGTACTCCGCACGCGCGTCGCCCTCGGCGGCCATCTCCTTCCAGATCGCGTGCGCCTCGACGTAGCCCGGGTGCTCGCCGTCGCGCGACGCCTGGGCCTCGTCATAGGCCGCCTTGGCCCTCGCATGCCGGTCGTCGCCGGCGCCGGCCGGCACCGTGAGCGCGCTCAGCGCGAGCAGCACGGCGATCGCGGCGCGTGCGGCGGTGGTGACGGTGACGGGTGCTCGTCCGTGCAGCATGGTCGTGCCTCTTCTCATCTGCTCTTGCGTGTCGTGCGGCATCTTCGACTTCGTTGCGGCGCCTGCACCGGGCGGGCGCCGGATGCCGCGCGTGCGCGATCCGTGCGCCGGGGCCGCACGTCCGTCGCCTCCCGGGGCCTGCGCCGGCGACGCGTGCGCGGAGCTGCGGCCAAGGGCGGCGCGCCTTCGACGTCCGGGAGCGGCGTGCTAGCCACGCGCCGCGTCCAGCAGCGCGGCGGCGATGGACCGCCATTCCTGCGCCAGCGCGCCGCCCGCGGGCGCCCGACCGGCGCGCCGGTACCAGTAGCCGGCGTTCGACGCGTCGCCCTCCTTGCGGTGCAGGTACGCGTGCACCCACGCGGCGTCCTCCCCCGGCTCGCCCTGCACCGCGCGGTGCGCGGCGTCCCAGTCGCCGCACGCGTCGTGCCACAGCGCGAGCAGCGGCGGCGGCAGCGCGGGCGGGGCGCCGGGGCGGGTCGCGGAACGCTCGAACTCGTCCAGGGTCATGTCGCTGCGCCGGCCGCGCCGCGCCGGCCGCGGGGCGGCGGATGGCGGATCCGATGAGCGCGCGAGCGTAACACGCTCGCAACGACCCGGATCCGCACTCGCCCGCAGCGGCGACGGCCGGAGGCGCCCGGGCACCGCGGGCCGCGAGCGTTCACATGCCCGACACGGTGGACGCGGCCCCGCAGACCGGAGGCGCTCACGGTGCTGCACGCCGCCCGCGGCGCCGGGGGCCACAGGCACGCACCGCGCAGACCGCTGCCCGCGGCCCCGCGGGACGGAGCCGCGCGGCGCCAGTTGTTACCATCGCCCCCCGGCCCGCCGCCCGAGAGATCGCCATGCCCCGCCGCTACGACGCCATCGTGATCGGCACCGGACCCGCCGGCGAGGGGGCCGCGATGTCGCTCGCGAAGGCCGGGCGGCGGGTCGCGGTGGTGGAGCGCCACTCGGCCGTGGGCGGCGGCTGCACCCACTGGGGCACCATCCCCAGCAAGACGCTGCGCCACCAGGTGCAGCAGCTCGCGGACTACCGCACGCACCCGCTGTACCGGCACCTGCTGGGACACGAGGACATCGACTTCCACCGCATGCTCGAGGGCGCGAACTCGGTGATCCGCCGACAGGTCGAGATGCGCGAGCGCTTCTACCTGCGCAACGGCGTCGACCTCTACCAGGCGACCGCGCGCTTCACCGGCCCGCACAGCGTCGAGCTCGCCACCGAGGGCGGCACGCCGATGCCGCTGCACGCGGAGCACTTCGTGATCGCGACCGGATCGCGGCCGTACCGCCCGCCGGACGTGGACTTCGACCACCCGCGGGTGCACGACAGCGACACCATCCTGAAGCCCGGCATCGCGCCGCGCTCGGTGACCATCTACGGCGCCGGCGTGATCGGCTGCGAGTACGCGTCCATCTTCGCGAACCTCGGTCTGAAGGTGAACCTCATCAACACCCGCGACCGGCTGCTCGCGTTCCTGGACGACGAGATCACCGACGCGCTCGGCTATCACCTGCGCGACCAGGGCGTGGTGCTGCGCCACCAGGAGGAGGCGGCCTCGGTGGAGACGGGCGACGACGAGGTGGTGCTGCATCTCGAATCCGGCAAGCACATCCGCTCCGACCTGCTGCTGTGGGCCAACGGGCGAAGCGGCAACACCGCGGAGCTGGGCCTCGAAGAGCTGGGCGTCGCCGTCAACCACCGCGGCCAGATCGAGATCGACGACAGCTATCGCACGTCGCTGCCGCACATCTACGCCGCCGGCGACGTCGTCGGCCCGCCGGCGCTCGCCTCGGCCAGCTACGACCAGGGCCGCTTCGTGGGCATCCACATCGTCGAGGGCACGTGCGACTCGAAGCTGGTCGAGCACATCCCGACCGGGATCTACACCAGCCCGGAGATCAGCTCGGTGGGCCCGAGCGAGCGCGAGCTCACCGAGGCCAAGGTGCCCTACGAGGTGGGCCGCGCGATGTTCAAGAGCATCGCGCGCGCGCAGATCACCGGGCACACGGTGGGCATGGTGAAGATCCTGTTCCACACCCAGACACTCGAGATCCTCGGCATCCACTGCTTCGGCCAGCAGGCCGCGGAGATCGTGCACATCGGGCAGGCCATCATGGCGCAGAAGGGCGAGGCCAACACGCTGCGCTACTTCGTCGAGACGACGTTCAACTACCCGACGATGGCGGAGGCGTACCGGGTCGCGGCGCTGAACGGGCTGAACCGCCTCTGACGGGGCCGCGCCGCGTTGCGATGACCCCGGCCGTGAAAGCCCTGCAGCGCGCCAGGATCCCGTTCGAGGTCCGCGAGTACGCACACGATCCGCGCGCGACCTCCTACGGGCTCGAGGCCGCCGAGGCGCTGGGCATCGACGCGGCGAGCGTATTCAAGACCCTGCTCGCGGAGCTGGACGGGCGCGAGCTGGTGGTCGCCATCGTGCCGGTGGACGCGATGCTGAACCTCAAGGCGCTCGCGAAGGCGGCGGGCGGCAAGCGCGCGCAGATGGCGGACCCGGCGGCCGCGGAGCGCAGCACCGGCTACGTGCGCGGCGGGATCAGCCCCTTCGGGCAGAAGAAGCGCCTGCGCACCTTCGTGGACGACAGCGTGAACGCGCTGGAGACGGTGCACGTGAGCGGCGGGCGGCGCGGCCTCGAGATCGCGATCGCGCCGGCGGACCTGCTGCGCGCGGCGGCGGCGAAGGCGGCGGCGATCGCGTCGCGCTGAAGACGCCGCGACGCAGGCGGCGCGGGGAAACGGGTCCCCCGATCAGCCCTCGCGAAGCGCCGGCGCCGCCTTCTCGGGCAACGCCCAGCCGCGGCGCCAGCGCCGGAACAGCATCCACGCGGCCAGCGCGAGCAGCGCGCCGCCCACCCCCGGGCGCACCGCGCCGCCCATCATGAACAGCGGCACCGACAGCGAGACCGCGACCGCCGGCAGGTAGAACAGCGTCCAGCGGGCGCGGGTCTGCGCCGCCTGGTACCACGGGAAGATCACGGAGAACGCGGCGACGATGAGGAAGAACAGCGACCACGGCCGGCTGAAGAACAGCGTCCAGTCGTCGTCCGCGGCCAGCGCGCGGATCAGGTTGATCTCCGCGTTGTCGCCGAGCACGACGCCCAGGATCATCGGCGCCAGCGGGAAGCCGTACGTGCGCATCGCGTAGCCCAGCACGCCGAAGCCGAACAGCACCCACAGGTCGAACACGATGTTGTTGAGCGAGAACACGCCGATCGCGCAGAAGGCCAGGATGACCGCGGCGACCCGGTACATCGGCACCTTCGTGACCAGCACGAACACCCGCAGGCACACCGCCTGCAGCGCCACCATGACGAACAGCGACAGGAAGAACGACACCATGATGCTGTAGGCCAGCACCGGCTCGGTGATGATGAACGTCGGGCTGGGCGCGATGTTGTGGATCAGCAGCGCGCCCAGCATCACGGCGGTGACCACGTCGCCCGGGATCCCGAGCGCCATCATCGTGATCAGCGCGCCGCCCTCGACCGCGTTGTTCGACGACTCGGGAGCGATGATTCCCTCCGGGACGCCGGTGCCGAAGCGCTCCGGCGTCTTCGACGCCTTCTTGGTCTGGTCGTAGGCGAGGATGTTCGCGATGGTGCCGCCGGCGCCGGGCAGGATGCCGGTGAACACGCCGATCAGCGACGAGCGCACCAGCGTCACCTTGTGCACGAAGATCGTCTTGATCGCCTGCAGGTGCTCGATGCGCACGGGCCCTCCGGTGTCCACCACCATCGCGCGGGTCGCCTTGTCGCGGTCGCGCACGTCGGACAGCAGCTGGCTGAACGCGAACAGGCCCACCAGCACCGGCAGGAAGTCGAAGCCCTGCTCCAGGACCTCGACGCCGAAGGTGAAGCGCGCGAGCCCGCTGGTCTCGTCCTCGCCCAGCGCCGCGATCGCGAGCCCGAGGATGCCCGCGATCACGCCCTTCATCAGGTTGTCGCCGGACAGGCTGGCGACGATGGACAGCGCGAAGACCACCAGCGAGAAGTAGTCCCACGGCCCGAACTCGAGGCCGATCGCGGCGAGCCGCGGCGCGAGGCTCATCAGGAAGATGGCGCTGATGATGCCGCCGAAGAACGACGACCACACGCCGAGACCGAGCGCGAGGCCGGGGCGCCCCCCGCGCGCCATCGGGAAGCCGTCGAAGGTGGTCGCCACCGAGGACGGTGTGCCGGGGATGCCGGTGAGGATGCCCGCCATGAGGCCGCCCGACAGGCCGCCGACGAACACGCCGATCATCGTCGCGAGGCCGCGCACCGCGTCCATGCCGAAGGTGAAGGGCAGGGTGAGCACGACGGCCATCGTGATGGTGAAGCCCGGAATGGCGCCGGCGATGAGGCCGGCGGCCACGCCTATCGCCATCAGGAACAGGGTGTACGGGTCGGCCACCGCCTGGGTGGCGGCGAGCACGCTGTCGATCACGGAAGGCATGGTCGCGGTTCTCCCCGTCAGCGCGGGAGGATCTGGCCCTCGGGCAGCACGACGCCGAGCGCGTAGGTGAACACGGCCCACATGCCGCCGACCGCGCCCACGGCGATCGCCGCGTGGATCAGGTGGGCGCGGGCGCCGCCGAGCCCGATGACCGTCTGCACCGCGAACACGAACGCGATGCCGCCGAGCAGCATCCCGAGCCACGGCAGGGTGACCAGGAAGAGCACGTACAGCGCGAAGACGGCGATCACGTTGCGGTTCTCGGCGAGCCAGCGCGAGAGCGTCCAGCGCTCGCCGCGCGCCTGCGGTGCGCGCGCCAGCGAGCGCACCAGGAACACCGCGCTCGCGACGAACAGCGCGACCAGCACGATGCGCGGCCACAGCTTGGCGCCGATGATGGACAGGTGCACCTTCTGGTAGCTGAAGGTGTCGGCGAACAGCGCCGCGCTCAGCACCATGAGCGCGAGCGCGATGACGACGTCGGGATTGATGCGTGACACGGCGGTGCTGCGGTCCTGCCGGGGCGGCGACGCCGCCCCGGCAGGCGATCCGATTCGCTGCTACTTCTTGTACATGCCGATCTTGATCGCGACCTTCTCGCTGTCCGCGTAGGACTTCTCGAAGAACGCGCGATACTCGTCCGGGCCCTTGTAGACGATCCAGGTGCCCTTCTCGTCGAGCGCCTTCTTGACCTTCTCGGACTTCATCGCCGCCTCGAACGCGGCCGCGTAGTGCGCGATCACGTCGGCCGGGGTGCCCTTCGGCGCGACCACGCCGCGGTTCAGGCCGTACACCACGTCGATGCCCTGCTCCTTGAGGGTCTTGAGGTCCGGCAGGATCGGGTCACGCTCCTCGGTCGCGATGCCGAGCGCCTTCATCGTGCCCTCGGTGATGTACTGCTTCGCGGTGAGGATGTTCATCTCGCCGATGTCGATGGTCTTCGTCAGCAGCGCGGTCAGGCGGTCACGGGTTCCCTCGTACGGCACGTACTTGAACTCGGTGCCGGTGGCCTCCTCGATGAGGAGGTTCACGAACTGGCTGGTGGAACCGGTGGTGACGCCCACCTTGACGGCGCCCGGGTTCTTCTTCGCGAACGCGATGAGCCCCGCCATGTCGTCGTAGGGCACGTCGGCGTGGGAGCCGATGACCGAGGGCGTGTAGGTGAGCAGCGAGACCGGCTCGAACGCGTCCCAGGTGAAGTCCGCGCGTCCGGCCAGGTAGGTGGTGATCTGGCTCTCGTGAATCGCGAGCAGCGTGCAGCCGTCCGGCTTCGCGTCCTTCACCTCCTTGGCGCCCTTGTTGCCGCTCTGGCCGCTGATGCTGACCTGCTGCAGCGTCGGCTTGAAGCCGCTCGAGTTCACCGCGTCGAGCACGATGCGGAACACGAGGTCGGTATCGCCGCCCGGCTTCCACGGCACGATCAGGCGCGCGGTGCTGCAGGGGATGTCCGCGGCGAGCGCCGCGGCGGGGGCGAGGCCGGCGATGACGGCGGCCGCGCCGAGGGCACGGATGATGGATCTTGCTTTCATTGTCTGAGGGTCTCCTTCCTCGCGATGCCGGCGCCGACGGGCGCGCGGCCTGGGGGCGGCGGATCATACTCCGCCGCGCCGGACTGCCAAGCATTGCGAGAGACCCGGCCGGGCGTGGACGTCACGCGCGACGCACACCACGCCTGGGGGACGGCGGAGGCCGAGCGCCTCTGCCGCACGGTGACCGGGTGCGACGCCGCGTGGCGTCAGGAGCGGCTCACCGCTGACGAGAAGCCAGGGCTCGCCGAGGTGCGTGCGTGCACGGACACCCCGACCGCGACCGCTGAGGGCGGGTTCACACCCGCCCCGACCCGCACTTCCGCGCCGGGGCGACCACGACCCGGGCTCACCATCGCTCGAGCGTCGTCCGCTCCAGCAGACTCAGCGCGACGGAGTCTGCCGGACCCCGTGAAGCACGTCCGGCGACGTCCGCAGCCGTTCGCACCGCCGCGTCGAGCGATGGCGGTCGCGATGCCACGGGCGCCGCGAGCAGCACCCACACACGGGCCAGCAGGCCGCGCACGGTCCGGCGACGCGCGCGGTCGCCGGGGAGGTCGTGCAAGCTCGTCACGGTCGTCATCGTCTTCACCTCCTTCGCGCCGACGGCCCTCGGACACGGGCGCCCGTCCGGCCTCGCGAACGACCGTAGGGGACACGGGCCAACGCCCCGGCGCCGGCCGCGCCAAACGCGCGGCAAAAATGCGACAACTGGCGATTCCGGGGCTGAAGCGGACGGCGCTTCGGGCGTATGCTCGAATCCACGCGGTCCGGGACTCCCTGAGGAGGCACACCGCGATGCTCTTTCTGAGGCTGCTGGGTCCGTTCGAGCTCGCCGGCGAGGGCGGGCATTCGGTGCTGCCTGACGCCCGCAAGGACCGCGCGCTGCTCGCGTACCTGGCGCTGTTGGGCGAGCCGGTCGACCGCGCCCGGCTCGCAGAGCTGCTGTGGCCCGACCGCAGCGAGGGCCAGGCGCGCAAGAGCCTGCGCCAGAGCCTGGTCACGCTGCGCAGGACGCTGAACGGGAACGGCTGCGTGCTGCCCGCCGACCGCCGGCGCACGGTGGCCATCGACCTCGACGGCATCGACGTCGACGTGCGCCGCTTCGAGCGACTCGGCGCGAGCGACTCCCTGGAGTCGGTGCGCGAGGCGGTGTCGCTGCGCCGCGGCCGCCTGCTGCACGATCTCGACCTTCCGGACACGCCGTTCCAGCAGTGGCTGGACGCCGAGCGGCTGCGCCTCGACGAGCAGGCGTGCAGGCTGCTCGAGCGGCTGTGTGGCGACCGGATCGCGCGCAGGGAGTGGAGCGATGCGTGCGCCGCCGCGCGCCGCATCCTCGCAGTCGATCCGTTGCACGAGGCCGGCCATCACCTGCTGATGCGCTCGCTGCACGGTCGCGGAGAGCGCAGCGAGGCCCTGCGCCAGTATCACCAGCTCGAGGCGCTGCTGCGCGAGGAGCTGGACACGCGCCCGGCCGACGAGACCGTACGCCTGTACCGGGCGATCAAGGATGGCGGCGAGTACGCCGTGACACCGACAGGCGCCCCCGAGGCAGACGACACCCGTGCACCCCGGGTGCCGGGGCTTGTCGTGCTGCCGCTGCGCCGGCTGCCCGCGCCGGCGGCCGACCAGGACTGGCTCGCCGTGGGCCTGTTCGAGGAGCTGGTCGCGGCGCTGGCGCCGTATCGCTGGTTCTACGTGATCTCGGCGCTGAAGGCGCTCACCTACCGGCACAAGGCCGTCGCGCCCGAGGATCTCGCACGCGAGCTTGGCGTGCGCTACGTGCTCGAGGGGACGCTGCGCGAGCTGCGCGACGGCATCACGCTGCGCCTGTCGCTCAGCGAGACCTCGCGCGGCGAGCAGCTGTGGACGGAGACGGTCCACTGCCGCGCCGATGACGTGTTCGAGGAGCAGACCAGGCTCGCGCGAAAGGTCGCGAGCCTGGTCGAGCCCGAGGTGCTGCGCCACGAGGCGCGACTCGTCGAGCGCGTGCCGCCGGCGGACGTCGAGGCGTGGAAGCTCGCGGTGCGCGCACGCTGCCTCGCCTACCAGGGCACGCTCGCCTCGCTCGAGGAGTCGCTGAACGAGGCCGTCGAGCTCGCGCGAGAGGCCATCCGCCGCGCGCCTCAGAACGCACTGGGTCACGCCGTGCTGGCGTGGACGCTCTACTACCGCTTCGTCACCCAGGGGCGCGACGACCGCGTGCTGCACGAGAGCATCGATGCGTGCGATCGCGCGATCGCGCTCGACAGTGGCGACTACCTCGCGCACATGGTGCGCGGCGCGACGCACCTGCGCCTGGACGACTACGACACGTCCGAGCAGTGCCTGAGGCGGTCGATCGCGCTCAACCCGTCCTTCCCGGTCGCGTACAACCACCTGATGCACTGCCTCACGCGGGCCGGGCGGGCACCAGAGGCGCAGGCGTTCGTCGCCGAGATGGATCGCATCAGCCCCGACGATCCCTTCAGCGGCTACTACGCGTGCATCCGCGCGCAGACCTGCTACTTCCTGAACGACGACCGCGCGTGCGTGGACCACGCCAGGTTGTCGCTGCAGCTGCACTCGACGTGGTTCATCAGCGAGCTGCTGCTGGTCGCGGCGCAGCAGCGCCTCGGGTGGACCGCGGAGGCCCGCCGCGACGCCGAGCGGCTCGTCGCGAAGCGGGGAATCCTCACGTCGGCGTTCCTGCGCAGGCGCGCGCCGCTGCGGCTCGAGCGCGACCGGCTGGCGCTGGAGCGGCCCCTGCGCGCCGCGGGCGTGGTCGTGGACTGACGGCGCGCGCGCCGACGGCGATCGGTTCCCGGGCGTCCTCGCAGGCGGCGCACCGGCGCGGCGCACAGCCGTGGCCGCACGCCGCCGCCCCCGGTACCCTCGCGCCTGCATCTGACCGCCGCAGCCACCCGGAGAGCGCCCCATGCCCGCGAGCAAGCCCAACGAGCCCGAGATCGACGGCGAGGCCATCGCCCGCGGGATCCAGGAGTGGGTCGAGATCGAGAGCCCGACGCACGATGCGGCCGCGGTCAACCGCATGGTGGACCGCGTGCAGGCCGAGTGCGAGGCGATGGGCATGGACGTCGAGCGCACGCCGGGCGAGGACGGCTGGGGCGACCTGCTGCGCGCGCGCGTCGACGGGCGCTCGCCCGGTCCCGGGATCCTGGTGCTCAGCCACCTCGACACGGTGCACCCGGTCGGCACCCGGGACGGCGACAACCGCATCCGCCGCGAGGGCGACAAGCTGTACGGGCCCGGCATCTACGACATGAAGGCCGGCGCCTACCTCGCGCTGTGGTCGTACCGCTACCTCTCGCGCCTCGACCGCCTGCCGAACCTGCCGGTCACGTTCATGTTCATCCCCGAGGAGGAGGTGGGCAGCCCCTACACGCGCAAGCACATCGAGGCCGAGGCGCGCAACGCGAAGTACGTGCTGGTCACCGAGCCCGCGCGCGACGGCGGACGCATCGTGGTCGCACGCAAGGGCGTCGGGCGCTTCGTGCTCAAGACCACCGGCCGCCCGGCGCACTCGGGCGCGCGCCACCAGGACGGGCGCAGCGCGATCAAGGAGATGGCGCGCCAGATCCTCGACATCGAGGCGCTCACCGACTACGAGCGCGGCGTGACCTTCAACGTCGGGCTGATCGAGGGCGGCACAGGCGTCAACGTGGTGCCGCGCGAGTGCCGCGTCGAGGTGGACATGCGGGTCGTCAGCGAGGCCGACGCCGCGGAGTTCGAGCGCCGCATCCACGCGCTGCGCCCGCACGACCCGGACGTGACGCTGACGATCGAGGGCGGCATGAACCGCCCGCCGTACGGCATGAGCGAGGCGACGCAGGCGCTGTACGAGGTCGCGCGCGCCGCGAGCGCCGAGCACGGGCTGGACCTGCAGTACACGCCGCTCACCGGCGGTGGCTCCGACGGCAACTTCACCGGCGCGATGGGCATCCCGACGCTGGACGGCATGGGCGCCGACGGCCACGGCGCGCACGCGCTGGACGAGCACATCCTGGTGTCGTCGCTCGCGCCGCGCGCGCGCACCTGGGTGAAGCTGCTCGAGCGGCTGGAGTAGGGCAGAACCGGGGACAGTTCACCTGTTTCCGGGCAGTACCTGTTCGAATGCTTCCTGCCGCGAACGGAAACAGGTGAACTGTCCCCGGTTCTCCTACCCCCCGAAGCCGTCGGCCACAGCGACGTCGAGCAGCGACGGCCCGCCGCTCGCCATCGACTCGCGCACCGCGGGGCCGAGGTCGGCCGGATTGTCGATGCGCGTCGCGGGCATGCCCATGGAGCGCGCTAGGCCGACGAAGTCCAGCGGCGGCTCGCGGAAGTCCATGCCGACGAAGCGGTCGT
>CBDUCN010000093.1:0-16331 GCA_965365655.1 uncultured Gammaproteobacteria bacterium | reverse complement strand
GCCCATGACGTCGGGCTCGAGCGCGTGCGGAGGAGCCCGCAACCGCCCTGCCCGCAGGCCGGCCGCCGGCGCGGCGTCAGCCGTCGGTGCCGTCGCCGCGGCGCCGCCACAGGTCGCCGTCCTGCAGCGAGTACTTGCGCATCTTCTCGACCAGCGTCGTGCGCCCGAGGCCCAGCAGCTTCGCGGCCTGCGCGACCACGCCGCCCGAGCGATCGAGGGCCTCGCGGATCAGGTACAGCTCGATGCCGGCCAGGTACTCCTTCAGGTCCAGGCCCTCGTCGGGCAGGTGCACGGCGCTCTCGCCGCCCGCCGCGGGCGCGTCGTCGCCGCGCGCGAGCGCGTCCGGCGCCGGCGCACCGGCGCCGAGGATCTTGTCGGGCAGGCTCGCGAGCTCGGCGACGCCGCCGCGGTGCAGCACACGCAGGCGCTCCACCGTGTTCGACAGCTCGCGCACGTTGCCGGGCCAGTGGTAGCGCCTGAGCGCGTCCAGCACCGGCTTGCCGATCTGCACCGAGCCGCGCTCGTTCTCGAGCCGCGAGACCAGGGTCTTCACGAGCACGCCGAGATCTTCCAGCCGGTCGCGCAGCGGCGGCATCACGATCGGGAACTCGTCGAGGCGGTAGAACAGGTCCTCGCGGAAGCGCCCCTCCGCGATCTCGCTCTCGAGGTCGCGGTGGGTCGCGGCGATGATGCGCACGTCGGTGTAGCGGGTCTTGTTGCTGCCGACGCGCTCGAAGGTGCGCTCCTGCAGCACGCGCAGCAGCTTGACCTGCATGTGCGGCGACATGTCGCCGATCTCGTCGAGGAACAGGGTGCCGCCCTCGGCCAGCTCGAAGCGCCCCGCGCGCGCCGTGATGGCGCCGGTGAACGCGCCCTTCTCGTGGCCGAACAGCTCGCTCTCCAGCAGGTCGGCGGGGATCGCGCCGCAATTCACCGGCACGAACGGGCGGCCGGCGCGCGCCGACTCGCGGTGGATGGAACGCGCGACCAGCTCCTTGCCGGTGCCGGACTCACCGAGGATCAGCACGTTGGCGTCGGACGGTGCGACCTGGTTGATCAGGGTGCGCACCCGCTGCACCTGCGGGCTGATGCCCACCAGCGGCTCGACGCTCGCGCGCCGCCGCCGCTGAGGCACCGGGGAGGAGGACTGCTCGGTCTCGGACTCCGCCTGCCCGACCGTGTCGGGCTCCGTCGGCGCAGTGTCCTCGTCGTCGATCTCCACGCTCCATGCCGCCTGTTCCATGCCGATACCTCTCTTGACCGTGACGTTGCCGCGGCTTCCTCGGTGCTCGCCCGTGTATCGGGAGGCCCGGGGCCGTGGTCAGCTCTCCTGCACCCGCACGGGTGCGGGGCATGAAGCTCTCTGCAATCGCCATGCCTACACGGCGCACGCGGCCCGTCGACCAGCGATCAAGGGGTTGCGCGAAAATGCTGTGGGAAGCGTCGGTTTTCTGTCGGCACACCCCGACAGGCCCGACCACCGGAGCGGATCCGTGACACAGATCACGAATGCCGTTCGCGATCGAGGCCGGCGCGGACCGCCGGCGCGCGTCAGCCGGCGGCGAGGCGCGCCTCGGCGAGGAAGCGTTCCGCGAACACGGCCTGCGGCAGCGGGCGGCTGATCACGTAGCCCTGTATCTGGTCGACCCCCATCGCGGTCAGCAACTCGAGCTGCTCCTTGCTCTCCACGCCCTCCGCGACGACGTGCATGCGCAGCTCGTGCACCATCGTGATCACGGCGCGCAGGATCGCCTGGTCGTCGGCCTCGCGCAGGATGTCGCGCACGAACGAACGGTCGATCTTCACGACGTCCACGGGAAGCCGCTTCAGGTAGCTCAGCGACGAATAGCCGGTGCCGAAGTCGTCCATGGACACGGTGGCGCCCATCGCGCGCAGCTCGCGCAGCGGATCGCGGTCGCCTCCGGTCTCCTCCATCAGCACGCTCTCCGTGATCTCGAAGTCCAGCTCCCGCGGCTCGAGGCCGGTCTCGTCCAGCATGCGCCGCACCTGGTCCACCAGCGCGTGATCCCGCAGCTGCTGCGCGGAGACGTTGATGGACACGGGCACGTCACGGTGCCCGGCCCGGCGCCAGGCGGCCATCTGCTCGCACACGCTGCGCACCACCCACTCGCCCAGCGGCACGATGAGCCCGCTCTCCTCGGCAATCGGCACGAAGGTGGACGGCGGCACATGACCCAGCGTCGGGTGGTGCCAGCGCAGCAGCGCCTCCGCGCCGGCCAGCTGGAGGTCGCGCGCGCGCACCTTCGGCTGGTAGTGGATGGCCAGGCCGTCGCGCTCCAGCGCCTGGCGCAGCGCCGTCTCCAGGTTCAGCCGGTCCACGTGGCGCGGCGGCTCGAGCAGCGGGTCGAAGGTCTGCCAGGTGTTGCGCCCGCGGTGCTTCGCGCTCTGCATCGCGAGCGCCGCGTTGCGCAACAGCCGGTCCTCGTCCTCGGCGTGCTCGGGGAACGCCGCGACCCCGATGCTGGCGCTCACCGTGACCTGCCGCCCGCCCGCGTCCACGGGCGCCGCGAGGCGCTCCAGCACCCGCTCGGCGACCCGCCCGGGGTCCAGGGCCTCGCTGACCTCGGACAGGATGATCAGGAACTCGTCGGCGCCGAAGCGTGCCACCGTGTCGCCGACCACGCCGGCCGGCCCCGCGGCATCACGCGCCACGCAGTCGGACTCGCGCACGCAGCCTTCGAGGCGGCTCGCGACCTCGCGCAGCACGCGGTCGCCCGCGGCGTGTCCCAGGGTGTCGTTGACGCGCTTGAAGCCGTCGAGGTCGACGTGCAGCAGCGCGGCGGTGCGACCGTGACGGCGCGCGAGCAGCAGCGTCTTGTGCAGGTACTCGCGCACGAAGCTGCGGTTCGGCAGGCGGGTCAGGGGGTCCAGCCACACGAGGCTGCGGATGGACGCGTCCACCCCGAGGCGGTCGGTGACGTCCTGCACCGCGCACACCGTCCAGCGGTCGCCTTCGCCCGCGCCGACGCTCGGAACGGACTCCTGGCGCACGTGGCGGATTCCGGAGCGCGGCGCCATGATGCGGTACTCCAGGCTCCGGCTGCCGCTCTCGTGGGCGGCGCGCCCCATCTCGCCGCGCACGCGCGCACGGTCGGCCGGGTGCACCCGCTCCCAGACGAGATCCACCGGCCCGCCTTCGCTGCCCTCGCGCAGCTCGAGCAGGCGTGCCAGCTCGCGGGACCAGCGCGCCTCGCCGCTGCGCACGTTCCACTCCCAGATCCCGATGCCGCCGAGGCGCTGGCAGGTGGCCAGGCGCGCCTCGCTCGCGCGCAGCTGGCGATCCGCCCGCCACTTCGCGGCGAGCACGCGTGCGAGCTGCGCCGCCTCGTGATCGCGAAAGCCCGCGGGCAGGAACGTCAGCTTGCTCGCCGGCGCCGCACGCGCGCGCAGCGTCTCGGGCCCGGCCGGCGCGCCGGCCCCGACCAGCACGAGCTCCAGCAGCGGGTCCGCGGCGCGCAGGCGCGCCGGCAGCGACGCGTCGCCGCTCGGTCCGCCGTCGAGGAACGCGACCGCGAACGGGCGCCCGCCGGCAAGCGCCGCGTACGCCGCCTCGGCCGCGTCGACGGCGCTCGAGAACGACGCGAGATCGACACGGAACGGACGGCTCTCGGGCACGCGGGTGCAGCCCAGCGGATGGAAGGCCGGCGCGGGCGGCGCGGCGCGAAGGGCGCGCTCAAGCGACCCGCGCAAGCCCGCGTCCTTCGCGTGCACCAGCACGCGCGGGTCGGGCGCGGGATCCACGGCGTCGTCGTTCGCCACCGCGGCGTTCCTGGTTGCTGCCTGCCCGCTCGTGCCGCGTGCCGCGTCAGGCGGCGTTGGCGGCGCGGCGGTAGACCGCGAAACGGTTCTTGCCCGCCTGCTTGGCCTCGTAGAGCGCCTGGTCGGCCGAGCGCAGCAGCTGATCGGCGCTGTCGAAGCTCACGCCATCGCCGTGGGTGGCCACGCCGATGGACACCGTGACGGTCAGCCGCTCGCCGTCGTCGAGCTCGTAGCTGGTGCCGGCGAACGCGTCGCGCAGGCGCTCGCAGAAGCGCGTTGCCCCGTCGCCGCCGCACCCCGGCAGCAGGAGCACGAACTCCTCGCCGCCGTAGCGGGCGACCACGTCGGTCCCGCGCGCGAGCGAGCACAGGATCTGCGCCGACTTCACCAGCACGCGATCGCCGCAGTGGTGACCGTGCAGGTCGTTCACGCGCTTGAAGTCGTCGAGGTCCACGAACGCCACCGACAGCGCGATCTCGTCGCGGTTGGCGTCCAGGAACCAGCTCGTCAGCGCGTCGTCCAGGTAGCCGCGGTTGAAGGCGCCGGTGAGGTTGTCGCGCCGCGTCTTCTCCTCGAGATCGCGGGCGCGCGCCTGCAGCGATGCCGCCACCTCGCGAAGCCGCGCCGACTCCTGCACCATCTGCAGGTTGCGCAGCACGATCACCTCGCGCGCCTCCTGCATGATCCAGTCCGTGCGCTGCATGTCCATGAGCTCCATCTCGAACATGGCCTCGATCTCCGGCACCGCGAGCGACACCTGCTCGATCACCGCCGACAGCGCCTCGCCGTGCATGCCGGTGACCCGCGCGAAGCGCTGCTGCAGCGCCTCCAGGGAGGCTTCGGGCGAGTGCGCGGTCCACAGCTCCGCGATGGAGCCGGACAGCGCGACGCACAGCGCAGGCAGGTCGTCCTCGACCGTGCTGCCCCCGTCGAACGGGTCGTGGCTGCGGGCGACCAGGCTGCGCAGGCGCTCGGGCAGGTGCCAGCGCTCCATCAGCCACGCGCCCACGTCACCGTGGTCGCAGCCGAGGTGCGCGCGCTCCATCGCACGCACGACGTCGTGGTCCTGCTCGTCGGCGGGCAGCGCCTCGTAGAGCTCCGGCCAGGCGCGATCCAGCGCGAGCATGCCGATGTCCTGCAGCAGGCCGGCCAGGAACAGCTCCTCGCCGCCGCCCTTGACGCCGAAGTGCTCGCCGAGCACCCGCGCCGACGTGGCGGCGAACAGCGCGCGCCGCCACAGGCGCTCGTAGTCGAGGCCGCGCCCGGGCTCGCGCCCCAGGCTGCTGACCAGCGTGAAGGTCAGCGCGAGGGTGAGGGTCGCGTTCAGACCCAGCAGCACCAGCGCCTGCTGGAAGGACTCGCAGCGCCGGCGCTGCGCGTACAGCGGCGAGTTCGCCATGCGCAGGATCTTCGCGGCCAGCGCCGGATCGCTCTTCACCGCCTCCGCGACCTCGCCCATGCCGGCGTTCGCGTCGCGGCCGAGCTCGATCACGCGCGTCGCCGCGCCGGGCAGGCTGGGCAGCGAGGTGCACAGCTCGAGTCGCCTGCGGATGCTCTGTTCCATCGTGTCGGTTTCCGTGCTTCGGCGCGCCGCGGGGCGCGGGGTCCGGCGACGTCGCGGCTCAGGCCGCGAGCATCGCGCGCCGGGCGTCCTCCGGGATCGCGGCCCATGCACGGCGCAGGGTCTCGTTCACCGCCGCGACGTTGCCGAGCGCCGCGGCGTCGCCGTGCAGGTTCGCGCGGGTGAGCTCGCGGCCCATGTAGTCGTAGAGGCGATCGAGGTTGCCGGCCACGTCGCCGCCGCGGTCGTGATCCAGGCTCGCGACCAGCGCCTCCATGATCCCCACCGCCTTGCCGATGGCGCGGCCCTTCGCCTCGACGTCGCCGCGCTCGATCGCCCCGCGCGCCCGGCTCAGCGCGTCGGCGAGCCCGTCGTACAGCAGCTGCACCAGGCGATGCGGATCGGCACTCTCCACGCTGCCGTACGCGTCCACGCTGCGGTACTGGTCAAGGGCCGGGGCTGCGAATGCTCTGTTCACGATCGGTCTCCGTGGGTCGGGTCGGGCGATGTTGTGACGGACGCGCCGGGCTCTCTAGCCCTGGTCGTTGCCGGCGCTCGGCAGGCTGAGGAGCTGCTGGCTCAGGAAGCTGCTGGTGACCTGCAGCTGGCCGAGCAGGGAATCGAGCGCGGTGAACTGCTTGCGCAGGCGCGCCTCAGTCTTCTCGAGACGGAACTCCGCGCTCTCCACGCGGGCGTCGAGATTGCGGTCGCGGCTCTCCAGGCTCTCGATGCGGGAGTCGATCAGGCCGTCGGCGGCCACGTAGCCGTCGAGGAAGCCGTCGAGCACCACGCCGAGTCCGGTGGTCTCGGCGCCGAACAGGTCGAACACGCGATCCGGATCGGCGGCCATCGCGTCGGCCAGCTTCGCGCTGTCGAAGTTCAGGTCGCCTTCCTTGTCGAAGGTGATGCCGGCCTCGAACAGGAAGCCGTTGCTCGCGTCCGGCATCGCGACGCCTGAGCTCAGGCGCGCGTTCACGCTGCGCTCGATGCCGAGCAGGATGCTGTCGCCGGCAAGCGAGGTCCTGCGCAGCGCCTTGATGTTGCCGCGCAGGCCGTTGTAGGCGTTCACGAACTCCTGGGCGGCATCGGCAACGCCGGAGCTGTCGGACGTGAAGTCCACGCTCGCGGTGCCGGCGCCCTTCAACGCCAGCGTCACACCCGCAATCGCGCCGCTCACGGTGTTGCTCGCGCTGGTCACGTCGAAGCCGTCGACCTTCAGCAGCGCGTCCAGCGCGGGCTCGACCTCGCTGAACGGCATGCCGGCCAGGCCGCCGCCGGGCGTGACGGTGATCGCGTTCGACAGGCCGGTGTCGTTCGACGTCAGGATGAGCTGCGCGCCCGCGTCCACCGTGATGATGCTCGCGGTGACGCCGGGGTTGGCCGGATCGGTGTTGATCGCGTCGCGCACCTGGGCAAGGGTGTTGTTGCCGTCGGCCAGGTTCAGCGACAGCGTGTTGCCGCCGACCGCGATGTCCAGCGTGCCGGTGCCGATCGCGGTGTCGGCGTCGGCGAACGCGGCGCTGGACAGGCGATGCGTGGTCGCGAGCCGCGTCACGGTGATCGCGTGGCTGCCGGTGTCCGCGCTGCTGCCGGCGGACACGGTGACGACGGCCTCGTCGCTGCTCTTCGCCGACACGCCGTTCAGCGCGTCGCGATCGGTGAGCGCCTGCGCCGCGGACTGGAAGCGCGAGATCGCGCCCTTGAGCTGACCGTTGGCGCTGATCTCCACGCGCACGTCGTTCTTGCGCTGCTGGATCTGCTGCAGCGGACGGCGCTCGAGCGCCATGAGCTGGGAGATCATCGACTCGATGTCGAGTCCGGAACCGATGCCGGCGGCGGTGAGCATGGGGAGACGTCCGCGTGTACCTGATGCCTGTATCGGCCGCGCGGCAGGAGATCTTCAACGGAGACAGGGACCGGCCGGGTGACCCCGGTCCGGGTCCGGCCGGTTCGTCGCGTGCGTGGCGCAGGCGTCCGGCAGACGGTCAGCGGTTGCTCGGCGCTCGTGAACCCGTCGCGCGCCGTTGCGAGACGCCGGCCGGGCGTGGTTGGGAACGCGCCGAGTGCACGAAATCGCGCGCGTCGCCTGGCGACGTCAGCGATTCAGCGGCTGACCGCAGCGCCGACAGCCGCGGCCGGCAGGCGGTGCCGCAGCAATTCAGGGGCTCTCAGGCCTCGTCGTCCAGCAGCAGGCCGCTGCGCGAGGTGATCTCGCCGAGCTGCGCCTCGAGGCGGCGCGCGATCGAGAGCATCTCCTCGCTCGGCATCTGGCGCAGCACCTCGGAGGTCTCGCGGTCGACCACCGCGACGACCATGCGCCCGCTGGCGTCGTCGACGCGGAACTGCAGCCGGCTGTCGAGGCGTGCGAGGTGCCGGTTGGCGTTGCGGACCTGCTCCTCGCGCGGCGCCGCGGCGGGCGCGGACGCGTCCTCGCGTGAAGGCGCGGCGCGGCCGGCCGGCGGCGTCTCGGCGGAACGTGCGGACGCCGGCGCGCTTGCGCCGGCGGCCTCCGGAAAATTCGAGATGAACATATCCATTCTCCGCGCCCGGTGTCACGGGCCCCGGGGCTCGCGCCCCGGGGCCCCGCGACGATTGCGCCTTAGCCGAGCAGCGACAGCACCGACTGCGGCAGGGAGTTGGCCTGGGCGACCATCGCCGTGCCGGCCTGCTGCATGATCTGCGTGCGGGTCAGCTCGGCGGTCTCGGCCGCGAAGTCCGCGTCGCGGATGCGGCTGCGGGCGGCCGTGATGTTCTCGCTCGCGACCGACAGGTTCGCGATCACCGAGTCGAAGCGGTTCTGGATGGCGCCGAGCTCGGCGCGGGCACCGTTGACCTCGGTCAGCGCGTTGTCGATCTGGCCGATCGCGTTCTGCGCGCCGGTGAAGCTCGACACGTTCAGGGTGCTGATGCCCGTGGTCGTGGTCGTCGCACCGAAGGCGCCGTTCGCGGCACCGGCGACCGTCGCGCTGTTGGTCGTGCCGGCGATGGTGATCGCCGCGCCGGACGTCAGGGTGACCTGACCCGCGACCGCGTCGTAGGAAGCGCCGACACCCGTGGTGGCGGAAACGCGGTTGATCGCCTCGACCAGCTGGCCTGCGCGCTCCTGGGCGTTGCCGGCGCCGGCGATCGCGCCGATGTCGGTGCCGTTGATGGTGACGCCGCCGGCGACGATGGCCGTCGCGAACCCGGTCAGGCCCGACGCGGCGAAGCTGCCCTCGACGCGGGTGAAGGTGCCGCCCAGGCTCGCGGTCTGCACGTTCGCGATGGAGGACACGGTGATGGTCTCGCCGGCGTTCGCGCCGACCTGGAACTGCACGCCGGAGAACGAGCCGTCGAGCAGCGCGGCGCCGTTGAAGCTGGTCTGCTCGGCAACGCGCTGGATCTCGGACTTGAGCTGCGTGACCTCGGCGTTCAGCGCGTCGCGGTCGCTCTGGCTGTTGCTGCCGTTGGAGGCCTGCACGGCCAGCTCGCGGATGCGCTGCAGGTTGTTCGTGACCTCGGCGAGCGCGCCTTCGGCCGTCTGCGACAGCGAGATGCCGTCGTTGGCGTTGCGCATGGCCTGGTTCAGGCCGCGGACCTGCGTGCCCATGCGCTCGGCGATGGCGAGGCCGGCCGCGTCGTCCTTCGCGGAGTTGATCCGCAGGCCCGAGGACAGGCGCTCGATGGACGTCGACAGCGCGTTCTGGGAGCGGCTCAGGTTGCGCTGAGCAGTCAGCGACATGATGTTGGTGTTGATGATCGAGGGCATTGTTCTGACTCCAGTGAGTGAATTCCGAGTGGTCTGACCTGTCTGGTCTCGGACAATGCCGGAGTCACTCTCCTGTGCACTGTCTCCACGCCGTAGTTATCGGACGCCTCGGCCGGGAACTTTGACGATCTCCGGTTTCGGTCTCGATGGCGCGTCCGTCGCGCGTCTCTAGTGGGAGTTTTCGGCCGTCGCGGGCGTTCCCTGCATGGGCGCTTTGCCCATGCCCCGTGCCGGCCTCGGGGGCTGGAGGATTACCGTGTCTACCCTGCGTTCCCTGCGCCAGAACGCGAATCTCCGCGCAGCCCGAGCGCGCGCACCCGCCGCGGCGGCATGCGGCCGCCGCGAACGGGAGTCGGGGTCACGGGTTCAGCGCAGGAAGTCGAACAGGGACAGGCGGGCGAGGCTGACGAAGCTCTGCTGCGCCGCCTCCAGGGACGCGATGCGCTGCTGCAGCGTGCCGATCGCGCGGGTCATGTCCAGGTCCTGGATGCTGGACAGCGAGGTCTCGAGCTCGAGCGCGAGATCCTCGTGCTCGATGCTCACCGTCTCGAGCGCGTTGAGACGCGAGCCGGTGACGGCGCGCACCTCGAGCACGTGGTCGATGGCCTGGTCCAGGCTGTCGATCACGTGGTTCATGTCCTGGTTCACGCGGGCCTGGGCGGCGCCGTCGGCCGGGTTCACCGCGAGCACGTCGACCAGGGCCTGCAGGGTCTGGAACGGCGACTGCGCGACCGCCGGCGCGATGTCGAAACGATCGCCCGCCGCCGGCTGGCCGCTCACGCTGGTCGTGATGCCGTCGAAGGTGATGGCCTCGCCGGGCGTGTACGGCTGCGCGGCGAGCACCGTCGCACCGAGAGTGTCGTCCACCACGTCGAAGGTCGCGGGCCCGGTGAAGCGGATCGAATAGTCGTGATCGGTCGCGGCAGACGCGTCGGAGACGCTGCCCGGCGCGGTCACCGCGGTGCCGGTGTTCGCGGGAGCCGCGCTCACCGAGAACTCGCCGTTGCCGCCCGGCACGCGCAGGAACACGCGCGCGCCGTGGTCGCCGGCGGTGATGCGCCGCGTCGCGGACACCTGCAGCTCGCGGGTGCCCTGGTCGCCGTTGTAGACCACCGCGCCGCCGAGGCGCTCGAACGGGCGCACGTCGCTGCGGAAGCCCGAGAACAGGTAGTCGCCGGCGGCGTCGCGGGTGTTCGCGATCTCGAGCAGCTCGCTGAGCCGCTCGCTGACCTCGGTCGCGATGGCGTTGCGGGTCTCGGGCGTCTGCACGCCGGAGTTCGCCTGCAGCGACAGCTCCTTCACGCGCACCAGCAGGTTCTGCACGCCTTCCAGGGTGCTGTCCTGCAGCGACAGGCGCTGCTCGGCGAGCACCGCGTTCTTGCCGTACTGCTCGATGCGCGCGAGGGCCTCCTCGAGGTCCCGCGCGCGCGCGGCGCCCGACGGGTCGTCGGACGGCTTCAGGATGCGCTTGCCGGTCCCGATGCCGGCCTGCAGGCGCGCGATCTCGCCCTGGTTCCTGCCGATGTCGAGGAACGCGCGGTCGTAGAACTGCTGGCTGGAGATGCGCGTCATGAGCGGACCACCGCGAGCAGCTCGCCGAACAGCGAGTTCGAGGTGTCGATCACCCTGGCCATGGCCTGGTAGGCCTGCTGGTAGCGGGTGAGGTCCACCGCCTCCTCGTCCAGGTTCACGCCCGACACGGTGTCGCGCGCGCTCTGCGCGTCGGCCAGCAGGCGCTCGCGGGCCTCGGCGTTGAAGCCGGCCTGGCGCGCGCTGACGCCGGCCGCGCCGACCAGCTCGGCGTGGCTCTCGCCGAAGGTCGCGCGGCCCTCGACGGTCGGGGTCACCTGCAGCGCGGCCAGCGCGAGCGCGTTGCGGTTGTCGCCGATGCCGCCCGCGTTGTCCTCGATGCGGAAGCGGTCGCCGGCGCCGGGCTGGCCGTCGATGCGCACGCTCCAGCCGTTGAACGCGATCGGCGCGCCGGCGGTGAACGCGACGCCGCTCGCGAGCGGCGTACCGCTCAGCACGTCGACGACGTCGAAGGTCGCCGGCGGGTCGTTGAACCGGATGTCCACGCTGTCGCGCAGTGCCGGGTTCGCGGGGTCCAGGGTCGCCGGCGCGGACAGGATCCCGTCGCCCAGGTTGCCGAGCGCGGCCTCGCCGGTCACCGGGTCCGCGGCGGCCACCGCGTCCGGGTCCACGATCGCGAGCTGGATCTGGCCGGCCGCGAACGCCACCGGCCGGATCAGGAAGCTGTCGCCGGCGGCGGCCGCGCCCGCGACGCTCACCTGCACGCCGTCCACGGTGAACGGCCCGGGGCCGGTCTGCGCCGCGCCGTCGGCGAGGCGGGTCAGCGTGAACTGCGCGCCGTCGAAGTCGAGTCGGTAGTCCGAGGCCGCCAGCGCGCTCGCGCCGACCACGGCGGCGCTGACCGTGGCCGCGCCGGCGTTGGTCCCGGCCGCCGTGACCGCCGGTGTGCCCAGCGAGAAGAAGTCGCCGCCGAGGTTGCCGTCGGCGTCCATTCCGCGCCGGTGCTGCGCGTTGAAGGTCTCGCCGAGCACCATCGCGATACGCCCCAGCGCGTTGCGCGCGTCGGCGAGGCCGTCGCGACGGAAATCCAGCACCGCGCCCAGGCTGCCGCCCGAGAGCTGCTCGGTGATGATCGGCTGCCCGGGACTGTCCATCGCGACCGCGGTCAGCGACGGATCGCGGGGGTCCGCGCGCGTCGTCAGCGGCGTCGCGGTGGTGTTCACGACCAGCCCCTGGCCGTTGCCGATGAACACGTTCAGCGCGCCGTTGTCCTGCTCCACGGTCTGCACCGAGATCAGCGCCGCGAGGTCGTTGATGCGCGCCTGGCGCTGATCCAGCAGGTCGTTGGGCGGCGCGCCGCGCGCGAAGCCCGTGGAGGACACGATCGCGTTGTTGATGCGCGCGATGTCCTCGGCGAGCCCGTTGACGTCCGCGACCAGCACCTCGACGCGGGTGTTCAGCTCCCCGGCCAGGGTCCCGATCTGGTCGTCCAGGAAGTGGAAGCCGGACACCAGGGACTCGGCTTCGCTGAGCATGAAGCGCCGCGGCGTGGGGTCGGCCGGGTCGTTCGCGAGCTCCTGCGCGGACGCGAAGAAGCGCTCCATCAGGGGCCCCAGACCCACGTCGCCGGCGGCCAGCAGGTCGTCCAGGCGTCCGGCCAGGGCCGCGAACTCGGCGGTGCGCCCGTTGTCGGTGATCGCGTCGGTGAGCCGCGCCTCCGCGAACTGATCGCCGACGCGCAGCACGTTGTCCACGTGCACGCCGCGGCCGACGAAGCCCTGCGGGGTCGCCTGGCCGATGTTGGACTCGAGCTCCGAGCGCTGGCGCGTGTAGCCGTCGGTGTGCACGTTGGAGATGTTGTGCGAGGTCACCGCCAGCGCGCGCTGGAAGGTCAGCAGGCCCGAGAGGCCGGTGTTCAGGATGGACGGCATGGCACGCTCTCGCGGTGTTCAGGTGTCAGGCGGAATCGGTGTTGCCGTCGGCGGCCGCCGTCCGCACCCGGCCCAGGACGTCGCTGCGCAGCACCGACTCCAGCTTCTCCCCGTAACGGGGATCGGTCGCATAGCCCGCTTTCTGAAGTCCGTGCACGAACGCGACCGGATCCGCGGCCTGCGAGAGCGCCTCGCGGTACCGCGGCTGGCTCTTCAGGAAGTCGGCAAAGTCCTCAAACGCCTCCTCCGGCGAACCGTAGGCGCGGAACGGCTCCACGCGGCGCGCGAACGCGCCCTGCTCGAACTCCAGCGTCGGCGAGTGGGTCACCGCGCCGCCCCAGCCGTGCGCCTTGATCCCGAACAGGTTGAAGCTCGGGCGCCCGTCGGCGCCGCGCGGCATGTGCCGGCCCCAGCCGGTCTCCAGCGCCGCCACCGCGAGCACCGCCTCGGGCTGCGTGCCCAGCGCCCGCGCCGCGCGGCTCGCGGCCGGCCACAGGTCGCGCGCGAACTCCTCGGGGCTGCTCCATTGCGCCGTGCCGGCGGCAGCGGCCGCCGGCGCCGCGCCGCCGGCGGCGGTGGTGGCGTGGGCGGCGGGCTGCTCGGGCGGCAGGCCCGCCGCGTCCGGGGGTGCCTCGCGCACGGGCGGCAGCAGCGCCCTCAGCGCGACGTTGCGCGGCGGCGCCGGCAGGCCGCGCGGCTCGCCCGCGGCGCCCGGGGTCGATGCGCCCCCGGCGACTGCGCCCGGGGCGATCTCCCCGAGCAGCATCTGCGCGAAGCCGAGCCGGCCGCCCTTCGCGAGGTTGATCGCGATCTGGCTGTCGAACATGCCCTGGTGGATGCCGGCGCCGGACGCCCCGGCACCGACGCCCGCACGCATGCTCTTGATCATCATGCCCAGCAGCAGCGCCTCGGCCTGCTCCGCCGCGGTGCGCGCGCCCTCGGCCGAGCCCTCGCGGGCCTGCGCGCGCAGCCGCGAGAAGCCGCCGAAGTCGGTGTACAGGTCGGCGCCGGGAAGGGACGAGGTGCTCATGACGACGACGGCCGCGCGCGGCGCTCAGATCACGATCAGCTCGGCGCGCAGCGCGCCGGCCTGCTTCAGCGCCTCGAGGATCGCGACGAGGTCGCCGGGCGCGGCGCCCACCTCGTTCACCGCGCGCACGATCGCGTCCAGCGTGATGCCCGGGCGGAACAGGAACATCCGTCCGGACTCCTGCACCACCTGGATGTCGCTGTTCGGGACCACCTGGGTCGTGCCGCCCTCGGAGAAGGGCTGCGGCTGGCTGACCCGCGGGTCCTCCGAGATCGTCACGCTCAGGTTGCCGTGGGTCACGGCGGCCGGGGTGACGCTCACGTTGGCGCCGATCACGACGGTGCCGGTGCGCGAGTTGACGATCACGCGCGCCGCCGCGTCGCCCGGCGCGACCTCCAGGTTCTCCAGCACCGCGACGTAGCCCACGCGCTGCGCGCTGTCCGCCGGCGCGCGCACCTGCACGCTGACCGCGTCCACCGCGCGCGCGGTGCCGGCGCCCAGGCTCTCGTTGATCGCCTGCTCCATGCGCTGCGCGGTCGTGAAGTCCGCGCTGTGCAGGTTGAGCACCAGCGGACCGCCGTCGCCGAACGGGCTGCCCACCGCGCGCTCCACCGTGGCGCCGTTCGGGATGCGGCCCACGCTGGGCACGTTGATCGTGATGCGCGAGCCGTCGCTGCCCTGCACGCCGAGCCCCCCCACCACCAGCTCGCCCTGGGCCAGCGCGTACACCTGTCCGTCCGGACCGCGCAGCGTGGTCATCAGCAGGCTGCCGCCGCGCAGGCTCTCCGCGTCGCCCAGCGAGGACACCGTGACGTCGATGCGCTGCCCCGGCTTCGCGAACGCGGGGATCTCGGCGTGGATCGACACCGCGGCCACGTTCTTCGGCCGGATGGTCACGTTCTGCGGCACGGTGACGCCGTACTGGCTGAGCATGTTGCGAAGGCTCTGCGCGGTGAACGGCGCGCCGCTGGCGCCGTCACCGGTGCCGGTCAGGCCCACGACGAGGCCGTAGCCCAGCAGCTTGTTGCTGCGCACGCCCTGCACGTCGGCCAGATCCTTGATCCGCGCGCCGTGCGCGCTCGAGAACGGCGCCGCCGCGAGCAGCGCCGCCGCGAGCAGCAGCGACAGCGGGACGCGCGCGGGGCGCTCCGCGGATTCGGCGCGCGGCTGGCGGTGCAGCACGATGCGGCGCCCGGTCTGGGTCATGACCGCGCCGCCGCCGGAAGCGTGAGCTGGCTGGAACATGCGAGATCTCCCGTCACAGGGGCCAGAAGGGGCTGTTGAAGAAGCGGGCGATCCAGCCCTGCTGGTTGCTCTCGGCGACCGCGCCGTTTCCGCTGTAGGTGATCTGGGCGTCGGCGATCTGCGTCGACAGCACGGTGTTCTGCGGCGTCACGTCCACCGCGCGCACCAGGCCGGAGATGCGCACCACCTCGCTGCCCTGGTTCAGCGTGAGCACCTTCTCGCCGCGCACCAGCATGTTGCCGTTCGGGTACACGGCGGCGACGGTGACCGCGATGTCGCCGGTCAGGCTGTTGCTCTGGCTGCTGTCGCCCTTGCCGGTGAAGTCGTTGCTGGAGTCGATCGAGTTGTTGAACAGCGGATAGCCGCCCAGCGTCACGTTGCGCCCGAGGATGGTCGGGCTCGGAAGCTCCAGCTCGCTTTCCTTCGAGGTGCTGGTGGAGGCCTTCTTGCTCGCCTGCGTCTTCTCCTTGAGGATGACGGTGATGACGTCGCCGATGCGGCTCGCCTTCACGTCCGCGAACAGCGACGGGCTGGTGCCGGCGTGATAGAGCCCGCCCTGCATCGGCGCCGGCTGCGGCGCGATCACCGGCATCACGGGGCGGTGGTCCGCGCGCCGGATGGGCTGCGCCATGCAGCCTGCGAGCGCGACGCAGACAGCGGCGAGCGCGGCGGTGCGAAGCGGGCGGTGGATCGGGTTCATGACGCGCCTCAGATGTTGTTGTTGACGAACTGCAGCATGCCGTCTGCAGTCGCGATGGCCTTGGAGTTGATCTCGTACGCGCGCTGCGTCTCGATCATGTTCACCAGCTCCTCCACCACGTTGACGTTCGAGGTCTCCAGGCTGCCCTGGTTCAGCGCGCCGAGGCCGTCGCTGCCCGGGGTGCCCGACGTCGGGGAGCCGCTGGCCGCGGTCTCCTCGAACAGGTTGCCGCCGCGCGGCTGCAGGCCGCCCGGATTGATGAAGTCCACGAGCTGGATGGTGCCCACCTCGGTCGGCGAGCTGTCGCCCGCCACCAGCGCGGTGACGGTGCCGTCGGCGCCCACGGTGATGGTGCGCGTGTCCTCGGGGATCGTGATCCCGGGCTGCAGCAGGAAGCCCTGCGAGGTCACGATCTGGCCCTGGTTGTCGAGCTGGAAGGAGCCGTCGCGGCTGTAGGCCACGCCGCCGTCCGGAAGCTGGATCTCGAAGAAGCCGCGGCCCTCGATGGCGAGGTCCAGCGCGTTCTCCGTCTGCACCAGGTTGCCCTGCGAGTGCAGCTTCTCGGTGGCCACGGTGCGCACGCCGGTGCCGATGTTGAGACCCGACGGGAGCTGCGTGGTCTCCGAGGACTGCGCGCCGGGCTGGCGCACCGTCTGGTACAGCAGGTCCTCGAACACCGCGCGATCACGCTTGAAGCCGGTGGTGTTGACGTTGGCCAGGTTGTTGGAGACCACGGACATGCGCGTCTGCTGCGCGTCCAGTCCGGTCTTCGCGATCCACAGGGCTCTCATCGTGTTCTGCTCCTA
>CBDUCN010000092.1:0-16611 GCA_965365655.1 uncultured Gammaproteobacteria bacterium | reverse complement strand
TGCAGACGGTGCCGGCGGGCAGCCTCACCGTGAAGGGACGCCGCACGCCGGAAGCCGTCCACGAGCTGGTGGCGCTGAAGGGCTGATCGCGGCGAGCCGGGCCGGGCGCCGGCCCACGGCGACGGGCGGGCGCCGGAGCCGATGGAGCGGGCTCGCCGGCATCTCCGACGGGAAGCGGGTGGCCCCTTGCGCGACCGTAGGCGCCAGGGATGGCGCCTGCGAGCCTCCATGGATGGATTCACGGCGTGTCGCGCAAGGGGCCGCCCGCTTCCCGTCGCCCCCGAGCCCATCCGGCACCCGCCCGTCGCCGCGGACCTACTCCATCGGCTCCGGCGCCGCGACGGCCGAGCCCTGCGCGAAGTCCACCTCCAGCTCGCGCAGCCGCGCGATCACCTCCTCGCTGTCGGCGCTCTCCGCGATGGTCTGCTTGCCGAGCAGGTGGGCGATCTCGTTGATGGACTTCACCATCGCGTAGTCGGCGTCGTTGTCCGCGAGGTCGCGCACGAACATGCCGTCGATCTTCACGAAGTCCACCGGCAGCGTCTTCAGGTAGGAGAAGGTGGCGTGGCCGGCGCCGAAGTCGTCGATGGAGAAGCGGCAGCCGTATTCGCGCAGCGTGCGGATGAAGCCCACCGCGCTCGAGAGCCGGTCGATGGCCACCGACTCGGTGACCTCGAACACCACCTTGGCGGGCGGCACCGACGACGACGTGAGCTGCTCCACGACGAAGTCGAGCAGTCCGTCCTCGGCCAGCGTGGCGCCCGAGAGGTTGATCGCGTAGCCGCCGCTCTTGATGATCTCGCGGCGGTTCGCCGCCATCCACTCCAGGGTGCGCTGCACCATCCAGCGGTCGACGTCGACCATGCGCCCGTCGCGCTCCGCCTCCACGACGAGGTCGCGGGTCACGTGCTCGATGCCGCCGTCCGCGGTGCGCATGCCCAGCAGCACCTCGAAGTGCGGCTTCACGTCGCCGTCGTCGACGAGCCCCGTCACCGGCTGGCGGCGCAGCACCAGGCGCCCGGCGTCGAGCAGCGCGCCGAGGCCGGCGACCTCGTCGGCGCCGGCGTCCGTCGCGGCGTCGTCGGAGACCTGGTCCTCGTCCGGGTGGAAGATGCGGAGCTGGTTGCCCCCGCGCCGCCTGGCGCCCCCGAGCGCGGCGCGCGCGCGCTCGATCATGACGTCCGCGCTCTCGCCGGCGCGGGTCACCGGCACCAGCCCGACGCTGACCGTGATCGGGTACTGCTCGCCCTCGAACACCACGCGCGAGTTCTCGATCGCCCGCACCTGCCGCTCGGCGAAGCGCCGCGCCTCCGGGAACGCGTGGTCTTCCAGCAGCATCAGGAACTCGTCCGCGTGGGTGCGGGTCACGCACCCCTGGTCCCCCACCTGCCGATCCAGCAGCCGGGCCAGCTTGCGCAGCAGGCTGTCGCCGGCCTTGCGCCCGCACTTCTCGTTGATCGTGGCGAAGCCGTCGAGGTCCAGCGCCAGCAGCGCGTGCTTCGATCCGCGCCGCTGCGCGCGGCCGATCGCCTCGTCCACCCGCGACTCGAACGCGTTGAGCGGCATCAGCCCCGTCACGGAGTCGCGTTGCCCCTCCTCGGCCAGCGCGCGGTGGATGCGATGCAGCATCTCGTAGACGCCGCGGTCCATCGCCGGGACGTCCGCCGAATCGAGCACCCGCGCGCTGCCGCGCAGCATCTCGAGCGCGAGCTCCTGCTGCGCGAGGGAGCCCGCATGGCGCCCGCTGCGATCGGTGAACACGAAGGTCTCGTGGTCGTCCGAGACCCACGCCAGGGTGCGCGGCTCCGGGTTGTCGGTGCCGGCGTTGAAGGTCACCACGTCGCCCGCCTTCAGGCGCTGGGTGCGCTTGAACCAGGGCTGCAGCTCGGCCGCGACGCGGCGCGTGCCGGCGTGCTCCGCGCCGCGGCGGCCGGCGAGCATGGCCTGCTGGCGCTCGCGGGTCTCGACGATGCCCTCGACGTTGCGGCCATAGCGCTCGGCCTGGCGCTGCACGATGGCGTCCAGCTCCGGCAGCACGTCCTCGAAGGCCTGCGGGCCCAGGTTGCGCTGCGCGATGATGCGGTCGAGCAGCGGGTCCACGGCGGCGCGCAGTGAATCGCCCTCCTCACCGGACGCGACGTCCTCGGGCAGACCCAGCATGCCGAGGCGGTTCACCACCTGGCGAGCCGGGTGCGCGTCCTCCATGAAGAAGCCCTGGTCCTGCAGGGCCACCTTGAGCATCGGCACCGAGAGCCGGTGGATGCGCGGCTTCACGTTCTGCTCGATCAGCGGATCGCCCAGCACCGCCTCGATGAGCGCGGTCAGCACGTCCACCACCTCGTTCTCCTGCGGCGACAGGTCGAGCCCGTCGCGCGCCAGCGCGGCGTGCAGGCGCTCCTTCAGCTGCAGCCGCTGGCGCGGGCGCGGCGCGTTGAACTCCTCGCTGCCCTGGAGCGAGTCCAGCGCCCCGAGCACCTGCGGCGACACCGCGCCCGCGCCGGGGGGCGCCGCCGGGACCGCGCCCGCGGTGACCGGGCCGCCCGTGCGGACGGCCTGGTGCAGCCCCATCAGGCTGCGCGCGGCCTGGTACGCGCGCGCCATGCCCACCTGCGGCACGGCGGGCTGGATCGGAGACTGGTAGTGCGGCTGGTACGGCGCAGGACCGGCCTCCCCGGCCGGTGCCTGCGGGCCCGGCGGCGCGGGCGCCGCGTCCGCACGCCAGCCGGGCGTGGCCTCCGCGGGCGGCGCCGGCGGGGCCTGGGTCGGCCAGGGTGCGCCGCCGGCGTGCTCGGACGACGGCGCGGCGGCGCCGGGGGGCGCCATCGGCGGCGGCGAGGCGAAGCGCGCCGAGTCCAGGTTCCAGGACTGGGCGTCGAACCGCCCTGACTCCAGGTGCGCCGGGTTCGGCGCCGGCGGCGGCTCGGGAGGACGCTCCGGGGGCGGCGCCGGGCGGGGCGCGGGCGCCGCGTGCGGTCGGCGCACCGTGTGCGGCACCGGACGCTCCACCTTCGGCAGCACGCCGCGCTCCACCAGCATCGCGTTGAGCCGCTCGTAGAGGGATTCCAGGTGGGCCACCAGCTTCGCCTCGAAGGCGTTGTAGATGGCCTCCCGCGCACGGCGCAGCAGCCCCAGGTTCTGCATCGACTCGTTGAACGCGGTCGCGATGCTCTGCAGACCGGCGGGGTTCGCGAGCTCGTCGATGCTGCGGCCGGTGATCACCGACAGGCGCCGCGACAGCGCGTAGGCGGGGTCTTTGAGCTTGGGCTCGTGGCGCGAGATGATGTTCTTCGTGGTGACCCAGTCGTCGAAGCTGCCGGTGTCGACCAGCGCCAGGTCGTCACCGTGCACTTCGCCGGCGCGCCGCGACGCCTCGCCGGCGCCGCCCGCATCCGGAGACACCCGGTCCAGCGCGCGCAGCACGCCGTCCAGGCACGCGGCGCGAACGGTGGGCGCGACGCGCTCCACGTCCTTCATCGCGTCCATGCACTCGTTCTGGATCTCGTTGTTCTGCGCGTCGCGCGCCTCGACGAACAGGTCGTCGCAGGCGCGCTTGAACAGCTCGTCGAGCTCCTCGCGCAGCCAGCGCTCGAGGCGCTGGCGAACCGCCTTGACCGCCGATCCCGCATCCTCCGGCGAGAGTGCGCCCTCTCCCGGGGTGCGCCGGGCGGCGCTCGCACCGCGGGCGCGCACCCGGTCGGCCACCCGCTGCAGGGCGCGCAGGGCCTCCGGATGCGGCGGCGAGAACGCGACGCCCATGCCGCCGCCGAACAGGCGCGCGACGCTGACCGGAACCGCGAAGCTGCGCGATTCGCCGGCGTCGTCGCTGGCCTGGAACACGACCTGCAGCACGTCGCCGCGCACGACCTGGCGGGCCGCGATGACCAGGAAGTCGTCGTCCTGCCCGTCCACCTGCAGGAACAGGCCGCCCGGGCAGAAATCCAGGATCCGTGCGGTGCGCCCGTGGCGCCCGTCGCGCTCGATGCGCGCCCGCACGTCCACCGCGACCCGCTCGTGCGCCCGGCGCTCGACGCCCGTTCCCTCGCTGCCCTGTCGCTGCGCTGTCAAATCCCTGGCTCCCCGCGCCGCTCGCCCGCGGGCGACATCCCGGCCCATTGTATCGGCTCGCGGCCGGCAGCCTGAAACATCGGCTCGCGGCCGCGAGCCTTGAGCATCGGTCCGCCGCCACGCGCCTTCGAGATCGGCTCGCGGCCAGGGGCCGAACCCCGCCGCAGACCGGCCCAGGGCAGACCGCAGCGCGGCATCCTGCTAACCTCGCGGGCGCTTCGCAAGGCGCGTTTCCGATGGCCGCAAACCCCAGGAAGATCGGCAAGTACACCATTCTCGACGTGGCCGGGCGCGGCGCGATGGGAACGGTCTACGTCGGCCACGACCCGTTCATCAACCGCAAGGTCGCGATCAAGGTCTGCTCGTCGGTGGACGACGACGCCGACGACGAGACGCGCGCCGTCGCGACCCGTGCGAAGCGCGTGTTCTTCAACGAGGCGCAGGCCGCCGGCACGCTGGATCACCCCAACATCCTGCGCGTGTACGACGCCGGCGAGGGCGACGACGGCGAGCCGTACATCGTCATGGAATACGTGCAGGGCGGCGCCACCCTGAAGCCGCACTGCGAGAAGGACCGCCTGCTGCCGATTCCGAAGGTGGTGGACGTGATCTACAAGTGCGCCAAGGCGCTCGACTACGCCCACCGCCGCGGCGTGCTGCACCGCGACATCAAGCCCGCCAACATCATGATGAACGAGGAGGGCGAGCCGAAGATCGGCGACTTCGGGATCGCGCAGCAGCTGCACTCCGAGAGCACGCAGCTGATGACCGCCGTGGGCTCGCCGCGCTACATGTCGCCGGAGCAGGCCAGCGACGACGATCTCAACGGCCAGACGGATCTCTACTCCCTGGGCGTGACCATGTACGAGCTGCTGGCCGCCCGCCCGCCGTTCGACGCGAACGCGCTGGCGGCGCTGATGCTCGCGATCACCACCAAGGACCCGACGCCGCTGCGCGAGGTGCGCCCGGAGGTGCCCGAGGAGCTCGCGGCGATCGTGAGCAAGGCCATGGCCCGCTCGCTGGACGTGCGCTACAGGACCGGCGCGGAGATGGCCGAGGCGCTCGCACGGCTGCGCGACGAGCTCACGCGCCCGGTGCGCCGCGACCTGAGCGACGAGGAGAAGTTCGAGCGCGCACGCACCCTCCTGTTCTTCAACGACTTCTCCGACGCCGAGCTGGAGGAGGTGCTGGAGGTCGGCACCTGGGAGCACTTCACCGCGGGCGCGCCGATCATCTCGGAGGGCACCCGCGAGCAGTCGTTCTACGTGATCGCGTCAGGCGACGCGTCGGTGACGGTGCGCGGCAAGGAGGTCAGCGTGATCGAGAAGGGCGAGTGCGTCGGCGAGCTCGGCTACCTCGCGCCGGTGGAGCGCACCGCCACGGTGATCGCGCGCAGCGACGTCGGCGCGATCAAGGTGGACGCCGCGCTGATGGAGTGGGCGTCCATCCCGGTGCAGATGCGCTTCAACAAGGCGTTCCAGGCCACGCTGATCGACCGCCTGCACCGCACGACACAGGCGCTGGCGCAACGGCTGGACTGAGAGCTCGCGAAGCTCCCGCTCAGGCCAGGCGAGGGCGGCCGGGATCGGCTGCGCCGTGCCCGATGCCCGCACTGCGCGGGTCCCGATGCGGGGCAGGCCCCGGTCCGCTCACTGCCCGAAGAACTCGAGCAGCGCCGCGGCCGTTTCCCGCGGCGCCTCCTCGGCGAGGAAGTGACCGCACGGCAACGCGCGGCCGCTGACGTCGGCGGCGTACTCGCGCCACACCGAGGTCAGGTCGTAGCTGCTGCCCTGGATGCTGCCGCCGCCCCACAGCACCAGCACCGGGCACGCGAGGCGGCGCCCCGCGTCGGCCTCGTCGTGCACGAGGTCGATCCCGGCGGCGGCACGGTAGTCCTCGCAGGTGGCGTGGATGCAGGCCGGATCCCGGAAGCAACGCAGGTACTCCGCGAACGCCTGCGGCTCGATGGCGCCCGAGACCTCGCACCACGAGTCCAGGGTGTGGCGCAGGAAGAACTCGGGCTGCGCGCCGATCAGCCGCTCGGGCAGGCCGCCCGGCTGGATCAGGAAGAACCAGTGGTAGGCCTTGCTGGCCACCGACTTGTCCACCGTCGCGAAGCGGTAGCGCGTGGGGACCACGTCGAGGATCGCGACGCGGGTGACCCGCGCCTCGTGGTCCAGCGCGAGACGGTGCGCGACGCGGGCGCCGCGGTCGTGGCCGGCGACGGCGAAGCGCTGGAACCCGAGCGACGACATCAGCCCCGCGACGTCCGCGGCCATCGCGCGCTTCGCGTACGCCGCGTGGTCCTCGCCGCCGTCGGGCTTGCCGCTGTCGCCGTAGCCGCGCAGATCCGGGCACACCACCGTGTGACGCGCGGCGAGCGCCGGCGCCACCTTGCGCCACATCGCGTGGGTCTGGGGATAGCCGTGCAGCAGCAGCACCGGCGGGCCCGCGCCGCCGGCGGCGTAGCGGATCGGCACGCCGTCGCCGTCGAAGGTCGCGGTGCGAAAGCCGCTGATGAGGGTGCTCATCGCCCGCACCGTCCCGGCGTGCCGCCGCGCGGACCGGGCGCACGGCGCGCGCCGCGGCGTGCGCGCCGGCGCGTCACGCGGCCGCGCGGACCGCGACGGTTCGCACGCGCCGGCGGGCGGACGGCGCCGTTCATGCGCGGGCAGCGGTGCACGTCGTCACGCCCTCCATCAGGCCGACGGCGCCACGTCCAGGCGCACCGCGATGCCGTCCAGCTCGGGCGCCGGCGCCGGGTAACGCGCCATCACCTGCGGGTCGTGACCCGGCACCACGTGCAGCGGCGAGTCGGCGAGCCGGTACAGGCGGCGATGCCCTTCCAGCATGTCCACCACGCTGTCCACGATCGTGAACGGCTCGCCGGACTCCATGTTCTCGTAGTAGTGGCTGGCGTCGGAGGCCAGCACGACCGCGCCGCGGCCCGTGTCCACCCGCACCACCTGCAGACCGCGCGTGTGTCCGCCGACGCGGTGCACCGAGATCCCCGGCGCCACGTCCTCGTCGCCGTCGTGGAACACCACCCGGTCGCCGTAGACGGCGCGCACCATGTCGGTCACGTTGTCCACGGTGAAGGAGTGGCGGATGCGGCGGTGTGTCATCGAGCGGCCGGTCACGTAGGCCATCTCCGCGTCCTGGATGTGGAAGCGCGCGGCGGGGAACTTGTCGAGGTTGCCCACGTGGTCGTAGTGCATGTGGGTGATGATCACGTCCTCGACGCTCGCGGCGTCGATGCCCAGCATCGCGAGCCCCTCGGTCGGACAGCGCAGGAACTCCCGCCCGCGCCGCTCGCCGTCGTCCTTCGAGTAGCCGATGTCCACCACCACGGTGCGCTCGGCATTGCGCACCGCCCACACGTAGTAGTCCATCGGCATCGGCGCGTCGTGCGGGTCGCCGAAGATCAGCATCCCGCCCCGATTCCCTACACGCTGGCCGTACTTGACGGCGAAGACCTCGTAGACGTCGTTCACGTTTTGCGCTCCGTTGATGCGATGCACGGCGGCACGGCCGGCGTGCGGAGCCCGGGTGCATGCCGGCGCGTGGCGCTACCGCACGGCCCCGGAGGTTCCCCGGCACTCAGTACGAGCGCGGCAGCCCGAGCACGTGCTCCGCGACGTAGGACAGCACGAGATTGTTCGAGATCGGCGCGATCCGGTACAGCCGCGCCTCGCGCCACTTGCGCTCGATGTCGTACTCCTCGGCGAACGCGAAGCCGCCGTAGGTCTGCATGCACGTGTCGGCGGCCTTCCAGGATGCCTCCGAGCACAGGTACTTGGCGAGGTTGGCCTCCTCGCCGCAGGGCTCGCCGGCCTCGAACAGCTCGGCGGCGCGGTCACGCATCAGGGCGGCAGCGCGGTTCGCGGCATAGGCGTCGGCGATCGGGAACTGGATGCCCTGGTTCTGGCCGATGGGCCGCTCGAAGACCCGGCGCTCGTTGCCGTAGGCGGTGGCCTTGTCCACGAACCAGCGCGCGTCGCCGACGCACTCCGACGCGATCAGGATGCGCTCGGCGTTCATGCCGTCCAGGATGTAGCGGAACCCCTTGCCCTCCTCGCCCACCAGGCTGTCTGCCGGGATCTCGAGGTCGTCGAAGAACACCTCGGTTGTGGAGTGGTTCACCATCGCGCGGATGGGGCGGATGGACATGCCCTTCTTCAGCGCCTCGCGCATGTCCACCAGGAACACGGACAGGCCGTCGGTGCGCTTCTTGACCTCGTCGCGCGGCGTGGTGCGCGCGAGCAGCAGCATGAGATCCGAGTGCTCCGCCCGCGAGGTCCACACCTTCTGGCCGTTGACCCGGTAAGCGTCGTTGCCCTGCTTCACCGCCGTGGTGCGCAGCGCCAGCGTGTTGCTGCCGCTGCTGGGCTCGGTGACGCCGAACGCCTGCAGGCGAAGCTCGCCGCTCGCGATCTGCGGCAGGTATTCGGTCTTCTGCGCCTCGGTGCCGTGACGCAGCACCGTGCCCATCGTGTACATCTGCGCGTGGCAGGCGCCGCCGTTGCAGCCCGACGCGTGGATCTCCTCGAGCACCGCGGCGGCCGCCGAGATGCCGAGGCCGCTGCCGCCGTACTCCTCCGGGATCAGGGTCGCCAGGAAGCCGGACTCGGTGAGCGTGCGCACGAACTCCGTCGGATAGGCGCGCTCGCGGTCGGTGCGCTGCCAGTACTCCCCGGGGAAGCGCTCGCACAGCTTCGCGACGGCTTCGCGGATCTCGGGGTGGGCCGTGATGCTGGTGGTCATGTTCTCGCTCTGCGGTGTGACGGTCGTGCGGCGCGCGCTGCGCGCGCGGGCAGTGTAGCGCGGCGGGCGGCATGACGAGCGGCGCCGGCGGGAACGGCCGTTGCCGTGACTGTTCCGATATCCTATACAGGGTGACGTGCCGCAGTGGCCGTCGCCGCGCGCCCGGGCCGCGCGAGCCCGGTGACGGGCACCGTCAGCGCACCGAATCCGCCGCTGCACGACGACGAGCACGCCGCGCGCGCCGCCGTCGCGGGGGGGCGGGCCGGACCCGGGTCGGTCGCGAGCGCGATGGACGCGCAGACCGCGGTCATGGAGGATACGAGCGGGCTCTCGCGCGACGCGGCCGTCGACGTCGCGCCGGGGCGCGCACATCAGATGTCGCGCACGGGGGCGCGCACATCGATGTCGCGCCGGGGGCGCACAGCGGGCGCCTGAGGTGCGCCGAAACGCCCGGTCAGCGCGCACGCGTGACGACCGGGCCGAATCACGGCGCCTGACGCGCCGCAGGCAGCGACGAGGACGAGCCCGTGTCACGGTCCACCATCGACGTCTCCGTCTGGCGCGGTCGCCGCGAGGGCCGCTTCGTCGAGTATCGCGTGCCGCTGGAGGACAACCAGACGGTGCTCGACACCGTGACGTGGATCCAGCGTCACGCCGATCCGACGCTCGCGTACCGCTTCGCGTGCCGCGTCGGCATGTGCGGCTCGTGCGCGATGACGGTGAACGGGACTCCACGCTGGACGTGCCGCACCCACGTGCAGCGGGTGCTGCACGACGGACGCCTGGAGGTGGCGCCGCTCGCGAATCTCGAGGTGATCAAGGACCTCGCGGTGGACATGAGCACGTTCTTCGACAAGATGGCACGCGCCGGCGGCGCGTTCGAAGGCGAGGCCGCGCCCGGTGCGGATTTCGCCGTGGTCGCGCCGGCCTCGCCCGAGCGCCGCGCAGCCGATGCCGCCATCGAGTGCATCGGCTGCGGCGTGTGCTACGCGGCCTGCGACGTGGTCGCGTGGAACCCGGACTACCTGGGCCCGGCCGCGCTCAACCGCGCATGGAGCCTGGTCAACGACGTGCGCGACGGCGCCCGCCGCGAGCGCCTGCGGGCGGTGAGCGGCGACGGCGGCTGCCACGGCTGCCACACCCAGCAGGGCTGCGTGCGGCACTGTCCCAAGCACCTCGACCCGACCGCGTCCATCGCGGGCCTGAAGCGCACGGTCGCGCGGGCGCTCCTGAAGGGCGACCTGTGACCGCCGCGGTGCGCACCGAGGCGTGGCTGTGGCTCGCCCAGCGCGCCAGCGCGGCGGTGCTGGCGGTCACCGTGTGCGTGCACCTGGGCACGATGATCTGGGCGGTGCAGGGCGGCCTCGACGCGGCGGAGATCGTGAGCAGGCTTCGCGGTCACGGCGGCTGGCTCGCGTTCTACTGCAGCTTCACGATCGCCGCCGCGGTTCACGCGCCGCTGGGCGTGCGCGCGGTGCTGCGAGAGTGGACGCCGCTGCGCACGACGAGCGTGAACGCGCTGAGCGCGGCGCTGGCGCTCGCTCTGCTCGCGCTCGGGCTGCGCGCCGCGCTGGCGATGTTCGCCGGTCCCGGGGGAGCGTGAGCGGTGCGCGCCCGCCCGACCCGCCGTCAGCCCGGTTACCTCGCGTTCCTCGCGCACCGCGTGTCCGGACTGCTGCTGACGCTGTTCCTGCCCGTGCACTTCCTGGTGCTGGCGACGGTGCTGCGTGGAGAGGCGGCGCTGGACGGCATCCTGCACTGGTCGCAGTCGCCCCTGGTCAAGCTCGCGGAGACCGTGCTCGTCGCGCTGCTCGCGGTGCACCTCGCCGGCGGCCTGCGGCTGCTGTTGATCGAGCTCACCCCGTGGCGGGCCGGCTACGATTCTCTGATCGCCGTGACCGGCGGCGTCGGCCTCGCGACGGGCCTGATGTTCCTGCTCGGCGCGCTGTGAGGGCGCGCGATGATCAACCCCCGGTGGCACACATGAAGATCGACATGAAGGCCGTGGAGGACGCGGCACGCGAGCTGTACATCCGGGCGCTGAAGCGCCTGCCGGACGACATCAAGACCGGCTTCCAGCGCCTCGACCAGCGCGAGAGCGACGACACCGCGAAGTCGGTGCTGGGCACCATGATGGTCAACATCCGGGTCGCCGAGGACAACGACAACCTGCTGTGCCAGGACACGGGCATCCCGATCTACAACGTGACCATCGGCCGCGGCGTGGACGCCCACGGCACGGACCTGGCCGACGCCATCCGCCGCGGCTGCGAGCGCGCGACCCGCGAGCACCCGCTGCGCTCGTCGGTCGTGCACCCGATCTCGCGCGAGAACGCGCACACGTCGTGCGGCATCCGGGTGCCCGTGATCAACTGGGCGTTCAGCGACGCGCCGCACACCCTGGAGATCGAGATGATCCCGAAGGGCAGCGGCTCCGAGAACGGCTCCTTCCTGAAGATGTGCATCCCGGCCGAGGGCGAGATGGGCGTCAAGACCTTCGTCGTGGACAAGGTGGTGGAGGCCGGCGGCAAGGTCTGCCCGCCGACCATCGTGGGCGTGGGCGTGGGCGGCACCGCGGATCTCTGCATGCACCTCGCCAAGGTCGCGGCCACCCGCGCGCTGGGCACGCACTGCGAGGACCCCGAGGGCGCGCGCCTGGAAGAGGAGCTCACCGACGCGGTGAACAGCCTCGGCATCGGCCCGCAGGGCCTCGGCGGCGATTCCACCGCGTTCGCGGTGCACGTGGAGACCGCCGCCACGCACATCACGATGAACCCGGTGGCGGTGAACATCCAGTGCCACTCGGCGCGCCGCGCGCGCGCGACCTTCACGCCTGCAGGCGTCAGCTTCGGATTCTGAATCATGGCCCATCACACGCTGCACATGCCGGTGGACGAGGACACGGTGCGCGCGCTGCACATCGGCGACACGGTGACGCTGGAGGACACCCTGTTCGGGATCCGCGACGCGACCCAGATCCACCTCTTCGACCGCGGACGCGACACCCGCTTCGACCTCGCGGGCCACGCGGTGATCCACACCGCGCCGAACGTGCGCAAGGTCGAGCCCTGCGCCGAGCACCCGGCGGGCTACGCGCCGGTGTGCATCGGCACCACCACCAGCGCGCGCATGGAGCGCTTCACCCGCCCGCTGATGGAGCGCCACGGCGTGCGCATCATCATCGGCAAGGGCGGCCTGCAGGAGGACTCGCGGCGCGCATTCCAGGACCTCGGCGGCGCGTACCTCGCCATCATCGGCGGGACCGCGGCGCTGGAGACCACGTGGATCACGATGATCGAGGACGTGGACCTGGACGACCTCAATCCCGAGAGCCTGTGGAAGTTCCGCATCAAGGGCTTCGGGCCGCTGCTGGTCGCGATGGACGCGCACGGCGGCTCGCTGTACGACGCGGTCGCGGAGCGCGCGCGCACGCGCCGCGACGCGGCGCTCGCGAAGCTGCGCGGCGAGGCCGCCGGGTGAACGCCGTCGAGCGCCTGCGCACCGACGTGCTGATCCTCGGATCCGGCGGCGCCGGCCTGTTCGCGGCGCTTCACGCACGGCGCGCGGCGCCCGACGCGCACATCACGATCGCGGTGAAGGGGCTGCTCGGCAAGTGCGGCTGCACGCGCATGGTGCAGGGCGGCTACAACGTCGCGCTGGCGCCCGGCGACTCGGTGGAGCGCCACTTCATGGACACCATCGAGGGCGGCAAGTGGCTCAACCACCAGGATCTCGCGTGGACCCTGGTCACCGGCGCTCAGGCCACGATCCGCGAGCTCGAGAACGAGATCGGCTGCTTCTTCGACCGCAACCCCGACGGCACGGTGCACCAGAAGGCCTTCGCCGGGCAGACCTTCGATCGCACGGTGCACAAGGGCGACCTGACCGGCATCGAGATCATCAACCGCCTCGCCGAGCAGGTGTGGCGCTCGGGCGCCGAGCGCCTGGAGGACCACCGCGCGATCGCGCTGGTGCCGGCGCGCGGGGGCGGGGCGCTCGCCGGCGTGCTGATGATCGACATGCGCAGCGGCGGCTTCCGCCTGGTCGAGGCGAAGGCGGTGCTGCTCGCGACCGGCGGCGGCCCGACCATGTACCGGTATCACACGCCGTCCGGCGACAAGAGCTGCGACGGCATGGCGATGGCGCTTCACGCGGGGCTGAGCCTGCGCGATCTCGAGATGGTGCAGTTCCACCCCACCGGGCTGCTCGCCGGGCCGGACACGCGCATGACCGGCACGGTGCTCGAGGAGGGCCTGCGCGGCGCCGGCGGCTACCTGCTGGGCGGCGACGGCGAGCGCTTCATGCACCGCTACGACGACAAGCTCGAGCGCGCCACCCGCGACATCGTGAGCCGCGCGATCTACCAGGAGATGCTCGACGGCAACGTCACCCCGATGGGCGGCGTCTACATCCAGATGAGCCACCTCGGGCCCGACGCGGTGCGCCGCCAGTTCAAGGGCATGGTCGAGCGCTGTGCGGACTGCGGCTTCGATCTCGCCGGCGGACGCGTGGAGGTGGTGCCCACCGCGCACTACATGATGGGCGGAATCGAGTTCGAGCCGGACTGCCGCACGGCCCTGGACGGGCTGTTCGTCGCGGGCGAAGACTCCGGCGGCGTGCACGGCGCGAACCGGCTCGGCGGCAACGGGGTCGCGAACTCCACCGTGTTCGGGCGCGTCGCGGGGCGCAGCATGGGCGAGGCCGTGCGCGCCGGGGCATGCTGGCACGAGCCCGACGGCGACGCGGTGGAGCGCGCGATCGACAGCGTCCTCGCGCCGTACGCGCGCCGCGCGGGCCGTCCCGGCGACGATCTGGCCGCGGTGCGCGACGCGCTGTCGGACCTGATGTGGGACCGCGTCGGGATCCTGCGCGACGCGTCGGGCCTCACCGGCGCGCTGGACGCGCTGGCCGGGCTGGACGAGCGGCTCGGCGACATCGGGCTTGGCGGCGCAGACCGCGCCTACGACGTGACGTGGCACGACTGGCTGAACCTGCGCAGCCTGGTGCTGGTGAGCCGCGCGATCGCGGCGGCGGCGCGCGCGCGCGAGGACTCCCGCGGCGCGCACTACCGACGCGACTTCCCGGAGTCCGGCGCGCCCGAGGCCTCGTCGTTCACGCGGGTGCGCCTGCGCGAGGGCGATCTCGCGGTCGACATGCAGCCGGTGAGCTTCACCCGCGTGCGACCCGGGCAGTCGCTGATCGCCTCCGGCGGCTGCGCGGCATGAGCGAGCGCATCGCCGTCGGCGCGCTGGCCGATCTCTGCGCCCGGGCGCTGGTCGCGGCCGGCGCCGACGCGGCGGTCGCGAGCGAGGTCGCGGCGGCCCTGGCCGCGGCCGAGTCCGAAGGGCTCGCGTCGCACGGCGCGTCGCGCCTGCCGCAGTACGCGGCCCAGGTTCGAAGCGGCAAGGTGGACGGGCGGGCGCGGCCAGGCGTCGAGCGCAGCGCCGCCGCCAGCGTGCGGGTGGACGCCCGCGACGGCTTCGCGCATCCCGCGATCCGGGCCGGCCTCGAGGCCGCGCTGGCGCTGCTTCCCGAGACCGGGGTCGCGGCCGCCGCGATCGGCAACTCCCACCACGCGGGCGTCGCGGGCCATCACGTCGCGTGGGCGGCCGAGCGCGGCGCGCTGGCGCTCGGCTTCAGCAACTCGCCGGCGGGCATCGCGCCGTGGGGCGGGCGCCGCGGCGTGTTCGGCACCAACCCCATCGCGTTCGCGTGCCCGCGCCGCAGCGCGCCGCCGCTCGTGGTGGACCTGTCGCTGAGCACCGTGGCCCGAGGCAAGGTCGTCGCAGCGGCGCGCGACGGACGGCCCATCCCCGAGGGCTGGGCGATCGACGCCGAGGGCCGTCCCACCACCGACGCCGAGGCGGCGCTGGGCGGCACCATGCTGCCCATCGGCGGCGCCAAGGGGGCCGCGCTGGCGCTCGTCGTGGAGATCCTGACGGCCGCGCTGACCGCGAGCCACCTGGGCTTCGAAGCGAGCTCGTTCTTCACCGCCGACGGGCCGCCGCCGCGGGTCGCGCAGTCCTTCGTGCTGCTGGATCCCGGCGCGTTCTCCGGCGACGCGTTCGCGGAGCGGGTGGAGACTCTTCTCGACGCCGTCACCGGACAGCCGGGATGCCGCGTGCCCGGCGAGCGCCGCCGGGCGCAGGCGGCGCGCGCGCAGCGCGACGGGATCGAGCTGCCGGCGCCGCTGCTCGCGGAGCTGCGCGCGCTCGCGGCGGCGTGAGCGCCTCCCTCGCCTCCCTCGCCACGAGGTACCCTCGGACGCCATGAGATGGGGCACCCGCATCGTGTCCGCGCTGAGCGTGCTGCTGCTGGCGCCGCTGCTGGTGTCGGCGTGCGGCGCCGCGCGGCTCGGCGCCGACTGGCGCACCGCCGACCGCTCCAGCGCCGCGCTGGCCCCGGATCCGGACACCACCCGGGAGGCGGTGGTGCAGGTGTACGCCGCGCGCGCGTTCGACTGGCGCGGCATCTTCGCGGTCCACACCTGGATCGCGCTCAAGCCCGAGGGCGCGAAGCGCTACACCGTGCACCAGGTGCTGGGGTGGCGCGCCCGCCACGGCGGGCTGGCGGTGGTCTCGCACCACGATCTCCCGGACCGCCGCTGGTACGGCTCGCCGCCCGAGCTGCTCCAGGATCTGCGGGGCGAGGCCGCGGCGGCGCTCATCCCGCACATCGAGACCGCCGTGGCGAGCTATCCCCACGCCCGCGAGTACGTGCTGTGGCCGGGTCCGAACAGCAACACCTTCGTCGCCTACGTCGCGCGCCAGGTTCCTGGGCTGGGCGTGGACCTGCCGCCGACGGCGATCGGCAAGGACTACTTCGCCGGCGGCCGGCTGTTCGGCCCCGCGCCCAGTCACACCGGCTACCAGGTGTCCCTGTTCGGCGTGCTCGGGATCATCCTCGCGCGCGAGGAAGGGCTGGAGCTGAACCTGCTCAGCCTCGGCGTCGGGGTGGACCCGCTGGACCTGGCCGTGCGGCTGCCGGGCGTGGGACGGGTCGGCCTGCGATGATCGCGATCACCCGCGAGGACTCCGGATCCCGTAGGCTTGCGTACTCGTGCCGCGAGCCGGCGCTGCAGGATTATGTTGCATTGCAACATCGAAATGCGATAGCGTCCCGGGAATCGGAGTCGGGGTCGCGGTCCCGGGCCGTGCCCACAAGGAATGCTTCAGCAACGGATTCGCTGAGGCCCGGCGCAATGCCGGGCCGGGCGCGGTGCGTGCCGCGCCGGTGACTCCGGCCTTCAACGTTAGCGAACCAACACAGGGGAGTCTGTCATCATGTCCGAAGTCGTCATCGCATCCGCGGCGCGCACGCCCATCGGCGCGTTCAGCGGCGGCCTGAGTTCCGTTCCGGCCCACTATCTCGGCGAGATCGCGATCCGCGCGGCGCTGCAGCGCGCCGGGGTGGACGCCGCCGAGGTGACCGAGGTGGTGCTGGGCCAGATCCTGGCCGCCGGCGCCGGCCAGAACCCGGCCCGCCAGGCCGCCGTCAACGCCGGCATCCCGGTGGAGCGCACGGCGTATGGCATCAACCAGCTGTGCGGCTCGGGCCTGCGCGCGGTCGCGCTGGGCTCGCAGGCGATCCGCCTCGGCGACGCCGGCATCGTGGTTGCCGGCGGCCAGGAGAGCATGAGCCAGGCCCCGCACTGCATGCACCTGCGCAACGGCACCAAGATGGGCACCGCAGAGCTCGTGGACACGATGCTTCGCGACGGTCTGCTCGACGCCTTCAACGGCTACCACATGGGCAACACCGCGGAGAACGTCGCCGAGAAGT
>CBDUCN010000091.1:0-16614 GCA_965365655.1 uncultured Gammaproteobacteria bacterium | reverse complement strand
TAGCCGAACAGCGCCGGCTGGCCGCCGGTGTGCACGAACAGCACGCGCGACCCGGCGGCGATCACGCCCTCGCCCACCAGGTGCACGAGGCCGGCGAGGGTCTTGCCGGTGTAGACGGGGTCGACGAACAGCGCCTCGAGGCGCGCCGCCGCCGACATGGCCTGCCAGGTGGCGTCGTTCACCTTGCCGTAGCCGGGCGCCAGCACCGCGTCGGTGACATGCACTTCTCGTTCGCCGACCAGTCCCGCACGGCCGAGCAGCGCCGCGATCTCGCGTGCCCGGCGCAGCACCCGCTCGCGCTGCGGGCCCGCGCCACGGCGCACACACACGCCGTGCACCGGCACCGCGTCGCCGATCGCACGCAGCCCCACCAGCAGCCCGGCGTGGGTCAGCGCGCTGCCGGAGGCCACCACCACCGCGTCCAGCGCGAGCCTGCGCTCGCGGCACTGCGACGCCAGCTCGCACGCCGCCGCGACGTAGCCCAGGCCCCCGATCGGCGGGTGCTCGATGCCGAGGTGGATCACGTACGGCCGCCGCCCCGCGCGGGCCAGCCGCGCGGCGATGCGTTCCAGCTCCGCGTCCGCCGCCGCCTCGTCCTCGCCGCGGTCGAACGGGTACAGCTCGGCGCCCAGCAGGCGATCCAGGTAGACGTTCCCGGAACGCAGGTAGCGCTCGTCCGGATCCGCGACGCGCTGCTCGAGCTGAAGGTGCGGCTGCATCCCGAGCTGCCGCGCCGCGGCCGCGGCCGTGCGCATGAAGTTCGACTGCACGGCGCCGGTGATCAGCACGCTGTCCGCGCCGGCGCACACCGCCTCGCCCATGTAGAACTCGAGCTGGCGGACCTTGTTGCCGCCGAACGCGAGCCCGGTGCAGTCGTCACGCTTGACGTGCAGCTCCACGCCCAGCCACGCGCCGAGGCGCGGCGCGTCGTCGATGGGCGTGGGCGCGTGCCCGAGGCGCACGCGGGGAACGGCCGCCAGCGCGGACTCGACGGCGCCGATGCTCATGCGGCCTGCGCGCCGATCCGGCACCGGCGGGCAGCGCGGCGCATTCGCGCGCCGCGGGCTGCCCGCCCGCACGTCCGCGTCCCGCCGCGACGGACCGGGACGGCGTCGCACGGCAGCGCACGGGGCGGGGCCGTCGACGGCGCGGGCCGCTCAGATGAGATCGCGATCCTCACGCATCACGCCGCGATCGTGGCGCGCGACGTCGGTCGGCGAGATCCCTCGCCGCTCGACCAGCCGGTCGGGACCGCACGCCGCCACCTGGCGCACCCGCCTCTGGGCGGCCAGCGCCGCCCTGGAATCGGCCGTCTCCTGGAAGGCCGGCAGGCGGGTGAGGCGGGCGATCTGCTCGACGCACTCGCCGATCGACACGCGCTCGGTGTTCAGGATGAGGTCGTAGTGCAGCGGATCCCGCCAGTCGACGCCGAACAGGCGTCTCGTGACCCTGTCCTGCGCGGCGTCGTTGCTCTCGATCTCCTTGCGCGCGGCATCCGCGTCGTCCATGTCTATCCGCTCGACCAGCGTCTTCACGCGCGCCTGCATCGGCGCGCACACGCGCACCGAGACCACGTGCGAGACCGGGCGCAGAATCTGGGTACCGCCCCACCCGCGGATGATGACGTCGCCGGCGGCAGCGATATCGAGGATCTCGTTCGCGGAGCAGTAGTCGACGTGCTTGCGGTTGAATCGCCAGCGGTCGAGCACGTTGTCGCGCCCCTCGAGGAAACGATGCACCGCGCTCTCGTGCACCTGCACGCGGTCGGCGACGCGGCGCACCACCTCGTAGTGCAGGATCTTCACGCCGAGCAGCTCGGCGAGCCCGATGGCGACGTCCCTGCCGCGCGAACCCATCTCCCTGGGCATGGAGATCACGGCCATGGCGCCCTCCCGGTCCAGCGGCATCGAGAATGCAGGACCAGTCTAGTCCTCGCGGCGCCGGCGAAGGAAGGGAAGGCGGTGCGGCTTCGCACCTCCGGGGAACATCCGGGCGCCGGGCGGGCGCCACACGCGGCGCATGACGCGCGGACGTGGCAACGGCGCGGGTCCCGCGGTGCGTGACGAGGAATGCGATGCCTGCCACCGGCAGGCGGGCGTCTCGCGCGCGATCATCAGCCTCCGGCGCACCGATTCCGAGCGGCATGCGCGCCGGGCCTCGCGCAACCGCCGCCGCGAGGCCGTGCGCGCAGCGCCTACTGCCCGTAGCGCGCGGCCGTCAGCCCGTCGAACGAGATCTCCGGCGTCGCGCCGAGCACCGCGTCGGCGACCGCTCGGCCGGAGCCGCAGGACATCGTGAAGCCGAGCGTGCCGTGGCCGGTGTTCAGGAACAGATTGTCGTAGCGGGTCGGCCCGATCACCGGCGTGCCGTCGGGCGTCATGGGCCGCAGTCCGGTCCAGCCCTCCGCCTGACCGACGTCGCCTCCGCGCGGGAACAGATCGGTGACCACGTGGCGCACGGTATCGGTCGCGTGGCGCCCGAGCTTCTTGTTGTAGCCGATGATCTCCGCCTGACCGGCAACGCGAATCCGGTCACCCAGTCGCGTGATCGCGACCTTGTGGGTCTCGTCCATGATGGTCGACTGCGGCGCCGCGTCGGAGTCGGTCACCGGCAGGGTGATGGAGTAGCCCTTGATGGGATAGATCGGCAGCCTGATCCCGGCGGTCTTCAGCAGCGTGGGCGCATAGGGACCGAGCGCGCAGACGTAGCGCTCGGCCGTCTCGGGGCCGCGGTCGGTCATCACCGCCGAGATGCGGTCCGACTCGACCCGGAACCTGTCGATGGTGACGCCGTAGCGGAACTCGGCGCCCAGCTTGGCGGCCTCGTCGGCGAGCGCGAGGGTGAACATGCGGCAATCGCCCGTGCGGTCCGACGTCAGGCGCAGCCCGCCGACGAACTTGTGCGCGACGTGGGCCAGGCCGGGCTCGGCCTCGATGCAGCCATCGCGGTCGAGCACCTCGAACGGGGAGTCGAACTCCGCAAGCACCTCCTGGTCGGCCTTCGACGCGCGGACCTGCTTGTCCAGCCTGAACAGCTGCAGCGTCCCCTTCTCGCGCTGGTCGAACTCGAGCGGCACCTCCGCCATGAGGTCGCTGAGGACGTCACGGCTGTAGTTGGAGATGCGCACCATCCGGCTCTTGTTCGTCCTGTAGGACCGGGCATTGCAGTTCAGCAGCATGCGCGCGCCCCAGGCCCACATGGTCGGACTCACGAGCGGCCAGATGAACAGCGGGCGATGGCGCATGAAGAGCCACTTCAGGGCCTTCATCGGCACGCCCGGCGCCGCCCAGGGAGACGTCATGCCGTAGGACAGCTCGCCGGCGTTCGCGAAGCTGGTCTCCATGCCGGGGCCGGGCTGCCGATCCAGCACCAGGACCTCCGCGCCCTGCCTCGCCAGAAAGTAGGCGGTGGTCACACCCACGACTCCGGCGCCGAGGACGATGACTCTCATCGCGCACCGCGCGGCGTGGACCGCCGCGGAGGCCGGAGGCAGGACAGGCGCATCGGGAACATCGGACGCATCGACGAAGGCTAGCAAAACGCCGACACGCCTGCGATCGGTCACGCCGGTCTCGCGTCCGCGGCCGGGCGCCGCGAATCCTTGCATGCGCTTGCGAATCGGCGTCATCATGAGCCCACAACGACAGCGCCGCTGGACCGCGAACGGCGCGACGGGGGGAGAGCACGCATGGCCATGACCAGCGTCGGGCCGGTCGCGCGCGCGGCCGTCTTCAGCGACCCTGACAGGCGCCCGAGGACGACGCGCATGTCGACCCCGCCCGGGCGGGCGTCGGCCGCGATGCCCGCATCGGCGGCGCGCGAGCCCACGCTTCGCTCGCCGCCCCCCGGCTCGCGGGACTTCTCGCCGCGCGGCGCCGCACGCCGCGCCCCGGGCTGACCGGGTGATGTCCGGCCCGACCAGAGCCATCGCCGAACGCACCGTGTTCCGCGGTGACCTGAGCGCGCCCGACCCGATACCCGAGGCCGGCATCGAGGCCGCGACCCGCGTGATGCGCGACGGGCGGCTGTTCCGTTACGGCGAGGATCGCAGCGGCGTGCCGGAGGCGGCGCTGCTCGAGGAGGAGTTCGCCGCGCTGCTCGGGCGGCGCTACTGCGTGGCGGTCAACTCCGGCGGCTGCGCGCTGTACCTCGCGCTGAAGAGCGCCGGCGTGGAGAGCGGCGACCCGGTGCTGGTGAACGCGTTCACGCTCGCCCCGGTGCCGGGCGCGATCGAGCACGCCGGGGCACGCGCGGTGCTGGTCGACATCGATTCCCGCTACGTGATCGACACCGACGACCTCGCCGCGAAGGCCGAGGCGAGCGGCGCGCGCGTCCTGCTGCTGTCGTACATGCGCGGCCACGTCCCCGACATGGATCGCGTGATGGAGATCTGCACGCGCCTGGGCCTCGGAGTCATCGAGGACTGCGCACACACCCTCGGCGCCACCTGGCGCGGCCGCATGACCGGCACCTTCGGCGAAGCAGGCTGCTTCAGCGCGCAGACCTTCAAGCATCTCAACTCCGGCGAAGGCGGGTTCGTGGTCACCGACGACGAGGACATCGCCGCCCGCGCCATCCTGAGAAGTGGCAGCTACATGCTCTACGCGCAGCACCGCGCGCGGCCGCCCGAGGCGGTGTTCGAGCGACACCGTTACAACACGCCGAACTGCTCGATGCGCATGTCGGCGCTGGCCGCCAGCGTGCTGCGCCCGCAGCTCGCGCTGCTGCCGGAGCGCATCGCGCGCTGGCGCGCCATCCATGCGATGCTCGCGCCCATGCTCGCCGGCATCGCTCACGTCCACCTGCCGCCGCGCCCGCCCGAGGAGGGCTTCGTGCCGAGCTCGCTGCAGTTCTCGCTCACGGACCTCGGGCCGGAGCGGATCCGCCGCTTCGTCTCGGAGTGCGACGCGCACGGCGTGCACGTGAAGTGGTTCGGCGCCGCCGAGCCCGTAGGCTTCACGTCGCGACACGCGCACTGGCGATACCTGGCGCACGCCGGCGCGGTGCCGAACGCCGACCGCGTGCTGGCCGGACTGTGTGACCTGCGCCTGCCGCTGTCCATGAGCGAGGCGGACTGCCGCACGCTGGCGAAGGTGCTCGAGGAGTCGATGCACGCAGCGCTCGCGGATTGAGAGCCGATGCGTACGCCGGCAACGCGCCGCCGCGGCCACGCGGCACGCCACGACCGCCCATGACCACCCGCAAAGGAGACGACCGCATGAAGAAGCACAAGACGATGACCGCACTCGCGGCGCTGTTCGCCGCAGCCTTCGCCGGCAGCGCAGCCGCGGCCGACGTGACCATCGGCTACCAGCTCACGTACACGCCGTGGAAGGCGCAGATGGAGAAGCTCAAGAAGGAGGGGCTGGGCGGACAGAGCATCGAGTTCGTCAAGTTCAACTCCGGAACCGAGGTGATCAACGCGATGGCGTCCGGCTCGGTCGACATCTCGCTGAACGGCTCTTCGCCGTCGGCCGCCGGCTTCAGCCGCGGCGTGGAGCTCCAGGTGGTGTACGTCTACGACAACATCAACGACGCCGAGGCGCTGGTCGTAGACGATTCGATCACCGCGCCGCAGGATCTGCTCGGCAAGACCATCGCGGTGCCGTTCGGCTCGACGACCCACTTCCACATGATGTTCGCGCTCGAGCAGTTCAACATCGATCCGAAGAAGATGAAGGTCATCGACATGTCACCGCCCGACATGGTCGCGGCCTGGGAGCGCGGCGACATCAACGGCGGCTTCGTATGGGATCCGGCGCTCGGCAAGATGAAGGGCAAGGGCCGCGTGCTGCTCACCTCCGGCGACCTCAGCAACTGGGGCAAGGCGACCTTCGACGCGATGGTCGCGCGCACGGGCTTCACCGAGGACAATCCGAAGTTCATGTGCCAGTGGATCAAGATGGTGGCGGCGCAGGACGCCGACTACCGTGCCAACCCGCAGGCCTACGCCCCCGGCACGGCGAACGCCAAGGCCATCGCGAAAGCGGTCGGCGGCCAGGAGGAGCAGGTGGCCGGCGTGCTCGCGCTATACGAGTTTCCCAGCCTCGAGCAGCAGGTGTCGGCGACCTGGCTGGGCGGCGGCGTGCAGAACGCGCTGAAGGCCGCCTCGCAGTTCCTGAAGGAGCAGGGCAAGCTGGACGCCGTGCTGCCGAGCTACGCCGACTCCGCGACGCCGAAGTTCGCGAAGATGGCGATGGACGGCGGCTGCTGAGACCGTGACGGGACCGGCCGCCGCAGCGGGGCCCGGTTGCCCGACCTCGGGCGGGGCGGGGGCGCATCGCGGCGCCCCCGCCGCGTCTCCGCCGACCGGCGCCCCCGCCGCGTCTCCGCCGACCGGCGCCCCCGCCGCGTCTCTGCCGACCGGCGCCCCCACCGCGTCCCCGCCCAGCGGCGCGCGCGGTCCGCGACCGATACGCCGAGCCCGCAACGTGAGAGTCGAATGACCCCGATCCTGAGCCTCAGCCACGTCGGAATGGAGTATCCGACGCTGCACGGAACGGGCACCGTGCACGCGCTGTCCGACGTCAATATCGATTTCGCGCCCGAGGAGTTCGTGGTCGCGCTCGGCGCGTCCGGATGCGGAAAGACCACGCTGCTGAACGTCATCGCAGGCTTCCTGCAGCCGACCAGCGGCAGCATCACGCACCTCGGCCAGCCGGTCACCGGACCCGGCCGCGATCGCGGCGTGGTGTTCCAGAAGCACGCGCTGCTGCCGTGGCTGAACGTCGTGGAAAACACCGAGTTCGGCCTCAAGCTGCAGGGCGTGGGCGGCGCCGAGCGGCGCGAGGTCGCGCGCAAGAACCTCGCCCTGGTCGGTCTCACCGACTTCGAGAGCCACCCGATCTTCCAGCTCTCGGGCGGAATGCAGCAGCGCGTCGGCCTCGCGCGCGCGCTGACCAGCAACCCCGAGGTGCTGCTGATGGACGAGCCGCTCGGCGCGCTCGACGCGTTCACCCGCGAGACGATGCAGGAGCTGATCCTCGACGTCTGGCGCAAGACGTCCAAGGTCGTGTTCTTCATCACCCACAGCGTCGAGGAGGCGCTGTTCATGGCCACCCGGCTGATCGTCATGTCGCCGCGCCCGGGACGCATCACGCACGAGTATCCGCTCGATTTCTGCCACCGCTTCTTCGAGACCGGGAACGCGCGCGCCATCAAGTCCGATCCGGCCTTCATCAAGATGCGTGAGGAGGTGCTGTCGATCATCTACGGCGAAGAGCAGGAGGGGCAGAACCCATGATCGGCAACCTCTTCTCCAGCCGCCGCCCGCAGGTGGTCGACCACTACGGCGCGCCGGGCAGCGGCAGCAGCACCCTGATCAGCAGCTTCACGATCGTCTTGCTGCTCGGAAGCTGGTGGGCGGTCACCCACTACGGGCTGGTCAAGCCGCTGTTCGTGCCGTCGCCGGAACTCGTCTTCTCGAAGTTCAACAAGATCGCGTGCACGGCGCATTACTGGGAACGCCTGCAGGTCGTGCTCGGCCTCATTCCGGAGGTCGTCGCCGAGTGCGCGGGCTTCAGCGACCATCCGCTGCACGAGCACGCGCTGGCGAGCCTGTACCGGGTCTTCAGCTCGTTCGGCCTCGCGGTGATCACCGCGGTGCCGATCGGGATCGCGATGGGCATGAGCCGGATCGCGCGCGGGATATTCGATCCGCCCATCGAGTTCTACCGCCCGCTGCCGCCGCTCGCGTACCTGCCGCTGACCATCATCTGGTTCGGCATCGGCGACTTCTCGAAGATCTTCCTGATCTACCTCGCCTGCTTCGCGCCCATCGCAATCAACGCGCGCGCCGGCGTGCGCTCGGTCTCCATCGAGCAGATCCACGCCGCGTACTCGATGGGCGCGACGCGCCAGCAGGTCATCTGGCAGGTGGTCATCAAGGCCGCGTTGCCGGAGATCCTGACCGGCATGCGGGTCGCGATCGCGTTCGGCTGGACCACGCTGGTGGCTGCCGAGATGGTCGCCGCGAAGGCGGGGCTCGGCGTGATGGTGCTCAACGCGGCGCGCTTCCTGGCCACCGACATCGTGTTCCTGGGGATCATCGTGATCGGGCTGATCGCGTTCGCGTTCGACATGCTGATGCGCTACCTGGAGAAGATCCTCGTGCCCTGGAAGGGGCGCATCTGAGGTCCGCCGCCGTGACGGGAGCACGCCCCTTCCGCATCGAGGTCCCGGATCGGACGCTGGAACGCATCCGCAGCCGCGTGGCCGGGTACGCGTGGCACGAGATGCCGGAGGACGGCGGCTGGGCCTACGGCACGAATCTCGACTACATGAAGGAGCTGTGCGCGTACTGGCTCGACGGGTTCGACTGGCGGGCGCAGGAGGCCGAGCTCAACCGGCTCGCCCACTTCACCGCCCCGGTCGACGGCATCGACATCCACTTCATCCACGAGAAGGGCAGCGGCCCGGCGCCGATGCCGCTGCTGATCACCCACGGCTGGCCCGGCTCCGTGGTCGAGTTCCGCGACGTCATCGGCCCGCTCGCGCATCCCGAGCGCCACGGCGGCGACGCGGAGGACGCGTTCGACGTGGTCGCGCCGTCGCTGCCCGGCTTCGGCTTCTCCGGCAAGCCGCGCCGCCCGATGGGGCCGCGTGCGATCGCCGCGCTGTTCGCCCGCCTGATGACGGACGTGCTCGGGCACGACGCGTACCTCGCGCAGGGCGGCGACTGGGGCGGCGCGGTGTCGAGCTGGCTCGGCTTCGAGCACGCCCCTGCGTGCAGGGCCATCCACGTCAACATCATGACCATGCGCGCCCCGGACGGCCCGCGCGGCGCGGAGGAGGAGGCGTGGGCCGAGCGTTTCGTGCGCGAGCAGGAGATGGAGGAAGGCTACCGGACGCAGCAGGCGACGAAGCCGCAGACGTTGAGCTACGCGATGATGGACAGCCCGGTCGGCGTCGCGGCGTGGATCGTCGAGAAGTTCAACTCGTGGTCGGATACCGAAGGCGACGACGTCGAGAGCGTCTACACGAAGGACGAGCTGCTGACCAACATCATGGTGTACCTGGTCACCGGCACCTTCAACACCGCGAGCTGGATCTACTACGGCCGCCGCGAGGAGGGCGGGCGCGTGCTGTCGCCCGAAGGAAAGCGCGTGGAGGTGCCGACGGGCTGCGCGCTGTTCCCGGCCGAGCTCCTGTCCTGGCCTCCGAGAAGCTACGTGGAGCGCGTGTACAACGTGACGCACTGGACCGAGATGCCGCGCGGCGGCCACTTCGCCGCGATGGAGCAGCCCGAGCTGCTGGTGGAGGACATCCGCGCCTTCGCCCGCACGCTGCGCTGACACGCACGGTGCCGCGGCCGGGGCGCGAAGCGTCGCGGCACGCGGCCCGCTTGAAGCCCGCCGGCGACCGTGTACCCTGCCGGCGCCCCACCACCGGAGACCGCCCATGAGTCCGCAGGTCCTGGCCAACGATTACGACGAGATCGTCGAGGCGGATCGCACGCACGTCTGGCACCACCTCAGCCAGCACAAGAGGTACGAGACCGCCGACCCGCTCGTGATCATCGAGGGCAGGGGGCTGCGGGTGTGGAACGCGGCCGGGCGCGAGCACCTGGACGCGACCTCCGGCGGCGTATGGACCGTCAACGTCGGCTACGGCCGCGCCGAGATCGCCGACGCGGTGCGCGAGCAGCTCGTGAAGATGCCGTACTTCGCCGGCGTCGCCGGCACGGTCCCGGGCGCGCGCTTCGCGGCGCGGCTCGTCGAGAAGATGCCGGGCATGAGCCGCGTGTACTACTCGAACTCGGGCTCGGAGGCGAACGAGAAGGCGTACAAGATCGTTCGCCAGATCGCGCACAACCGTCACGGCGGCGCGAAGCACAAGATCCTGTACCGCGAGCGCGACTACCACGGCACGACGATCACCGCGCTGTCGTCCGGCGGCCAGGACCAGCGCCGCGCGCAGTATGGCCCGTTCACGCCCGGCTTCGTCGAGGTCCCGCACTGCCTCGAGTACCGGTCGCAGTGGGGCGAGGTCGCGGACTACGGGGTGCGCGCCGCGGACGCGATCGAGGAGGTGATCCTGCGCGAGGGTCCGGAGACGGTGGGCGGGCTGATCCTGGAGCCGATCACCGCGGGCGGCGGCGTGATCGTGCCGCCGGCGGGCTACTGGGAGCGGGTGCAGGAGATCTGCCGCCGCCACGACGTGCTGCTCATCATCGACGAGGTGGTGTGCGGCGTCGGGCGCACCGGCGAGTGGTTCGGCTACCAGCACTACGGCGTCGAGCCGGACATCGTCACGATGGCCAAGGGCGTCGCCTCCGGCTACGCCGCGATCTCGTGCACGGTGACCACCGAGGCGGTGTTCGAGCAGTTCAAGGCCGACCCCGACGATCCGCTGTCGTACTTCCGGGACATCTCCACCTTCGGCGGCTGCACGGGCGGCCCCGCCGCCGCGCTCGAGACGCTGCGCATCATCGAGGACGAGGCGCTGCTCGAGAACTGCACCCGGATGGGCGAGTACCTGCAGGAGCGCCTCGAGGCGCTCGCCGCGAAGCACGCCGTCGTCGGCGAGGTGCGCGGCATGGGTCTGCTGCGCGGCGTGGAGCTGGTCGCCGACCGCGACACGCGCGCGCCGCTGCCGGAGCCGCTGGTGCAGGCGATCGTCGCCGACTGCATGAAGACCTCCGCGGTGATCATCGGCGCGACCAACCGCTCGCTGGAGGCCTTCAACAACACGCTGTGCCTGAGCCCGGCGTTCGTGTGCACGCGCTCCGACGTCGACGAGCTGGTCGCGGCGATCGACGGCGCGGTCACGCGCACGCTCGCGGGCTGAGCAGCCGCTGCGAACGGCGGATCGCGCCCGGTCCGGGACACGTTGCCATCGGCAGGCATCGCAAGGGCCGTCGCCCGCTCCCGGCGCCGCGCGGCGCATCCGTGCCCGCACAGCGCCGTCCCGGGTCGGGGCGGCGTCAGCCGATCACGGGTGCGGCGCCGCGCGCCCGCCCCCGAAGCGCAGCGACATCAGCTCCATCGCGCCCAGCGACACCAGCGCGCAGCCGAACAACACCCACTGGCCGACGCCGTAGCCGCCGGCCTCGATGATCATCGCGAACACCAGCGGCGCGAGCGCGTTGATCAGCAGGTACGGCGTCGCGAGCACGCCGAGGATGCGCCCGTAGCCCTGGCTCCCGAACAGCGCGAGCGGCAGCGCGCCGCGCACGATCGTGATCAGGCCGTTCGCGGCGCCGAAGCAGATCGTGAACACCAGCGCCGGGACCACGCCGCCGGCCAGCGCGAGCAGGATCACGAACGCGAGCGGCATCAGCCACACCGGCACGCGCGCGAGGTTGAGCGGCTTCATGTCGCGCGCGAACACGATCTCCCACACGCGCCCGCCGACCTGCGCGACGCCCTTCAGCGACGCGAGTGCGACCGCTGTCCCCGCGGCGACGCCGCTGGCCTCGATCAGCGCGACCAGGTGCACCGACGCGGCGCCGAAGATGAACGCGTATGACGACGTCGCGACCGAGAACAGCACCATCGCGATCGTCTGCTCGCGCCCGGTGAGATAGACGTCGCCGCCCGCCTGGGCGGCGCCCACGTCGGCGGCCTCGGGCGCCGGCTCGGGCTCGCGGCGCGCGAGCCCCCACCAGCACAGCGGCAGGCACGCCACGAGGTTCAGCGCGGCGAACGCGATGCAGGTACCGCGCCAGCCGATGGACTGTTCCAGCACGTGGCCGATCGGCCAAAAGATCGTCGACGCGAAGCCGCCCCACAGCGTGAGCAGCGAGATCGCGCGCCGCCCGCGCGCCGGCGTGACCTGGACCAGCGCGGCGAACGCGGCGTCGTACAGCGTGAAGCGCATCGAGACCCCGAGCAGCGCCCACCCCGCGAGCCAGGCCCACGGGGAGGGCGCGAGCGCGAGCGCAACGAGGCCCACGGCATTCAGCAGCGAGCCCACGCTCATCACCGAGCGCGCGCCGAGGCGGTCGATGAGACGGCCCGTCCAGGTGGAGATCACGCCGGAGACGAGCAGGCCCAGGCTCAGGCCCCCGAACACCAGGCTGGGCGACCACCCGGTGTCCGCGCCGACCGGCGCGCCCAGCACCGCGAGCGCGTACAGGGTCGTGCCCCACGCGACGATCTGGACGACGCCCAGCGCGTTGACGGCAACGCCCGTGGGCGACCTCAGCCAGGTCGCGAAGCTGCCCAGATGCCGTCGGACGCCCTGCACCGGCGCATTGTCGCGCAAAGCGGGAGCCGGTCACCCGTTTCCGGCTCAGATCGGGCGAGCCGTCCCCGCCCGGCGCGTCACTGTCCTCCCGCCAGCAGCTCCGGGCGGATCATCCAGCACAGGTGCCAGCGCGCGGCATCGCCGCGCTCCAGGCACACGATGCTCCCCGGCTCGAAGGCCACCGTCGGCCGGTCCTCGTCGTCGACCAGCAGGTGCGAGACCAGCCGCGCCATGAACGGCAGGTGGCCGACCACCAGGCAATCCTGGCCCCAGCTCTCGCTCTGCCAGTCGAAGGCCTTCGGATTGTCGTTCGGGTTGATGAGACCGCTCTCTTCGGGCTCCACACCGGGTGCGACGGCGCGCGCGAGGCGCTGCGCGGTCTGCGCGGCGCGCCGCTTCCCGCTGTGGATCACCCGCTCGACCCGCACACCGGCTCGCGCGAGGAAAGCGGCCATGCGCTCCACGTCCTGCACGCCCCGCTCGGTCAGCGGGCGTTCGGGGTCGACGTCCTTCGCGCAGGCCTCGCCGTGCTGAACGAGATAGAGCTTCATGGCCAGGACCCTCGTATCGCGTGACGGGCGCTTCGCCCGGGGGGACCGTCCCGGCGTCCCGCAGCCGCCGGGCACTGCGGAACGTTCACACGCCCGGCCGGCGCCGGCAACCGGGCGAACGGCTCCGCGCGCTCCAGCTCCGCCGGCGGCGCGGACTCAGCCCTACCGGCGGCGCGCGCGCGCCATCAACCCGAGGCCGAGCAGCCCCAGCAGCAGCGTGCCCGGCGCGGGGACGCTCGCATCGAGGATCTCGAACGCGGCTGCATTCCTGAAGATGACGCTGCCGCGATCGTAGGTGCTCGGGAACGACGCCGAGTCGAGATTGGCCAGCGTATAGCTGAAGCCCGAGAACGAGAAGCTGCTGTCGGTCAGGTCGGCGCCGAGGAAGAACATCCCCGTTCCGGTCGAGTTGGACGTGAAGCTGCCCGCGAGCGGCGGATTGTTGAAGTCGCCGAGCACGTCGTTGAACGAGAAGCTGCCGTCGTTGTCGACGATGATGACCTGGTCCGTGAAGATCACGGCCTGGCTGATGTTCACGTCGTTGTCGTCGTCGAACAGCGCGAGCCGCGCGCCGCCCGCGAACTGGACGTTGACGTTGACCGTGTCGCCCACGTCGACGGTGAACGGGTCGATCGCGAAGCCGGCGCTCCATGACGTGCCGCCCGACGCGATCTGCGCCGGGTCCAGGGTCAGGCTCACGTTCCGGTCGATGATCGCGGCGTGTGCCGCAGGTGCGGCAGCGACGATGACCGCCGCCGAGAGGGTGGCGAGAAGCGCGGTCCGGATCCTGGTCGGGTGTCGCAATGCATGCATTCGGTGGTCCTCCACGTCGGTCAGGGATGTGCTGTGCGTCGTTCGAAAAGCCATGGAGCCTGCGCGCACGTCGCGCCGGTGGCCTGCTCCGCCCGGGTAGACGGGCCATCGGCGGGACCAGGAAAAACGGAAAATTCGCCCGTGAATCAGTACTTTCTGTTGCGCAGACGCCGATGAACGACATGCATGAAAAGGGCCATCCCATGCGAATCAGATGCTTGGACGCACGCGCCGGCTCCGGCGCGCGTCGAGTGTAAGAAATTCCGACACTCCGCCCGGCCGCGCGCGCGGGCCCGCGACGTAATGGCGACGCCATACGGACGACGAGCGCGCCACCCACCTCGACGCGGCGCAGCGGCGCGAGAACCGCATCTTCACGATCGGCGCCGCGTCGGCGCGGAGCATTCCGGCAGCCGGGCCGGCCGTGCCCCGATTGCCGCACGGTCTCGATGTGCCATGATCGTCTGCACGCCCGATCCCGGGGTCGATCGACTCCCGGGGCGAGGCGCGAGTCTCCGTGCGCAGATGCCGACCAGGCACGGGAGCGCCCGATGGAGTTCTGGCAGTTCGCGCGACCGTTCGTCGCCGGGATCGAGCGCGTCGCCGCGCAGTGCGAGGCGTGGGGGTTCGACGGCCTCGCGCTGACGGACTCGCAGAACCTGAGCCCGGACACCTACGTCGCGCTCGCGCTGGCCGCGCGCGCGACGACACGCCTGAAGCTCGGGCCCGGCGTCACCAACCCGCTCACCCGCCATGCCGCGGTCACCGCGGGCGCCATCGCGAGCATCCACGAGATCTCCGGTGGCCGCGCGGTGCTCGGCATCGGCCGGGGCGACTCCTCCCTGTTCAACATCGGGCACAAGCCGGTATCGCCTGCCGTGTTCGAGCGCTACGTGTCTGACGTGCAGGCGTACCTGGGCGGGAAGACGATCGACAGGAACGGCTATCCGAGCCGGCTGCAGTGGCTGGATCCGGAGCGTCGCCCGAAGGTGTGCCTCGACGTGGCAGCGTCAGGCCCGAAGGTGATCGGCATCGGGGCGCGGCACGCGGAACGGGTCAGCTTCGCGCTGGGCGCCGAGCCGCCACGGGTCGCGTGGGCGGTCGAGCAGGTCCGGCGCGCGCTGCCCGACGGTGCGCGGATGCCGTCGCTGGGGCTCTACCTGAACGTCTGCGTGCACGACGACGTCCTGGAGGCCGCCGAGATGGTTCGCGCCGGCGTCGGCATCTTCGCCCACTTCACGGGCATGCCCGGCGCGACGCGGGACGCGGTCAGCGGTTCCGATCAGGGCGTCTACGACGGACTCGGCGAGTACGACAAGGCGCGGCACGGACACGCGGACGCGGCGCACGCGCGGCGCCTGCCGCTCGATTTCATCGAGCGTTTTGCGGTCATCGGCCCGCCCGAGCGCTGCATCCGGCGCCTGCAGGCGCTGATCGATCTCGGCATACGCCGCATGGTCGTCATCGGTCCGCGCGAAGAGCACTTCGGCATCGATCCCCGCGCCGCGATGGAGCGGTTTGCGACCGACGTGATGCCGGCGCTGAGGAAAGCACGGGACGGGCAATGACAGCCGATCGCGCGGCGACGACGCCCCCGTGCGCAGACCGTTCGATCCGCGGGCCGGGACGCGCCCGCGCGGGCGCCGCCGTCCTCCCTGCATTCAGGGCGCATGCGCGCCCCGACGAGGGAGGTGCGCTCAGGCCTTCAGCGCGTCGACGATGGACCGGATCTCGCCGGCGGACTCGCGCAGCACCTCCTCGCAGGTCTCCGCGCTGAGGCCGAGCCTGGCGAACGACGGAATCTGCTCCCAGTCCGGGGTCTCGATCTCGCCGGCCTCCACCTTCGCGAACAGGTTCGCGACCAGCACCGCGGTCGCGGCATCCGCGGGAGTGACGTCGCGCTCCAGGTCCTCGTGCTCGTCCACCGCCTTCACCACCGGCTCGGGGAAACCCCACGCCTCGACGATGGCCTGACCGACGCCGGTGTGCCAGTTCGCGACCAGCTCGGAGACGGCGGCGGTATCCGCCAGCAGCTCCGGCTGCTCGGCAGCGCGCTTCAGGATGTACAGCTCGCCGATGTCGTGGACCAGCCCCGCGAGCATCGCCTCGTCCTGGTCGAGACCCGGCACGCGCTTCGCGAGGGTGTAGGCGACCGCCGCGACCTGCACGCTGTGCTTCCACAGCCGCCCCAGCGGCTCCTTCAGCGCGGGCGTCGCCGACGCCTGCGCGAGCTGGCGCATCGCCGTCGCGACGGCGGCGCTGCGAATGGTGTCGTGGCCGAGCCGGCCGATGGCCACCCTCAGGCTGGTGATCTCGAACCCCCGCGCGTTGTACGCGGCGGCATTGGCCATGCGCATGATGTGCGCGGCCAGCCCCGCATCGGTCCCGATGACGCGCGCCAGCCGGTCGGCGCCGCAGTCCGGATCGTCGAGCGCGCGGCGAACCCGCTCCGCCGCGTCCGGAAACGCCGGCAGCTCGAGCTGCCCGGTGGTCAGTTCCTGGGCGAGGTTCTCGACGAACTCCATCCCGCTCATTGCGACCGCTTGCATGGTTGCTGCCCCTGCGATGTGCGCCGGCGGGAAAGGCCGGCGGCCTGGATGCACTTGCAGGGTTAGCGGCCGAAGACTCGCGTTCTTGAGTGCGCACGGCGGTCCCGGGACGGCGTGACCGCAGCGCCGGCGGCCGCATGATCGCCTCCTGAAACCGCGACGCGGACTTCAGTACAGACACCGTGGCGCCGACCAGGGGGCCGGACCCCGCCTGCAACTCCACTCACTCGAAGCACGACCCGGCCGTCACGGTGGACGACGAGGACCTGCTGTGCCGGCTCGCCGAGGCGGAGTGGACCATCGGCAGCGCCGACCGCGAGGACCGGGCGAAGCCGGGCAAGCAGTGGCGCTGAGCGTCCGCGTCGACAGCCGCCGGACGGACCGGCCGTGGTCGCGGGTTTCCCGGCCCGTATGATGAGCCTTCCACGACCGCGGGAGGCACGTCGCGATGGCCGCATCGAAGCTCACCGTCGGCTGCGCCGGCGCCGGAACCCTGGGCGCCGCGATCATGC
>CBDUCN010000090.1:0-16634 GCA_965365655.1 uncultured Gammaproteobacteria bacterium | reverse complement strand
CGGCGCGTCGTCCGCCGTACACTCGCCCCTTCGCCGAGCCGTCACCGAGGTCCCGCCTGATGTCCGAGCTGTTTCGCCTCACCGCGCGCGAGATCGCGCGCCGGGTCCGGGAGGGCGAGGTGTCGGCCGCCGAGGTGGCGGAGGACGCCCTCGCGCGCCTCGCGGCGGTCAACCCGGCCATCAACGCCGTGATCGCGGAGATGCCGGACGAGGCGCGGGCGGCGGCCGCGCAGGTGGACGCGGCGCGCGCGCGCGGTGCAGACCCCGGCCCGCTGGCCGGCGTGCCGGTGACGGTGAAGGTGAACGTGGACCAGAAGGGGCACGCGACCACCAACGGGCTGCGCATCCAGCGCGACCTGGTGGCCGCGGAGGACAACCCGGTGGTCGCGAACCTGCGCCGCGCGGGCGCGGTGATCGTCGGGCGCACGAACACCCCGGCCTTCTCGCTGCGCTGGTTCTGCCGCAACTCGCTGCACGGCCACACGCGCAACCCGCGCGACCCGACGCGCACGCCCGGCGGCTCCTCGGGCGGCGCCGCGGCGGCCGTCGCGACCGGCATCGGCGCGCTCGCGCACGGCACCGACATCGGGGGCTCGGTGCGCTATCCGGCCTACGCGTGCGGCGTGCACGGCCTGCGGCCGACGCTTGGGCGCATCCCGGCGATGAACGCGAGCGGACCGGACCGCCACGTCGGGGCGCAGCTGATGGCGGTGTCCGGGCCGCTCGCGCGCAGCGTCGGCGATCTCCGCGTCGCGCTCGCGGCGATGGCGGCTGCGGACCTGCGCGACCCGTGGTGGATGCCGGTGCCGCTGGCGCTCGAGCCGCAGCCGAAGCGCGCCGCGCTCAGCGTCGCGCCGGAGGGGCTGCACGTCGCGCCGGAGGTGGAGCAGGCGCTGCGCGACGCGGCGGCGCGCCTGAGCGATGCGGGGTGGGAGGTCGAGGAGACGCCGTGCCCGCCGCTGCGCGAGCCCGCGGGGCTGCAGGCACGGCTGTGGCTCGCGGAGTTCCGCCGCGGCGGCGGCGCCGCCGTCACGCAGGAGGCCGACCCGGACGCGTCCTTCGTCTACGAGCAGATGACCGCGCTGTGCCCGGAGATCGACGCGGCGGGACTGATGGACACGCTGCAGACGCGGGTCGGGCTGATGCGCGAGTGGCAGCGCTTCCTCGAGCGCTACCCGGTGCTGCTGTGCCCGGTGTCGGCGGAGCTCCCGTTCCCGGACCTGCTGGACGTGGAGTCGCCGGCCGCGTTCCACCGCGTGCTGGAGGCGCAGCTCACGCAGGTCGCGATCCCGTTCCTGGGGCTGCCGGGCCTCACGGTGAGCACCGGCCTCGTCGGCAACACGCCGGTGGGGGTGCAGCTCGTCGGCGGGCGCTACCGCGAGGACACGCTGCTCGCGGCCGGCGAGATCATCGAGGCGGCGGGCGCCCCGCCGGGCCCGGTGGACCCGGCGCCGGGCTGACGCTGCCGGGCACGCATGCGGGCGCCGGCGGCGCCCGCATGCGCGGACTTCAGCGGCTCGAGTACGCAGGCACCGGATAGACCGCCTTCGCGGTCGCGATCTCCGGCGGATACACCACCTCGGGGCCGCCGTTCAGGTTCTGCATGATCACGAACTCCATGCTGACCTGCTTGCCCGTGGGCTCGATCCGGTACGGGCCGGTCATCACGGTGAGCTGGCCGTTCAGGTCCAGCGCCGCCTGCTTGAGCTTCGCCGGCTCCAGGGAATCGGCCTTCTTGATGATCTCCTCGAGCACCGCCCCCGCGGAGTACGCGAGCGCGGTCTGGAAGTCCGGCGGGTACGAGACGTCCGGAAACAGCTTCTCGTAGCGCTTCACCACCTCGGCGCGCGGCAGCCCTGCGTTGACCTCCCAGTTGATCTTGTCGTGCAGCAGCGTCTGGCTGACGAGGTAGTCCGCGTCCTGGCCAATCTCGAGGAACTGCGGCTGCGACGCGTAGACCATGTAGGTGACCGGGAAGCTCGCATCCAGCTCACGCAGCTGGCGCGCGATGATCATCTGGTCGCCCTCGTAGGAGGTCGGATAGAACGCGTCCGCGCCCGACGCCAGCGCCTTCTGGATGATGATCGAGAAGTCCTTGGTGCCCTTGGCGAACTTCTCCATCATCACCACCTCCATGCCGAGCTCCTTCGCGAGCGCCTCCGCGCCCTTCGTGATGCCGGCCGGGAACGGCTCGTCGAGGTGCGCGAACGCGATGCGCTTCACGCCCATCGCGTTCAGCGCCTTGACGCTCGGGTGACCCAGTCGCGACGCGGCGATCTGCGACGCCGACACGACGTACTGGTAGCCCTGCTCGTAGATCGCGTCCGAGGACGCCGACCAGATCGTGAGGAACTTGCCGAACTGCTCCGTGGTGGTCGCGGCGGCACCGGTGAGCGTGGAGCCAAACGGTCCGAACGCGATGTCGACGCCGCGATCCTTGATCAGCGTCTCGTACACGCGCGGCACCATGGTCTTGTCGCTGCGATCGTCCAGCGTCACCAGGTCGATCGTGCGCTTCTCGCCGCCGACCGGAATGCCGCCGCGCGAGTTCACGTCGTCGATCCAGATCCTCAGCCCGCGCTCCCCGGACTGCGACGCGAGCGCGAAGCGCCCGGTGGACGACACGGTCATGCCGATCTTGATCGGGTCCGCGGCCCACGCCGCGCCCGCGGGCGCGAGCGCGGTGACGGCCAGCGCCGCCAGCGTGCCGAGCAGCATTCTCCTGTCACACGTCATGATGGTTCCCCCTTCTCCCGTTCGTGTTCGATTGACACCCTCAAACCGCCTGCAACAGAATCGACGGCGTCGAAGCCCTCGTGGCCTCACCATCGCGGTACAGGCGGGACGAAGCAGTCTCCGCCACGTCCCTGCACCAGTCAATCCGGAGCTTCATGCACAGCAGCGCAGCCCCGCGCCCGGTATCGGATGCACCGCGAGAGGGCACGATCCGCCGCGTCATCTGGTACGGACTGGTGCTCGCCGTCCTCGTATGGTGCGCGGCGATCCCGGTGCTCGGCGGGAACCTGTCGCTGTACTTCGCGATGATGATGTGGGTGACGCTGGCGACCGGGCTCAACTTCATCGCCGGCTTCGCCGGCTACATGCCGTTCGGCTACGTCGCGTTCTACGGCATCGGCGCATACGTCACCGGCATCGCCGTGAAGATCGTCGGCATCCCCGTGTACGCCGCGATCCCGCTCGCCGGCGCGGCCGGGATGCTCTTCGCGCTGCTGGTCGCGCCGACGCTTCGCCTGTCCGGGATCTACTTCGCGATCGTCAGCCTGTCTCTGGCCGTGATCTGCCAGCGCATCGTGTCGCTGCTGCCCGACGAGATCACCGGCGGCAGCCTCGGCATCATCATCGGGGTGACCACGGACCGCGAGCACGGCTACTACGCGATGCTGCTGGTGCTGGTCGCGGCGCTGGTGACCGCGTCGTGGCTCGCGCACTCGCGACTCGGGCGGGCGCTGAGGGCGATCCGCGACGACCCGGAGGCCGCCGACGCGATGGGCGTGCACGTCGCGCGCTCGCGCCTCTACGCGTGGCTGCTGGCCACGCTGTTCGCCGCGCTCGCCGGCGGCGTGCAGGCGTGGTTCAGCGGCGCGCTGGACCCGCAGACCGCGTTCGACGTGCTGGTCACGGCGAAGACCGTGATCTACGCGATGGCGGGGGGGCTCGGCACCGTGCTCGGACCGTTCGTCGGCACGGTGGTGCTGGTATGGGTGGACGAGCTCATCTGGCGCTCGTTCCCGGTGCTCAACAACTTCCTGCTCGGGCTCATCATCGTGCTGCTGATCCTGTTCGCGCCGCGCGGCATCGTGGGCTCGCTGATGCAGCGCTACCCGCGGCTGCGCGCGTACATCATGTGATGGCCGTCCCCGCAGCACCCGCAGCGACGGAGGTCGGCGGCGCGCGATGAACACCGTGCTCCTCGTCAACGGCCTCGTCGGCGGCATCGTGTTCGGCGCGGTGTACGCGCTGATCGGCGCCAGCCTGAACGTGCTGTGCGGCGTGCTGCGCATCATCAACTTCGCGCACGGCGAGTTCATCCTCGCCGGCGGCTTCCTCGCCTACGTGCTGCTCAACGCGTTCGGCCTCAACCCGCTGCTCGCGCTGCCCATCGCCGCGGCCGCGTTCTTCGCCGCCGGCTACCTGCTGTACTTCCTGCTCATCCCGCGCCTCGCGCGCTCGGACGAGCCCGAGACGTCCAGCTTCCTGATGATGTTCGGCGTCTCGCTGATGATGGTGTCCACCTTCATCTGGATCTTCGAGGCGGACGTGCGGCCGGTGAACTTCAGCTTCGACCCCATCAACGTGGTGCTGTTCACCATCGAGGACGCCTACGGCGAGGGCCGGGACGGCCGCGTGCTGGTGCCCACGGCGCGGCTCGTGGCGCTGGCCGTGAACGCCGTGATCATCGCCGCGATGACCTGGTTCCTGTACCGCACGCTGGCCGGCAAGGCGATGCGCGCGGCGATCATGAACCGCGAGGCGGTGCAGATCGTCGGCATCGACATCCACCGCCTGTCGGCGTCGGCGTTCGGCCTCGCGGCGGCGCTGGCGGCCGTGACCGGCGTGCTGCTGACGCTGGTGGTTCCGTCCATCGACCCCAACGGCGGCGCGGATCTCACGCTGATCGGCTTCATCGTGATCGTGCTCGGCGGCCTGGGGCACCCGGTCGGCGCGCTGGCCGCCGGGATCCTGTTCGGCGTCGTCGAGCAGGTCTCGAACGTGCTGCTGCCGCAGGCGGCGGCGCAGATGCTCGGGTTCATGATCCTGATCGCGGTGATCTTCGTGCGCCCGGAAGGACTGTTCGGCAAGGTGCGCAGCCGTTGAGCGCGGCGCCCATCCTGCAGGTGGACGGCCTGGTGAAGCGCTTCGGCGGCCTCACCGCGGTGGCCGGCGTCAGCTTCGCGGTGCCGCGCGGGCGCATCGTCGGGCTGATCGGCATCAACGGCGCGGGCAAGACGACGGTGATGAACTGCGTCAACGGCATGTACCGCTGCGACCAGGGGCGTGTGACCGTCGACGGGCGCGACGTCACCCACCACACGCCGCACGAGATCGCGCACCTGGGCGTCGGGCGCACCTTCCAGGTGCCGCGCACCTTCCACCGCATGACCCTGATCGACAATCTGCTGGTGCCGGTGCTGCACTCGCCGAGACCGGACGTCGAGCTGATCGCGCAGGCCGACGCCTGCCTGGAGCGCGTCGGCCTCGCCGGCCTGCGCGCGCACAACGGCGAGGAGCTCTCGGGCGGACAGCAGAAGCTGCTCGAGCTGGCCCGCGTGATGATGTTCGAGCCGTCGCTGATCCTGCTCGACGAGCCGTTCGCCGGCGTCAATCCGACCCTGTGCCGGGTGATGATCCAGCAGATCGAGACGTTGCGCGAGGCCGGCACCAGCTTCCTGCTGGTGAGCCACGACCTGACCTCGATCTACCGGCTCTCCGACCACCTGGTCGTGCTCAACCAGGGCGAGGTCATCGCCGAGGGCGGCGTCGACGACGTGCGCGCCGACCCGGCGGTGATCGAGGCCTACCTCGGGAACTGAACGCACGTGCACGACCGCAACGCAGACGCCGCCGCGCCCGCCGCCGACCGGGACGAGGTCCTGTTCGAGATGCGCGACGTGCACGCCGGCTATCACGGCGACATCATGGTGCTGAACGGCGTGTCGCTGAAGGCGCGCCGCGGCCAGGTCACCGGCATCATCGGCCCGAACGGCGCCGGCAAGTCCACCGCGCTGAAGACCCTGTACGGCTTCCTCGCGCCGATGCGCGGCGACGTGTACCTGCGCGGCGAGCGGGTCAACGGGCTGTCACCGTCGCAGATGGTGAGCCGCGGCGTGAGCTTCGTGCCGCAGAGCCGCAGCCTGTTCAACGACCTGTCGGTGGAGGACAACCTGCGCCTCGGCTGCTGGCACTTCCGGCGCGATCGGGCTCGCACGGCGCGCGCGCTGGAGCGCGTCTACGACATGTTCCCGGTCCTTCGCGAGCGGCGCTCCGCTGCGGCCGGCAACCTGAGCGGGGGCCAGCAGCGCTTCCTGGAGCTCGCACGCTCGATCGTGCTGGAGCCGGAGATCGTGCTGCTCGACGAGCCGACGGCGATGATCGCGCCGAAGCTCTCGCGCGAGCTCTACGACTTCATCGCCGGCCTGCCCGCGCAGGGCATCACCGTGGTGCTGGTGGACCAGAACGTGCGCCAGTGCGCGGCGGTGTCCGACCACCTGTACGTGCTGGATCTGGGCGCGACCCGCGCGGAGGGCAGCCGCGAGGCCTTCGGCGGCGACGAGGAGCTGCGCAAGATGATCCAGGAGTGGCTGGACTACCAGGTGGACTGAGGGCTCGCGGCGGCGCGTCGGTCGCCGTGCAGCACGCGGAGGACGCGATCGGCGCCGGGCCCGGGCTCGTGGGACCGGTGAATCGCGCGCCCCCCGGCGACGCGGCCCGCACGGCGGGCTCCCTGCGCGCGCGGCACCCCTGCGATCGTCCTCGGCGCCGGACGCGACGGCACGGGCCGCGGCCGGGCGCAGGCTCAGCCGGGCGGACGCTCGTCGAAGCGCGGCAGGTCGTCCGTCACGCGATCCCACGGCGCGGCCGACGCGACGTAGATGTGGTTGTCGCCCGCGCGCTGCGGGTCGTCGTCCAGCGCGCCCAGCGGCACGACGGCGATGCCGCGCCCCGGGTCGACGCGCGGCACGCCGGAGCCGCAGGTGTCGCAGAACGCGACGGTGAAGAACTGCGCCTCCGGCACCTTGTACGTGCGCACGCGCTCCTCGCCGCGCACGAAGCGCACCCCGTGGTCGGATACGAAGCCGTTGGTCGTGAAGGCCGCGGCGCGCGCCTTGCGGCACCGGCTGCAGTGGCAGTGGTGGACGCGCCGGAACGGCTCGGTGACCTCGAACGCGACCGCGCCGCACAGGCAGCCGCCGCGCAGCACCCCGTGCTGCGCCGGGCCCGGTGCCGCACGTGCGACGACCGGGCGCTCGGTGCCGGCTTCCCACGCGTCGTGGCGCGGCACGGCCGGGTCCACGGGGCACCATGCCGGCGCGCCGGCGGTGAAGATCTGGCGCGACACCGGTATTCCCGGATCGTCGTCCAGCAACCCCGCCGGCACGTTCGCGTGGTGCGCGTCGGCGTACGGCACGACCGAGCCGCAGCGCCCGCAGAACGCACGCACGAATCCGGGCGACGACTCGTGCCGGCACACCGCGTCCTCGCCCGCGATCCAGCGCAGCGCGCCGGGCGCGCAGTGCAGGTAGGTCGCGAAGGCCGCGCCGTGGGCCTTGCGGCACATCGCGCAGTAGCAGCTCGACATGTCCTCGGGCTCGCCGTCGACCGCGAAGCGCACGGTGCCGCACAGGCAGCTTCCGTTGATCATCTCCTGCCCCCTGTTCCCCGTTTCCCGTTCCCGCGTGCAATGTAGCGGATTCCCGGGCAGCTCATTACATTCTCACGCTCCTGGCAGCGAAGGTGGCGGACGATGGACTTCACGGACAAGGTCGCGCTGATCACCGGCGCGGGCAACGGCATCGGGCGCGCGGCGGCGCTCGGCTTCGCGCGCGGAGGCGCGACCGTGGTCGCGGTCGATCGCGACGCGGCATCGGCGGATGCGGTGGCAGAGGCGATCACGGGCGACGGGGGCAAGGCCATCGCGGTGACGGCCGACGTCAGCCGCTCCGACGAGGTGCGCGCCTACGTCGCGCGCGCCGTCGAAACCTGCGGCGCGATCGACTGCTTCTTCAACAACGCCGGCATCGAGGGCCCCGTCGCACCCATCGCGGAGTACGACGAGGACCAGTTCGACGCCGTCATCGCGGTGAACCTGAAAGGCGTGTTCCTGGGCCTTCGCCACGTGCTGCCGGTGATGCTCGCGCAGCAGCGCGGCGCGGTGGTGAACACCGCGTCCATCGCCGGCCTGCTGGGCGCCCCGAACATGCCCGCGTACGTGGCCTCCAAGCACGCGGTGGTGGGGCTCACGAAGGTTGCCGCCGGCGAGGTCAGCGGGCACGGCGTGCGCGTGAACGCGGTGTGCCCGGGCCCGGTGGACACGCGCATGATCCGCGACCTCAACCGGCAGATGAACCCCGCGGATCCGGACCGCGCGCGCGCGAGCTACGAGGCGTCCATCCCGAGCGGGCGCTACTCGACGCCGGAGGAGGTGGCCAACGTGGTGCTGTTCCTGTGCTCGGATCTCGCGGGCAACGTGACCGGCGCGCAGTACACCGTCGACGGCGGGCGCACCGCGACGCCCGGCGCGGTCACCAGCCACCGCGGGCGCTGAGCCGCGAGGCGCCCGCGACGCAGCGCTACAGCCGCCGGCGCCGGTACGGCGCGCCGGGATCCTGGCGGTAGAAGGCCGCGAGGTGTGCGTACACCTTCGGATAGGCGCTCTCCAGCACGCCGGGCAGCTCGAAGAAGTACTCGCTGGCCACCGCGAAGAACTCGCCCGGGCTCTCCGCCGCGTAGTCGTCGATGGGACAGCGCCGCCCGGCGTCGAGGCGCTCGCTCAGGTCGTCGAACGCGGCGCTGAAATCCCGGTGCCACCCCACCTCGTCCATCCCCGCGCGCAGCGGCGGAAAGCCGTTCGCGTCGCCGTTGAGCATGTCCAGCTTGTGCGCCATCTCGTGCACCACGACGTTGTAGCCGTCGCGGTGCCCGGACGCGGCCACGTCCTCCCAGCTCAGGATCACCGGCCCCTGCAGCCAGCTCTCACCGCTGCGCGCCTGCTCGAACTCGTGAACCACGCCGGCCTCGTCCACGTCGTGGCCGCGGGCGACGAAGCCGCCCGGATAGACCACCACCGAGGTCCAGCCGTCGTACGCGCCGAGGCCGAGCTCGAGCACCGGCAGGCAGGCCAGCGCGGCGACCGCGGCACGCGCCGCATCGTCCATCTCCAGCCCCTGCACCGGCTCGAGGGACTTTCGCTCGAGGAACTGCGCCGCCATCGCGCGCAGCCGCTCCCAGGCCCCGTCGTCGAGGGCCGCGAGCGTCTGGAAGGTCTCGCGAACCGCCGCCCAGTCCTCGTCCGCGACCGCCGGTGCGCGCGGGCCGAAGAGCATCAGGCCGCGGCCCGGGACGCACCGCGGCCCGCACGCGTGCCGGGCAGCGCCGCCGATTGATCTGGATCAACGAGCCGGGCGCGCAGGAGTCCAGGCTGTGTGATGGGGCGTGCCGCCCCGGCGCTCGGGGCTGCACGCGCTTCTTCGGGATCCGACCCGGGAGGATTGGCCATGAGCATCGTCACCACCGTCATCGTGCTCGCCGCGCTCGCCACCATGGCGGCGCTCGGCATGGGCATCGTCTCCATGGTCCGCGGCGGCAGCTTCGACCAGGAGCACGCGGGCCAGTTCATGAGCGCCCGCGTGGCCCTGCAGGCGGCCACGCTGATCCTGCTGTTCGCGGCGCTGGCCCTCGCCTGAAGGCCCGCGGCCGCGCCGCCCGCGCGCGTCAGGCGGGAGGGTGCCTGCGCGCGATCACGTACTGCGCGCCTGCCGCGCCGAAGCTCTCGGCGTGCTCGCAGTCCGCGTCCATCGCGAAGGTCTCGCCCTTGCGGTACGTCTGCACGTCGCCGCCGCGGTCCAGGGTGAACTCGCCCCCGAGCACGAGCCCGCGCACGGCGAACGGATGGGTGTGCGGGGTAGAGACGTGGCCGGCCTCCCCTTCGCGCTCCTGGATGTCGGTGTAACCCTCGTCCCGGCAGGAATTCTCGAACGTCGAACGGTCCACCCGGCGCCTCCTCGCGTCCCGTGGCACAGGCCGCCATTCTAGATGCCCGTCCCCGATTGCAGATCACCCGGGGCTCGCACGCTGCGGTGCAGCACCCGACGCCATCGCGGGCGCCCGGCGGGCCGCCGCTCCGGGGCCGACGGGAACGCCTGGCCGCCGGCGCGCGGGGGACGTCGCCCGCACGCCGGCGTGGACTTCACGGCGCGCGTGGGGTAACAGGCTGCTGACGAACGCGGTCTCTGGACGGCCGGCGCCCGGCACACCGACGTGCCGCCATGACGCGAGCACGTACATGCCCGTTGCACGGGGCAGCCCGGAGATCGCATCTTCAGCCCGCTTCGTGAAGCTCGCGAGGACGGCGCATTTCACCATCCTGCCGGCGCGTCGCCGGCCAGTCTCCCGGGAGCCCGTTCGATGAAGATCACCAACGTCACCGCCATCCCCGTCTCGTTTCCGATCCCCGAGGACAAGGGCGTCACGCTCGGCATCGGCCGCGCGGTGAAGCGCGACGCGGTGCTGGTGAAGGTGGAGACCGACGAGGGGATCACGGGCTGGGGCGAGTCCCACGCGGGGCGCGCGCCGGGCGCCGTCGCGCAGCTCGCCAACACGACGCTGCGCACGCTGGTGACGGGCATGGAGGCCACCGACAACGTCGGCGTGTGGCAGCGCATCTACCGCATGCAGCTCGCGAGTCACGGCATGGGCGCCGGCTGCGCGATTGCGATGAGCGGCATCGACATGGCGCTGTGGGACATCCGCGGCAAGGCCGCCGGCTGGCCGCTCTACCGGCTGATGGGCGGCAGCGCGAGGTCCATCCCCGCGTACGCGGGCGGCGTGTCGCTGGGCTACCAGGCGCCGGAGACGCTGGTGGACGAGGCGCGCGCGTGCGTGGAGGCGGGCTACCGGGCGCTCAAGCTGCGCCTCGGGGACAACCCGCGGGACGACATCGCGCGCGTGCACGCGGTGCGCGCCGCGTTCGGCGACGAGGTCGACATCCTCACCGACGCCAACGCGGCGTACTCGCTGGCCGACGCGCGGCGCGTGATGCCAGCGCTGGACGAGGCCCGCGCCGGCTGGCTGGAAGAGCCGTTCCCGCCGCACGACCACCGCCTGTACCGCGAGGCGCGAAGCTTCGGCGTCACGCCGCTCGCGGCCGGCGAGAACCACTACACGCGCTTCGAGTTCCACCGCCTGTTCGAGGACGGCGTGGTGACGGTCATCCAGCCCGACGTGTCGAAGACCGGCGGCCCCACCGAGGGCCTACGCATCGCCGCCATCGCGTCGGCGTGGAAGCTCACCGTGAACCCGCACACCTCGCTCACCGGGCTCAACGTCGCGGCGTGCATCCACCTGCTCGCGAGCGTGGACAATCCCGGCTACTTCGAGGCCGACCTGTCGCGCCACAACCCGCTGCGCGACAGCCTGTGCGACTGGCAGGCACACGTCGACGCCGACGGCACCGTGCGCCCGCCCGAGCGCCCCGGCCTGGGCGTGGAGATCGACGAGGCGCGGCTCGCGGAGTTCCCGCTGATCGACGGCCCCGGATACGTCTAGCAGCGTCGCATACGGGTCAAGTCCTGACCCCTATGCTTCAGCGGCCGTTGTAGCGGACGGTGCCGAAGCCTGCGAGGTCGTATCCGCCGAGCGCGTGGGCGCGTTCGCGCATCGCGGCGCCGGCGCAGAATCCGAGCAGCGTCTGCAGCGCCGGCTCGAAGTACTCGCGCCGCCATGCGAGCAGGTCGTAGCGCTCCTCGAACAGCGGCACGAAGTCGAGGCCGTGGGTGCGCGCGCCGGTCTCGATCGCGAGGCCGGCGTCCGCGTGCCCGGACGCGACCGCGAGCGCGACGTCGGTCTCGCTGCGCGCCGGCGGATCGATGAACGTGATGGCGTCGCGCGCGACGCCCGCCTCGGCGAGCAGGTGCGCGAACAGCGCGTGGCTGCCCGAGTCCGGCTGCCGCGGCACGCAGCGCCGGCCCGCGAGGTCGGCGATGCCCGAGATGGCGAGCGGATTGCCGGCGGGGAGCACCAGCCCCTGGCGGCGGCGGAACAGCTCGATCAGCACCACCGGCTGGCCCGGCAGGCGGGCCGCCACGTGCTCCGCGTTGAAGCCGGTGCCGCCGGCCTCGGGCACGTGCATGCCGGCCGCGAGGGCCTGGCCCGAGGCCATACGATCCAGCCCGTCCAGGCTGCCGTCGAAATAGGTCGCGAGGCCGCATCGGGACGCGCGCAGCGCCCACTCCAGCAACGGGTCGTGGCTGCCGGCAACCACCGGCGGGCGCTCGCGCAGGGCCTCCGCCTCCCCGGCGTACTCCACGTGCCGGCCCACCCAGGCCTCGATCAGGTCGCGGGGAAACAGCAGCTTGCCGGTGACCCGGCTCGCCGGGATCGCCTTCTCGGCGACCAGCTCGTAGATCTTGCGCTCCTTCACCCGCAGCAGCGCCGCCACCTCGCGGGTGGTGAGGAACTCCTGCATCGCGCCTCCCCGATACCGCCCTGCCCCGACGCATTCTGCCGCATGCGCGAGGAAGGCGGCGATTCGACGAGCGGGGCCGACGTCGCGGGACCCGGATCGGCCGGTTAGCATGTGCCGGCGCGCATCGCATCGTCGTGCAGTTCTTCAGACCCGGCCACCGACGCGGCGGAGGGATCGCCGTGAAACGCTTCATCGCCGACAACCAGTCGCTGCTGCTCGCGGCCGGAATAGCGATCGCGCTCACGCTGTGGCTGCTGTCCGGCGCCGGCGGCCGCCCCGAAGGCGACGCCGCCGGCGGCGCCGGCGGCGCCGGCGCGCCGCAGGCACCGGCGCCATTCTCGGTGCGCGTGGTCACGCTGGAGGCGCGCGCGGTGGCCCGGGACGTCACCGTGTACGGCCGCACGGTCCCGGATCGCGCGGTGATCCTGCGCGCCGAGCAGGAGGGCCGCGTGGTCGCGGTGGGTCCGGAGCGCGGCGCCCGCGTCGCCGAGGGCGACCTGATCGCGCGCCTCGACATGCGCGACCTCGAGGCGCGCCTCGCCGAGGCCGAGGCCGTCGTGCGCCAGCGCGAGCTGGAGTACCTCGCCGCGCAGCGCCTGGAGAGCAAGCGCTTCCAGTCCGAGACCGCGCTCGCGGAGGCCGGCGCGAACCTCGCCGCGGCCCGCGCGCGCGTCGCCCAGGTCAAGGTGGCCATCGCGAACACCGCGGTGCGCGCGCCGTTCGCCGGCATCCTGGAGGAACGCCGCGCGGAGGTGGGTGACTACATGCGCGAGGGCGACGAGCTCGCGCGCGTCATCGACGTGGATCCGATGGTGGTGACCGGGTTCATCACCCAGCGCGAGCTGGCCAGCGTGCGCGAGGGCGCGCCCGGCACCGCGTCGCTGGTGACCGGCGAGCGCATCGAGGGCCGGGTGCGCTTCGTGTCCGCGCAGTCCGACGAGGCCACGCGCACCTTCCGCGTCGACCTCGAGGTGCCGAACCCGGACGCGACGCTGGTCGCCGGCGTCACCGCCGAGATCCGCATCCCGACGCCAGTCACCCGCGCGCACCGGATCTCCCCGGCGCTGCTGTCGCTGGACGCCGGCGACCGCATCGGCGTGAAGACCGTGGACGACGACGACCGCGTCGCGTTCCACCCGGTCGAGATCGTGACCGCCGACGCCGACGGCGTGTGGGTCACCGGGCTGCCGGCGCGCGCGCGGGTGATCACGGTGGGCCAGGGCTTCGTGCGCGAGGGCGACCTCGTGACGCCGGTGGAGGACCCCGGCGCCGACGCGACCCGGCTGGGCGACGCCGACGCGACGCCCCGCGGCACCCGCTCGTGAACGCGATCATCGACGCGACCGTCGGGCGCCCGCGCCCGGTGCTGCTGATCCTCGCGCTGATCCTGGTCGCCGGCGCCGTCGCGTACGCCGGCATCCCGAAGGAGTCCGACCCGGACGTCGCGATCCCGATCATCTACGTGTCGCTGGTGCACGACGGCATCTCGCCGGAGGACGCCGAGCGCCTGCTGGTGCGCCCGATGGAGAAGGAGCTGCGCGGCATCGAGGGCGTGAAGGAGATGCGCTCCGAGGCGCGCGAGGGCGAGGCCAGCGTGCTGCTCGAGTTCGAGGCCGGCTTCGACAGCCAGCAGGCGCTGGACGACGTGCGCGAGCGGGTGGACATCGCGAAGGCGGAGCTGCCCGCGGACAGCGAGGAGCCCGTCGTCAACGAGGTGAACGTCGCGCTGTTCCCGGTGCTGGTGGTGACGCTGTACGGCGACGTGCCGGAGCGGATCCTGGTCGCGCGGGCGCGCGACCTGCGCGACAAGATCGAAGGCCTGCAGGGCGTGCTGGAGGTGGACATCGCCGGCGACCGCGAGGACCTGCTCGAGGTGGTCGTCGATCCGGCGCGCATGGAGGGCTACAACCAGACCCCGGATGCGCTGATGCGCCTCGTCGCGCGCAACAACCAGCTCGTCGCCGCCGGCGCGCTGGACACCGGCAGCGGGCGCTTCTCGGTGAAGGTGCCGGGCCTGTTCGAGAGCGTGGAGGACGTGCTGCGCCTGCCGGTGAAGGTGAGCGGCGATCGCGTGGTCACGTTCCAGGACGTCGCGGTCGCGCGGCGCACGTTCAAGGACCCGGTGGGCTACGCCCGCGTGGGCGGCCAGCCGGCGGTCGCGCTGGAGGTCACGAAGCGCATCGGCACCAACATCATCGACACCATCGACGCGGTGCGCGCGCTGGTCGCGGACGAGCGCGCCGCGTGGCCGCCCGGCATCGAGGTGAGCTTCTCGCAGGACAAGTCCGAGGACATCGAGAACATGCTCTCGGACCTGCAGAACAACGTGCTGGCCGCGGTGGTGCTGGTGATGATCGTCGTGATCGCGGCGCTGGGCGCACGCGCCGGCGCGCTGGTGGGCGTGTCCATCCCCGGCTCCTTCCTGGCCGGCATCCTGGTGCTCGGATTCGCCGGGCTCACGATCAACATCGTGGTGCTGTTCTCGCTGATCATGGCGGTCGGCATGCTGGTGGACGGCACCATCGTCGTGGTCGAGCTCGCGGACCGCAAGATGGCCGAGGGCCACGACCGCAGGGCGGCCTACGCGATCGCCGCGAAGCGCATGGCGTGGCCCATCATCGCCGCCACCGCGACCACGCTGGCGGCGTTCGCGCCGCTGCTGTTCTGGCCGGGGCTGGTCGGCGAGTTCATGAAGTACCTGCCGATCACGCTGATCGCGACGCTGAGCGCGTCGCTGGTGATGGCGCTGGTGTTCGTGCCCACGCTCGGCGGCGTGGTGGGCCGGCGCGCGCCCGACGCCGGCCACCGCGCCGCGGCGCTGGCCGCCGCCGAGACCGGAGATCTCGCGCACATCGACGGCCTCGCCGGCGCGTACGTGCGCACGCTGCGCCGCGCGCTGGCGCATCCGGGCAAGGTGTTCGCCGGCGCGCTGCTGATCCTCGTCGCGGCGTACGGCGGCTACGCGCGCTTCGGCCACGGGGTCGAGTTCTTCCCCGAGGTGGAGCCCGAGAACGCGGTGCTGCACGTGCGCGCGCGCGGCGATCTCTCGGTGGACGAGCGCGACGCGCTGGTGCGCGAGGTCGAGAGCCGCATCCTCGACATGGCGGAGTTCGAGACGATCTACGCGCGCAGCGGCACCCGGTTCCGCGCCGAGGTCGGCGAGGACACCGTCGGGCTGGTGCAGCTCGAGTTCGTGGACTGGCGCGCGCGCCGCCCGGCGTCGGCGATCCTCGCCGAGGTGCGCCGGCGCACCGCCGACATCCCCGGCATCGTGCTCGAGGTGCGCAAGCAGGAGTCCGGGCCGCCGGTGGGCAAGCCCGTGCAGCTGCAGCTCGCGGCGCGCGACCCCGCGAAGCTGGAGCCCGCGGTGGAGCACGTGCGCCGCGGGCTGGCCGAGCTCGGCGGCTTCGTGGACGTGACCGACACCCGCTCGGTGCCCGGCATCGAGTGGCAGCTGACCGTGGACCGCGCCGAGGCGAGCCGCTACGGCGCCGACATCAGCGTCGTCGGCAGCGCCATCCAGCTGATCACGAACGGCATCAAGGTCGGCGACTACCGCCCCGACGACACCGACGACGAGGTCGACATCCGCGTGCGCTTCCCGTTCGGCGATCGCAGCCTGTCGCAGATGGACCGCCTGCGGGTGCCGACGCCGGAGGGCCCGGTGCCGATCGGCAACTTCGTGACCCGCGACGCACAGCCGCGGGTGGGCACGATCCGGCGCACCGACGGACGGCGCGTGCTCAAGGTGGAGGCGGACGTGCCGGAGGGCGTGCTCGCGGACGACCGGGTGCGCGCGATCCGCGCGTGGCTGGAGCAGCACCCGCTCGAGGCCGGCGTGGATCTCGCGTTCAAGGGCGAGGACCGGGAGCAGCGCGAGGCGGAGGAGTTCCTGGTGCGCGCGTTCGGCGTCGCGCTGTTCATCATGGCCATCATCCTGGTCACGCAGTTCAACAGCTTCTACCAGGCGCTGCTGATCCTGAGCGCCGTGGTGCTGTCCACCGTCGGAGTGCTGCTGGGGCTGCTGGTGATCCGCGAGCCGTTCGGCATCGTGATGAGCGGCGTCGGCGTGATCGCGCTGGCCGGGATCGTCGTGAACAACAACATCGTGCTGATCGACACCTACAACCGGCTGCGCGCCGACGGCCTGGAGCCGGTGGAGGCGCTGCTGCGCACCGGCGCGCAGCGCCTGCGCCCGGTGATGCTGACCACGCTGACGACCATCCTGGGCCTGCTGCCGATGGTGCTCGGCGTGAACGTGGACCTCATCGGGCGCGAGATCCAGGTCGGCGGTCCGTCGACGCAGTGGTGGACGCAGCTCGCGACGGCCGTCGCCGGCGGCCTCACCTTCGCGACGCTGCTGACGCTGGTGCTGACGCCGTGCCTGCTGCTGGCCGGGGAGCGGATGAAGGCGCGCGGCTCGCACGCCGCG
>CBDUCN010000089.1:0-16645 GCA_965365655.1 uncultured Gammaproteobacteria bacterium | reverse complement strand
GGCGCCGTGGTCACCGGCGGCGCGCAGGGCATCGGCTACGCGATCGCGGAGCGGCTGCTGGACTCCGGCGCCGCCGTCGATCTGTGGGACCGCGACGCGGGACTGCTCGACGACGCGAAGGCGTCGCTCGCCGCGAAGGGCCCGGTGTCCGCGCGCGCGGTGGACGTGACGGACGCCGACGCGGTGGCCGCCGCGGCGAACGCGGCCGCCGGCGCGCTGCCGCGTCTCGACATCCTGGTGGCCTGCGCCGGCATCGCGGGCCCGACCATGCCGTCCTGGGAGTACCCGGTCGAGGACTGGAAGCAGGTCATCGACGTCGACCTGAACGGCGTCTACTACTGCTGCCGCGCGGTGCTGCCGCAGATGCGCGAGCAGGGCTACGGGCGCATCGTCAACGTCGCGTCCATCGCGGGCAAGGAGGGCAACCCGAACGCCGCCGCGTACAGCGCGGCGAAGGCCGGGGTCATCGCGCTCACGAAGTCGCTGGCGAAGGAGACGGCGGACAGCGACATCGCGGTCAACTGCATCACGCCGGCGGCGGCGAAGACGCGCATCTTCGACCAGATCACGCAGCAGCACATCGACTACATGCTGTCCAAGATCCCCCGCAACCGCTTCGTCAAGGTGGAGGAGATCGCGGCGATGGTCGCGTGGATGGTCTCCGCGGAGAACTCCTTCACGACCGGCGCCGTGTTCGACCTGAGCGGCGGCCGCGCGACGTACTGATTCCCGGGGCGGGCGGTTGTCCTTTGCGTCGGCTTCCTGCCGCCGTCCTGTGACCGCACAGACGCAGAGCGTGACGAGGTAACGAATGATGGACGTACTGATCACGGGCGGGACCGGCTTCATCGGCCGCCGGCTGGTGGCGGCGCTGCTCTCGCGGGGCACGCTGCCGGGAGCGGACGGGCGCGAGCAGCCGATAGGGAAGCTCGTCGTCAGCGACATCGCCGAGCCGCCGTCGCCGCTGCCGGACGACCCGCGCATCGAGACCCGCTTCGGCGACTTCAGCGAGCCGGGCGCGGCCGACAAGCTGGTGGGCCCCGACACCGGCGCGGTGTTCCACCTCGCGGCAATCGTCAGCGGGCAGGCGGAGGAAGACTTCGACCTGGGGCTGCGCATCAACCTGGACGGCACGCGGCAGCTGCTTGACGCGTGCCGCGCGAAGGGGGCGTGCCCGCGGCTGGTGTTCACGAGTTCGGTCGCGGTGTTCGGGGGCGACCTGCCCGAGGTGCTGGACGACCGCACCCACCTCACGCCGCAGACCTCCTACGGCAGCCACAAGGCAGCCTGCGAGCTGCTGGTGAACGACTACAGCCGCAAGGGCTTCGTCGACGGGCGCTGCCTGCGGCTGCCGACCGTGGTGGTGCGCCCGGGCAAGCCCAACGCCGCGGCGTCGTCCTTCGCGAGCGCGGTGATCCGCGAGCCGCTGGAAGGCCGCGAGTACGTCTGCCCGGTGAAGCCCGACACCGGCGTGTGGATCCTGTCGCCCCGCCGCGTCGTCGACGCGCTGGTGCACGCCGCCGTCACCGGCGCCGACGCGTGGGGCAGCTTCCGCGCCGTGTCGCTGCCGGGCATGACGCTGACCGTCGCCGAGATGGTGGAGGCGATGCGCGAGGTCGCCGGCGACGCCGTCGCCGCGCGCCTGTCGTACCAGCCGGACCCGTTCATCGAGCGCATCGTCTACGGCTGGGCCACCCGCTTCGACACGCCGCGCGCGCTCGCGATGGGCTTCGAGGCCGACCGCTCCTTCCGCGACGTGGTCGAGGCGTTCATCGAGGACGACCTGGGCGGGAGCTTCAAGCGATGATCCTGCTCGTCGCCGGTCTCGTGCTGTTCCTGGGCGTGCACTCGGTGTCGATCGCCGCACCGGGGTGGCGCGACGCGATGGCGTCGCGCCTCGGCGAGTACGTGTGGAAGGCCGCCTACGCCCTGCTGTCCATCGCCGGGTTCGTGCTGATCGTGCAGGGCTACGCCGCCGCGCGCCTGGACCCCACCGTGCTGTGGGAGCCGCCCGGGTGGACACGCCACGTCGCGGCCCTGCTCATGGTGCCGGTGTTCCCGCTGCTGCTGGCCGCGTACCTGCCGGGGCGCATCAAGACGCGGGCGAAGCACCCGATGGTCCTCGCGGTGAAGTTCTGGGCGCTCGCGCACCTGCTCGCGAACGGCATGCTCGCCGACGTCACGCTGTTCGGCGCGTTCCTCGCGTGGGGCGTCGCGGAGCGCGTGTCGCTGAAGCGCCGCGCGCCGCGGCCGGTTCCGGGGCTGCCGGCAAGTGCGGTGAACGACGCCATCGTCGTCGTCGGCGGCCTGGCGCTGTTCGTCGTGTTCGCGCTGTGGCTGCACCCGCGGCTCATCGGCGTCGCGGTCGCAGGCTGAGCCGGCGCCGGGGGCTCACGGGATCGCACGTGCGATCGGCCATCTAGAATCGTCACTCGACCGGGGAGCGACAACGTGGCAGGACGACTCGAGGGCAAGCGGGCGCTGGTGACGGCGGCCGGGCAGGGGATCGGCGCCGCGATCGCGCGGGTCTTCGCGGCGCAGGGCGCCGAGGTGGTCGCGACCGACGTCAACGAGGCCGCGCTGGCGGGTCTCGCGGGCGCTGGCGGCATCGCGACGCGCCGCCTGGACGTGACCGACGCCGCCGCCGTCGGCGAGGTCATCTCCGGCGCCGGCGCGCTGGACGTGCTGGTCAACTGCGCCGGCTACGTGCACCACGGCAGCATCCTGGAGTGCGACGAGCGCGACTGGGACTTCTCGTTCGACCTCAACGTGAAGTCGATGTACCGCACCATCCGCGCCGCGCTGCCGGCGATGCTGGAAGCGGGCGGCGGCTCGATCGTCAACATCGCGTCGGTGGCCTCCAGCGTGAAGGGGGTGCCGGTGCGCTGCGCCTACGGCGCGTCGAAGGCCGCCGTCATCGGGCTCACCAAGGCCGTTGCCGCGGACTTCGTGTCGCGGGGCGTGCGCTGCAACGCGATCTGCCCGGGCACCGTGCAGTCGCCGTCGCTGGACGGGCGCATCGCCGAGCAGGCGGCGGCGTCGGGCAAGGAGCAGGACGCCGTGCGCAGCGCGTTCGTCGCGCGCCAGCCGATGGGCCGCCTCGGCACCGCGGAGGAGATCGCCGCGCTCGCCGTCCACCTCGCGAGTGACGAGTCCGCGTTCACGACCGGCACCGCGATCGTCGTCGACGGCGGGATGACGCTTTAGCAGCCGGCCACGACCCCGCCGGCCGTCGGATCGCAAGCTTCGACTGATACCGAACCAGAAAACCAGAACGCAACGCGAGGAGAACCCACCGTGAAGCTGCTCAGATACGGCGAGCCGGGCGCCGAGAAGCCCGGGCTGATGGACGATGGCGGCACGATCCGCGACCTGTCGGGTCACGTGGCGGACATCGACGGCTCGGTGCTGGGCCCGGACGGTCTCGCGAAGCTGGCCGCGCTGGACCCGGCGAGCCTGCCGGCGGTCACCGGCTCGCCGCGCCTGGGCTGCCCGGTCGCGAACCCCAGCAAGCTGCTGTGCATCGGGCTGAACTATTCCGACCACGCGAAGGAGGCCGGGCAGGCCATCCCGAGCGAGCCGGTGCTGTTCATGAAGTCCACCACCGCGATCAACGGCCCGAACGACAAGGTGGTGCTGCCGCGCGGCAGCGAGAAGGGCGACTGGGAGGTCGAGCTGGGGATCGTGATCGGCACCCGCGCGAGCTACGTCGAGGAAGCCGACGCGCTGGCGCACGTCGCGGGCTACGTGCTGGTCAACGACGTCTCCGAGCGCGCGTACCAGCTCGAGAACACCGGGCAGTGGGTGAAGGGCAAGAGCGCCGACACCTTCGCGCCGATCGGACCGTGGGTCGCGACGAAGGACGAGATCCCCGACCCGGGTGCGCTGGACATCTGGCTGGAGCTGGACGGCAAGCGCATGCAGGACGGCAACACGAAGACGATGATCTTCAGCGTGCCGACCATCGTGAGCTACGTGAGCCGTCACATGACGCTGCTGCCCGGCGACATCATCCCGACCGGCACCCCGCCCGGCGTCGGCCTCGGCATGAAGCCGCCGGTGTTCCTGAGACCCGGCAACGTGATGCGCCTCGGCATCACCGGGCTCGGCGAGCAGCGCCAGGAAGTCGTGGCCTGGCCGGGCTGATCGGGAGCCGGGCGTGGCCGCGGCGTCGGACCGGAGCCCGCGCCGTGGCGCCCCCGCAGATCCCTATCCGCGCGTGGGGCAGGAGCCGGACCGCACAGTGACGCGGGCGAGCGCGTCCCCTTTGACTTCTGGAGGAGATGGCCGTGGGTGACGAGAGCAGGAAGAAGCGCCGCAGCCAGGAGTGGTTCGGCGCGAGCGGCAAGGACGGCTTCCACCACCGCAGCTGGATGAAGAACCAGGGGCTGCCGCAGCACCTGTTCGACGGCCGCCCGGTGATCGGGATCTGCAACACCTGGTCCGAGCTGACGCCGTGCAACGCGCACTTCCGCGTGCTCGCCGAGCGGGTCAAGCGCGGCGTGTACGAGATGGGCGGCTTCCCGCTCGAGTTCCCGGTGATGTCGCTGGGCGAGACGTTGATGCGCCCGTCCACGATGCTCTACCGCAACCTGGTGAGCATGGACGTCGAGGAGTCCATCCGCGCGAACCCGATCGACGGCGTCGTGCTGCTGGTGGGCTGCGACAAGACGACGCCGGCGCTGCTGATGGGCGCCGCGAGCTGCGACCTGCCGACCCTGGTGGTGTCCGGCGGGCCGATGCTCAACGGGCGCTTCCGGGACCAGACCATCGGCTCCGGCACGCACGTGTGGAAGTTCGACAACATGGTGCGCGCCGGCGAGATGAGCATGCAGGAGTTCTTCGACGCCGAGGCGTGCATGTCGCGCAGCGTCGGCCACTGCATGACGATGGGCACCGCGTCCACGATGGCGTCGATGTCGGAGAGCCTGGGCATCGCGCTGCCGACCAACGCGGCGATTCCCGCCGCCGACTCGCGGCGCAACGTGCTCGCGCACATGGCCGGGCGGCGCGTCGTCGAGATGGTGAACGAGGACCTGCGCATGTCGCAGGTGCTGACGCGCGAGGCCTTCGAGAACGCGATCCGCACCAACGGCGCGATCGGCGGCTCCACCAACGCGGTGGTGCACCTGCTCGCGCTGGCCGGGCGCATGGGCGTGGAGCTGTCGCTGGACGACTGGGACACCCTCGGCAAGGAGGTGCCCTGCATCGTGAACCTGATGCCGTCGGGCGAGTACCTGATGGAGGACTTCTACTATGCCGGTGGCCTGCCGGTGGTGCTCAGGGAGCTCGCCGAGAACGGCCTGCTGCACCGGGACGCGATGACCTGCACCGGGCAATCCATGTGGGACAACATCAAGGACGCGACCTGCTGGAACCGCGAGGTGATCCACACCGTCGACGCGCCGTTCAAGGCGCAGGGCGGGATCACCGTGCTGCGCGGCAACCTCGCGCCGCAGGGCGCGATCCTGAAGCCGTCGGCGGCGACGCCCGCGCTGATGCAGCACCGTGGCCGTGCGGTGGTGTTCGAGGATATCGACGACTACAAGGCGCGCATCGACGATCCGGACCTGGACGTGGACGAGAGCTGCGTGCTGGTGATGAAGAACTGCGGGCCCAAGGGATACCCGGGCTTCCCGGAGACCGGCAACATGGGGCTGCCGCCGAAGATCCTGAAGAAGGGCATCGACGACATGGTGCGCATCTCCGATGCGCGCATGTCGGGGACCGCCTTCGGCACGGTGGTGCTGCACACCGCCCCCGAGGCGGCCGACGGCGGCCCGCTCGCGCTGGTGCGCGACGGCGACGAGGTCGAGCTGGACGTCGCCGGGCGCACGCTCACGCTGCACGTGCCCGAGGACGAGCTCGCGCGTCGGCGCGCGGCGTGGACGCCGGCCGAGCCGCACGCGAGCCGCGGCTACGTGAAGCTGTACCTGGATCACGTCACGCAGGCCGACACCGGCGCCGACCTGGACTTTCTGGTGGGCGGCAGCGGCGCGCCGGTCCCGCGCGAGAGCCACTGACACGGCGCCGCTCCAGAGCGGGGCGCGTCATGCCCCGCGGCGGTGCATCCGCGTTCGCTCCGCCCCGTCGCGGTCCGCGCGGCATGCCGCCATGGTCGCGCTTCACGGCGCGCGGCAACCGGAGCCGCTCGCAGGATGGCGAAGAAGCGCGTCCTGCGCGTCTTGATCCTCGCTGCGCCGAAGACGCGGTCTCCGGGCTGCTCGAGACATCAGGCACTTACGTGCTCGATGTTTGCCGGTGCATCCCTGCACCGGGCGCAGGCCGGCGATAAACGGAGTTCTTCACCAGCCTGCCGACGCGCCGGATCGCCCCCTGACGGTGCATCCAGGCGCGCTTCATGTGCCGATCCGGGGCGCGTCGCCGGGCGGCACGCCGTGGCGCGGGCTTGCGCCGCGCGGCGTGCTGTTATGCTGTTTCGCGTGATGCAGTGCAGCGACGCAGAACGGCCGGCCGGCATCGCGCGACGCCCGGGGCGGCGCGCGCGCCGCGGCCTGCACCCGTGCGGCCCGAGGCACGATGCCCACGACGGCGCCCGTGCCGCGGCCGGCGCGATTTCCCCGCCCCCGTTCCTGCCGCCCCGCTGACCTGCGACGCGATGCCGCGCCGGCGCCCCGGCCGGCGATCATCCCGTGACAATGAACACTACGAGTGACGCCATGAGCCAGTTGACCGCATCGCCGCCGTCCGCCGCGACCGGTGGCGGCCTGCTCACGCCCCACGACGTGTACCTGCTGCGCGAGGGCACCCATCACCGCCTCTACGACAAGCTGGGCTCGCACCTCACGCCCGAAGGCTGCGCGTTCGGGGTCTGGGCGCCGAACGCGTCCGCCGTGTCGGTGGTGGGCGATTTCAACGGCTGGGACGCCGGCGCGAACCCCTTGACGCCGCGCGCGGACGGCTGCGGCGTGTGGGAGGGCTTCGTGCCCGGGGTCGGCCACGGCGCGACCTACAAGTACCGCATCACGTCGGCCGCGTCCGGCGAGGTGCTGGACAAGGGCGATCCGTTCGCATTCGCGTGGGAGGAGCCGCCGCGTACCGCGTCGCGCGCGTGGGACCTCGGCTACGAGTGGGGCGACGGCGACTGGATGCGCGAGCGCGCGAAGCACAACGCCCTCGACGCGCCGTGGTCGGTGTACGAGGTGCACCTGGGGTCGTGGATGCGCGACGACGGCCGCTCGCTGTCCTACCGCGAGCTCGCGACGCGCCTCGTCGACTACGTGCGCGACACCGGCTACACCCACGTCGAGCTGATGCCGGTGATGGAGCACCCGTTCTACGGCTCCTGGGGCTATCAGTGCACCGGCTACTTCGCGCCCACCGCGCGCTACGGCACGCCGCAGGACTTCATGTTCCTGGTCGACGCGCTGCACCGTGCCGGCATCGGCGTGATCCTGGACTGGGTGCCGTCGCACTACCCCGCCGATGCGCACGGCCTCGCGCGCTTCGACGGCACGTACCTGTACGAGCACCAGGATCCGCGCCAGGGCTACCACCCGGAGTGGAACAGCTGCATCTTCAACTACGGACGCAACGAGGTGCGCGGCTTCCTCGCGAGCAGCGCGCTGTTCTGGCTGGACCATTACCACGCGGACGGAATCCGCGTCGACGCGGTCGCGTCGATGCTGTACCTGGACTACGGTCGCAAGGACGGCGAGTGGATCCCGAACGAGCACGGCGGCAACGAGAACCTGCACGCGGTGAGCTTCCTGCGCCAGCTCAACGAGGCGGTCTACCGCGAGCACCCGGACGTGCAGATGATCGCGGAGGAGTCGACCGCGTGGCCGATGGTGTCGCGCCCGTCCTACCTCGGCGGCCTCGGCTTCGGCATGAAGTGGAACATGGGCTGGATGCACGACACGCTCGACTACTTCAAGGAGGACCCGGTCCACCGCAAGTATCACCAGGACAAGCTGACCTTCGGCCTGTGGTACGCGTTCACCGAGAACTTCATGCTCAGCCTCTCGCACGACGAGGTGGTCTACGGCAAGGGCTCGATGATCCGCAAGATGCCGGGCGACGACTGGCAGCGCTTCGCGAACCTGCGCCTGCTGATGGGGCTGATGTACGCGCACCCCGGCAAGAAGCTCAATTTCATGGGCGCCGAGATCGGACAGTGGAACGAATGGAGCCACGAGGCCAGCCTCGACTGGCACCTGCTCGAGCAGCCGCTGCACGCCGGCATGCGGCGCTGGATGCAGGACGTGAACCGCACCTACCGCGAGCACCCCGCGCTGTGGGAGCGCGACTTCACCGGTGACGGCTTCGAATGGGTGGACTGCCACGACGTCGAGAACAGCATCATCAGCTTCCTGCGTCACGGCAAGCACGCGGGCGACACGATGCTGGTGGTGTGCAACCTGACACCGGTCCCGCGCCCGAGCTATCGCGTCGGCGTGCCGCGCGGCGGGCACTGGCGCGAGCTGCTGAACAGCGACGCCGAAATCTACGGCGGCAGCGGCCAGGGGAACCTCGGCGGCGTCGACGCCGCGCCCGTAGGCGCGCAGGGCCGGCTGCACTCGGCCGCGCTGACGCTGCCGCCGCTCGGCGTGCTCTACCTCGTGCCGGAGGCGTCGGACGCATGAGCGCACACGAGTCCCGCACCCGGAAAGGACGTGGCATGCGTCGCCCACGAAGCGGATCCGAGCGCGTGCGCCGCGCGCAGCAGGAGGGCACGCGATGACGACGTCATCGTTGCCCGGAGACGGCCGCCGCCGTGCCGTCATCGAGAGCGTGAGCCCCGCAGTGGACGGCGGGCGCTTCGCGATCAAGCGCGTCGTCGGCGAGACGGTGGTCGTCGAGATGGACGCGTTCACCGACGGCCACGACCGCCTCGCGTGCCGCTTGCTCTACCGCCGCGAGGACGAGGCCACGTGGCGCGAGGCCGAGATGAAGCCGCTGCACAACGATCGCTGGCGCGGCAGCTTCGCGGTCACCGAGCTCGGGCGCTGGCGCTACACCACCGCTGCCTGGGTCGACGGCTTCCTGACGTGGCGCCACGACCTCGCGCGGCGCGAGGACCCGGAGGACATCGCGCTCGCGCTGACGATCGGCGCCCGTCTCGCGGCCGAGGCCGCCGAGCGCGCCGGCGGCGAGGACGCCGCCGAGCTCGCGCGCTACGCGTCGGGCCTCGCCGGCGACGGCGCGCTGGAGGACCGGCGCCGCGTCGCGCTGGGCGAACGCCTGCACGCGCTGATGACGCAGTACCCGGATCGCAGCCTGGAGGTGCGCCACGACGTCGAGCTGCCCGTCGTGGCGGACCCGGAGCGCGCGCGCTTCAGCGCGTGGTACGAGCTGTTCCCGCGCTCGTGCGGCCCCGGCGGCCGCCACGGAACCTTCGCCGACGTCGAGGCGCAGCTGCCCTACGTCGCGGAGATGGGCTTCGACATCCTGTACATGCCGCCCATCCACCCGATCGGGCGCACCGCGCGCAAGGGGCCCAACAACACCCTGACGCCGGGGCCCGACGACCCGGGCAGCCCGTGGGCGATCGGCGCCGAGGAGGGCGGGCACAAGGCGCTGCACCCGGAGCTGGGCGGCGTCGAGCAGTTCCGCAGCCTGCTCGCGCGTGCGCGTGAGCTGGGCATCGAGCTCGCGCTGGACATCGCGTTCCAGTGCGCGCCGGATCATCCGTACGTGCAGTCGAACCCGGAGTGGTTCCGCTGGCGTCCCGACGGCACCGTGCAGTACGCGGAGAACCCGCCGAAGAAGTACCAGGACATCTACCCGTTCGACTTCGAGAGCGAGGCGTGGGATCCGCTGTGGCGCGAGCTGGAGAGCATCGTCAGCCACTGGGCGGAGGAGGGCGTGCGCGTGTTCCGCGTCGACAACCCGCACACCAAGCCCTTCGCGATGTGGGAGTGGCTGATCGGCGAGGTCAAGCGCAAGCATCCGGAGTGCATCTTCCTGTCCGAGGCCTTCACCCGCCCGCGGGTGATGCACCGCCTCGCGAAGCTCGGCTTCACCCAGTCCTACAACTACTTCCCGTGGCGCAACACCAAGCACGAGCTCACCGAGTACCTGACCGAGCTCGGTCACGGCCCCGGGCGCGAGTACTTCCGCCCGAGCCTGTGGCCCAACACGCCGGACATCCTGCCCGAGTACCTGCAGCTCGGCGGGCGTCCGGCCTTCGTCTCGCGCCTCGTGCTGGCCGCGACCACCGGCGCGAGCTACGGCATCTACGGACCGGCCTACGAGCTCGGCGAGAACGTGCCGCGCGACCCCGGCGGCGAGGAGTACCTGGACTCGGAGAAGTACCAGCTACGCGACTGGGACCTCGAGCGTCCCGACAGCCTGCGCGAGCTGATCGCGCGGGTGAACCGCATCCGCCGCGAGCACCGGGCGCTGCAGCACGACTGGAACATCCGCTTCCTGACGATCGACAACGAGTCGCTGCTCGCATACTCCAAGCACACCGACGACCTCGACGAGATCCTGGTGATGGTGGTGAACGTGGATCCGCACCACGTGCAGAGCGGCTGGGTGGAGATACCGCTTTCGGACTTCGGGCTCGACGACGAGCGGCCGTACCAGGTGCACGATCTGCTGAGCGACGCGCGCTACCTGTGGAACGGCGCCCGCAACTTCGTGCGCCTCGACCCCAAGGAGTCGCCCGCGCACGTGTTCCGCCTGCGCCGGCGCGTCAGGACGGAGCGCGACTTCGATTATTTTCTGTGAGCAGGGGGCGGCCCGTGCACCACGACTCCGCTCCGCCGCATGCGCCCACGCATGCGGCGGGATCAGGCGATCACGTCGTGAAGGCCGGCGTCTTCATTGCCCCGATCAGGTGACGGACCCATGAGCGCACAAACGACCACCACCAACAACGCGGCCGATCCGCGGGGCGCCATCGGCGACGATCCGCTGTGGTACAAGGACGCGATCGTCTACCAGCTGCACGTCAAGGCCTTCGCCGACAGCAACGGCGACGGCATCGGCGACCTGCGGGGCCTGATCGAGCGCCTCGACTACGTGCAGGAGCTGGGCGTGAACACGATCTGGCTGCTGCCGTTCTACCCGTCGCCGCTCAGGGACGATGGCTACGACATCGCCGATTACCGCTCCATCCACCCGGATTACGGGGTGCTGCGCGACTTCCGCCAGCTGGTTCGCGAGGCGCACCAGCGCGGCCTCCGCGTCATCACCGAACTGGTGATCAACCACACCTCCGACCAGCACCCGTGGTTCCAGGCTGCGCGCCGCGCGCCGCGCGGATCCAGCAAGCACGACTACTACGTGTGGAGCGACGACGACAAGAAGTACGGCGAGACGCGCATCATCTTCACCGACACCGAGACGTCGAACTGGGCCTGGGACCCGGTCGCGCGGCGCTACTACTGGCACCGCTTCTTCTCGCACCAGCCGGACCTGAACTTCGACAACCCGCACGTGATCAAGGCGGTCACGCGGATCATGCGCTTCTGGCTGGACATGGGCGTGGACGGCCTGCGGCTCGACGCGATCCCGTACCTCGTCGAGCGCGACGGCACCAACAACGAGAATCTCCCCGAGACCCACCAGGTCATCAAGAAGATCCGCGCGAACCTCGACGAGCGCTACCACGACCGCATGCTGCTGGCCGAGGCCAACCAGTGGCCGGAGGACGTGCGCGAGTACTTCGGCGACGGCGACGAGTGCCACATGGCGTATCACTTCCCGATCATGCCGCGCATGTACATGGCCATCGCGCAGGAGGACCGCCACCCCATCGTCGAGATCATGGAGCAGACGCCGGAGATCCCCGAGCAGTGCCAGTGGGCGATCTTCCTGCGCAACCACGACGAGCTGACGCTGGAGATGGTCACCGACCGCGAGCGCGACTACATGTATCGCACCTACGCGACGGACGCGCGCATGCGCATCAACGTCGGCATCCGGCGCCGTCTCGCACCGCTGATGGACAACGACAGCGACAAGATCAAGCTGATGAACAGCCTGCTGCTGTCGATGCCCGGCTCGCCGATCATCTACTACGGCGACGAGATTGGCATGGGCGACAACATCTTCCTCGGCGACCGCAACGGCGTGCGCACGCCGATGCAGTGGAGCCCGGACCGCAACGCCGGATTCTCGCGCGCCGATCCGCAGCGCCTGTACCTGCCGCCGATCATGGATCCGATCTACGGCTACGAGGCGGTGAACGTGGAGGCGCAGGGGCGAGAGCCCGCGTCGCTGCTGAACTGGATGCGCCGCCTGATCGGCGCGCGCAAGTCGCACCGCAGCTTCGGGCGCGGCAGCATCGACTTCCTGCGCCCCGGCAACCGCAAGATCCTGGCCTACGTGCGCGAGCACGAGGGCGAGTCCATCCTGTGCGTCGCGAACCTCGCGCGCACCGCGCAGCCGGTGGAGCTGGACCTGTCGCGCTTCCGCGGCCGGGTGCCGGTGGAGCTGCTGGGCCAGACCCCGTTCCCGCCCATCGGCGATCTGCCCTACCTGCTCACGCTGCCGCGCTACGGCTTCTACTGGTTCGCGCTGGCGGCCGAGGGCGAGGTTCCGGAGTGGCACGAGGAATGGCTGCCGCCGGCGGCGGAGCTGCCGGTGCTCGCGCTGTACGAGGGCTGGAACGGCTTCTTCGCCGAGCGCGCCGAGGCCGCGCGGCGGCGCATGGCGGAGCGGCTTCGCCGCGACATCGAGCAGCGCGCGCTGCCGGGGTTCATGCCGAGCCGGCGCTGGTACGCGGCGAAGAGCGAGTCGGCGACCCTTCGCTTCGAGCCGCGCGGCACGTGGCGCCGCGGCTCCGGCGAGTGGCTGTTCGCCGAGGTCGAGGCGACGCTGAGCGGCGGGGAGCGCCAGCGCTACGCGATGCCGCTCGCGCTGGCCTGGGAGGGCGAGGCGGACGACGCCGCGCACCCGGGCACGGCCAACGTCGCGCGGGTGCGCGAGCAGGCGCGGATGGGCGTGCTCTACGACGCGTACGCGGACGGGCGCTTCTGCAAGGCCCTGGTCGAGGCCATGCAGGCGGGCGAGGAGGCGCCGGTGGCGGGCGGCACACTGCGCTTCGGCGCGACGCGCGCGCTCGCCGGGCTTGCCGGCGGCGGCGACGAGCTGGACATCGTGCGCGGCGCCACCGCCGAGAGCAGCAACACGACCGTCGCGCTGGGCCGCCGGCTGTTCGTGAAGGGCCTGCGCCGGCTGCGCGCCGGGACGAGCTGCGAGCTCGAGATGGGCCGCTACCTCACCGAGGTCTCCCCGTTCCCGCACATCGTGCCGCTGGCCGGTTCGCTGGAATTCGTCGCCGACGACGGCACGTCCACCGCGCTCGCGCTGCTGCAGGGCTTCGTCGCCAACCAGGGTGACGCGTGGACGCAGCGCCTGGACTACCTCGGGCGGTTCTTCGAGGAGTGCCTGACGTGGCCCGGCGACGAGCCGACGGACGGGCTGGACGAACGGCACGCGGTCGAGGTCATGCGCATGGAGACGCTGGGTCGGCGCACCGCGGAGCTGCACGCGGCGCTCGCGGTGCCGAGCGGCGACGCGGCCTTCGAGCCGGAGCCGATCGCGGCGGCCGATCTCGAGCGCTGGCGCGCGGATCTGCGCGACGAGGCGCGCGCCACGCTGGAGGTGCTGGCGCGCGCCGCGGGCCCTGGCAGCCGGCTGGCCGACGACGACGCGGAGCACGCACGCGCGCTGCTCGAGCGCAGCGACGCAATCCTCGCCCACGTCGACGGATTGCTGCCGGACGCGACCACCGGGCTCAAGACCCGCTTCCACGGCGATTACCACCTGGGCCAGGTGCTCGTGACCGAGGACGACTTCGTGATCATCGACTTCGAGGGCGAGCCGGAGCGTGCGCCCGAGGAGCGCCGGCGCAAGCTCTCCCCGCTGAAGGACGTGGCCGGCATGCTGCGCTCCTTCGACTACGCGGCCGAGGCCGCGCTGGACCGCGCGACCGTGGATCGCGAGCACGTGCCCGAGGGATTGATCGCGTACGCGCGTGACTGGCAGCAGCGGGTGCACGACGCGTTCCTGTCGGAATACCGCACGGTCGCAGCGGGCGGCGGCTTCCTGCCCGAGGACCCGGCGCACGTCGACGCGCTGCTCGCGCACTTCTGCTGGCAGAAGGCGCTCTACGAGCTGCGCTACGAGCTCGCGCAGCGCCCCGACTGGGTGGGCGTGCCGCTGCACGGGCTGGCGCGCCTGCTCGGCGAGGACGCTCCGGGCTGAGCCCGGAGCGCACGGCCCGCCATGACCGATCGCAGCAGCGCCGTATGGCCCGGCGCACCGTATCCCCTGGGCGCGACCTGGGACGGCGAAGGGGTCAACTTCGCGCTGTTCTCAGAGCACGCGGAGCGCGTGGAGCTGTGCCTGTTCGACGCCCGCGGCCGGCGCGAGGTCGAGCGCCTCGCGCTGCCCGAGTGCACCGACCAGGTGTGGCACGGCTACCTGCCCGACGCGCGCCCCGGCCAGCTCTACGGCTACCGCGTGCACGGCCCGTACCGTCCCGAGCAGGGCCACCGCTTCAACCCCCACAAGCTGCTGCTCGACCCTTACGCGAAGGCGCTGTGGGGCGACATGCGCTGGAGCGACGCGCACTTCGGCTACCGCGTGGGGCACGCGCGCGAGGACCTGTCCTTCGACCGGCGCAACAGCGCGCCGGGCGTGCCCAAGTGCCGGGTGGTGGACCCCGCGTTCACCTGGGGCGACGACCGCCCGCCGAACGTGCCCTGGCACGACACCGTGATCTACGAGACGCACGTGCGCGGCTACACGATGCGCCACCCCGACGTGCCGCCGGAGCTGCGCGGCACCTACGCGGCGCTCGCGACCGAGCCGGTGGTCGATCACCTTCGCCGCCTCGGCGTGACGGCGGTGGAGCTGATGCCGGTGCACGCGTTCGTCGACGATCGCCACCTCGTCGCGCAGGGGCTTTCGAACTACTGGGGCTACAACTCCATCGGCTACTTCGCGCCGGAGCGGCGCTACGCGGCGGGCGATCGCCCCGAGGACGAGTTCCGCACGATGGTGAAGACCCTGCACTCGGCAGGCATCGAGGTGATCCTCGACGTGGTCTACAACCACACCGCCGAGGGCAATCACCTGGGCCCGACGCTGAGCTTCCGCGGCATCGACAACGCCGCCTACTACCGCCTCGAGAACGCGAACCGGCGCTACTACCGCGACTACACCGGCTGCGGCAACACGCTGAACATGATGCACCCGCGGGTGCTGCAGCTGATCATGGACAGCCTGCGCTACTGGGTCACCGAGATGCACGTCGACGGCTTCCGCTTCGACCTCGCGTCGGCGCTCGCGCGCGAGCTGCACGACGTCGACCGCCTGGGCGCGTTCTTCGACATCATCCACCAGGACCCGGTGCTGTCGCAGGTCAAGCTGATCGCCGAGCCGTGGGACCTCGGCGAGGGCGGCTACCAGGTGGGCAACTTCCCGCCCGGCTGGACGGAGTGGAACGGGCGCTACCGCGACGTGGTGCGCGACTACTGGCGCGGCGAGGGGGGGATCATCGCGGAGCTGGGCTTCCGCCTCACCGGCTCCAGCGATCTCTACGGCGCGAGCGGGCGCAGCCCGCGCGCCAGCGTCAACTTCGTGACCTGCCACGACGGCTTCACGCTGCACGACCTCGTCTCGTACAACCACAAGCACAACGAGGCGAACGGCGAGGGCAATCGCGACGGCGAGAGCCACAACCGTAGCTGGAACTGCGGCGTCGAGGGGCCGACCGACGATCCCGCGATACGGGAGCTGCGCGAGCGCCAGAAGCGCAACTTCCTCGCGACGGTGCTGCTCTCGCAGGGCGTGCCGATGCTGCTCGCCGGCGACGAGATGGGCCGCACGCAGGACGGCAACAACAACGTGTACTGCCAGGACGGCGAGCTGTCGTGGGTGGACTGGTCGCTGGACGACGCGCGCCGCGCGCTGCTGGACTTCACCGCGCGGGCGATCGGCCTCTCGCGCCACCCGGTGTTCCGCCGCCGCGGCTTCCTGCAGGGGCGCGACATCCGCGGCGAGGGCGTGAAGGACATCACCTGGGTGACGCCCGAGGGCGGCGAGATGAGCGACCAGACCTGGCAGCTCAGCTACGCGCGCTGTCTCGGCATGCTGCTCGCCGGCGACGCGATCCTGGAGCGCGACGCCCGCGGGCGGTCGATCCACGACGACGACTTCCTGGTGCTGTTCAACGCGCACCACGAGCCGATCGACTTCGTGCTGCCGCCGGGCCGCGATCCGGGCGGCTGGGAAGTGGCCCTCGACACCGCGCGCGATCCCGCGCCGGTGGAGCGCTTCAGCGCACGGTACCCGCTGGAGGGTCGATCGCTCGCGGTGCTGACCCAGCGCATGGCGCCGGCGTGACGCCGCGCCGCTCGAACGGGGTCCGCCGCACGGCGCTGGCGCGCCGGCCGGGCCGCGCCGGTGGCACGGCGCCCGCCGCACCCGCGCACCCGGTGACAGCCGCCCCCGGACACGTCACCATCGCGGCATGACGGCCGATCCAATCCGCAGGCGCATCGTGATTTGGGCCGGGGTGAGCGGCGCATTGCTCGCCGTGTCGCTCCTGCTGCCGGGTGCGTTCGCGCGCGGGCCCGCGGAGGTCGACGCCGCGCCATTCGCGGTGTTCGGCATTCCCTTCGTCGGCGCGGCGATCGCCGCGGTCTACGTCGCGTTCATC
>CBDUCN010000088.1:0-16674 GCA_965365655.1 uncultured Gammaproteobacteria bacterium | reverse complement strand
CATCCGGTCGCGTGGCTGCTGGGCGCCGGCGGCGAGGTGCTGCGCTCGCCGGCGGGCGGCGGCTCGCGGCTGGACCCGCGGCGGTTCCTGGAGCCGGGCGCGGATCCGCCGACCAGCGGGCTCGTGCTCGCGTCACACCCGGGTGTCGCGGGCTCGCCGTTCAGCCTGATGCGCGTCGCGCTGAGCGTGCCCGGCGACGTCTACTCGTCGCGCCTGCACGAGGCCGGGACGACGGCGCTCGCGGTGCTGGCGATGGTCGCGCTGCTGTCGTGGGTGGTCGCGCTGGTCGTCGCGCGGCAGGTCACGCGGCCGGTGCGCGCGCTCTCGGACCTGGTGGACGCGGTGGGCCGCGGCGACCTGTCGCGCCGCATCCCCGTTTGTGGCGGCGGCGAGCTGGGCCGCCTGGGGGGCGCGTTCAACCGCATGCTGGACGCGCTCAACGTGAGCACGGTGTCGCGCACCTACGTCGACCAGATCATGGAGTCCATGAGCGACGCGCTGGTGGTGCTCGGCCGCGACGGCGCCATCGAGACCATGAACCGCGCGGCGCTGGACCTGTTCGGCGGTGCGCGCGAGGCGCGCACCCTCGACGAGCTGCTGCCCGACCCCGCCGCCCGCCAGACCCTGACCGCGGCGCTCGCCGCGGAGCGCCCGGTGTGGGACCTGCAGACCATCGCGCAGCGCAGCGGTGGCGAACGGGTGCAGGTCTGGCTCACCAGCGCACCGATGCGCGACCGCACGGGGCGTTGTATCGGCACGGTGCTCGCGGCGCGCGACGTCAGCGAGCAGCTCCGCGCCCAGCGCGACCTGCAGGCCGCGCACCAGACGTTGAGCTTCCACGTGCACAACTCGCCGCTCGCCGTCATCGAGTGGGACCCGGCGTTCCGGATCACCGGCTGGTCGGGCCGTGCGCAGGAGCTGTTCGGCTGGCGTGCCGACGAGGTGCTGGGGCTCACGGCCGACGACTTCCGCTTCATCTACCCCGCCGACCTCGACGCCGCGCGCGACGTCGGCCGGCGGCTGCGCGCCGGGGAGCCGCGCAACGTCTCGCGCAACCGCAACTACCGCAAGGACGGCACCGTGGTGCACTGCGAGTGGCACAACTCCCTGATGGTGGACGAGCAGGGCAGGCCGGTGTCCGTGCTGTCGCTGGTGCAGGACGTGACCGAGTCGGCGGTGCTGTCGCAGGAGCTCGAGCACCAGGCCAGCCACGACGCGTTGACGGGGCTGCTGAACAGGCGCGCGTTCGATCGCCGCCTCGAAGAGGTCGTCGCGAGGCGCGCCGGCGGCGAGGAGCAGGCGGCGCTGTGCTTCGTCGACATGGACCAGTTCAAGGTCGTGAACGATTCCTGCGGCCACCTCGCGGGCGACGAGCTGCTGCGCCAGGTCGCGGCGCTGCTGCAGGGCGCGGTGCGCCGCAGCGACACGGTGGCGCGCCTCGGCGGCGACGAGTTCGCGGTGCTGATGGAGGGCTGTCCGGCGGAAGATGCCGAGCGCACGGCGCGCCACCTGCTCGCCGCGCTGCGCGATCACCCCTTCATCTGGGACGAGAAGATCTTCCGGGTCGGGGCCAGCGTGGGCCTGGTGCCCATCGCCGGTGGCGAGGTGGATGCCGCCGGCCTGCTGAGCGCCGCGGACGCGGCGTGCCTCGCCGCGAAGGAGCAGGGCCGCGATCGGGTGCACGTGTTCCGCGACCACCACGAGCTGCAGCGCCATCGCGGCGAGGCGGAGTGGGTGTCGCGCCTGCACCGAGCGCTGGACGAGGGGCGCTTCGTGCTGATGGCGCAGCCGATCGCCCCCACGGTGGGCGGCGGCGCGCGGATCGAGCGCCACGAGATCCTGCTGCGCATGCTGGGCGACGACGACGAGCTGGTGGCGCCCGGCGCGTTCCTCGCGCCGGCCGAGCGCTACCGGCTCATGCCGCGGCTGGACCGCTGGGTGATCCGCAGCACCATCGACCTGCTGGCACAGGCGCCGCCGATAGACGGCGCCGAGCGCATGCTGTTCGTGAACATCTCGGGCCAGACGCTGGCCGACGACGGGCTGGAGGACTTCGTCGCGCGCCACCTCGCCGAGCGCGGAGTGGCGCCCCGCTCGCTGTGCTTCGAGATCACCGAGACCGCCGCCGTGCTCAACGTCACGCGCGCGCGCGCCATCATCGAGCGCCTCACCGCGCTCGGCTGCCACTTCGCGCTCGACGACTTCGGCGCCGGCGTGTCCAGCTTCGCGTACCTGAAGAACCTGCCGGTGCATTTCCTCAAGATCGACGGCATGTTCGTGCGCGACATCGTCGAGGATCCGGCGAACCTGGCGCTGGTGCGCTCCATCAACGAGGTGGGCCACGCGATGGGCAAGCGCACCATCGCCGAGTTCGTCGAGAGCGAGAGCGTGCTCGCGCACCTGCGCGCGATCGGCGTCGACCACGTGCAGGGCTTCCACATCGGCCGCCCGCAGCCGGCGCTGTCGGTGCTCGGCAGCGTCACGCCCGTACGACTCGTCAGCGCCGCCCGGGCCTGACCGGCCGCATCGCGCCGGGCGCCGCCCGGCGCCGCGCCCGCGCGGGCCTGCCCGGCGGCGCGGTGCGCCACCGCGCGTCGCGCGGCCCGAGCGCGCGCGACACGCGCTCCCGGCGCCGCTCAGTACGCGGCGACCAGTCCGTCGCCCCGGGGGTCGGCGGCGCCTTCCAGGGTGCCGTCGGGGTGGCGCACGATGGCGCCGGCGTGGCCCATGATCTCCTCGTACGGGCCCACCACCTGCACGTCGTGGCCGGCGGCGCGCAGGCGCTCCACGACCTGCGCATCGATGCGCGATTCGACCTTCAGGTTCGTGCTGGCCTCGCCCCAGGTGCGCCCCAGCAGCCAGCGCGGCGCGCTGACCGCGCCCTGCACGGACATTCCATGCCACGCGTAGCGGCTGAACACCGCGGCCTGGGACTGCGGCTGGCCCTCGCCGCCCATGCAGCCGTAAGGCATGACCCGCCCGTCGTCGAACAGCGCGAGCGCCGGCTGGATCGTGTGGAACGGGCGCCGGCCCGGCGTCAGCGGATTGCGCGCCGCCGGGTCCAGCGAGAAGCTCGTGCCGCGGTTCTGCCACACGATTCCGGTCTGCGGCAGAACGACCCCGGAGCCGAACTCCCAGTACAGGCTCTGGATCATGCTCACCGCGCGGCCCTCGCCGTCGACGGCCGCGAGCCACACGGTGTCGCCGGCGGCGGCCGGGGCGGGCCACGGGCGCGCGCGGGCCGGGTCCACCTCTGCGGCCAGCGCCGACACCGACTCGTCGCCGAGCCAGCGCGACGCGTCGCCGTCCATGAAGTCGGGGTCGGTGACCTCGCGGTCGCGCACCTGGAACGCGGTCTTGGTGCATTCCACCAGCCGGTGCACGAAGTCGAAGCCGTGCGCATCGGCGGCGCGCATGCCCTGGTACTGCGCCAGGATCAGCAGCGAGGCGAGGCCCTGCGTCGGGGGCGGCAGGTTGTACAGGCGGGCCCCGTCCACCGCGACGGTGAGCGGGCTGACGACCCGCGCGCGGTGCGCCGCGAGGTCGTCCAGCGTCAGCGGGCTGCCGGCGCGCGCGAGGTCCACCGCGCAGTCGCGGGCCAGCGCGCCGCGGTAGAAGTCGTCCAGCCCGTCGCGGGCCAGGCGCTCCAGGGTGTTCGCGAGCGCGGGGTTCGTGAGCCGTTGCCCTTCCGCGGGCGGCGAGCCGCCGGGCAGGTAGGTGCCGGCGAAGCCGCTCACGTCGCGAAGCTCGCCGAGCTTGGCCTCGGTGTTGGCCGCCTGGCTGGCGGTGACCGGGATCCCGGTGCGCGCGTACCACAGCGCGTCCTCGAGCAGCCTCGCGAGCGGCAGCGCGTGGCTCCAGCCGGCGCTGGCCTCGAGCGCCGCCTGCCAGCCCGAGATCGCGCCGGCTACCGTCAGCGCGGCATCGGGGCCGCGCCCGGGGAGTGCGTCCAGGCCGCGCGCGCGGCACGCGTCGATGGACGCCGCACGGGCCGCGGCGCCGCACGCGTCGACGGCGACGGGCGCGCCGCCGCCCGGCGAGTGCAGCAGCCAGAAGTTGTCGCCGCCGAGGCCGTTCATGTGCGGGTAGACCACGGCCACGGTCGCGGCGGCGGCGACCATCGCCTCCACGGCGTTGCCGCCGTCGGCGAGCACGCGCAGCCCCGCCTGGGAGGCCAGGTGGTGCGGGGAGGTGACCATGCCGCGGGTCGCGCGGGGAGTCTGGATCATGAGCGGGTCTCCGGGCGGCGGGCCACGAGGTCGATCTCGACCAGCGCGCCGCGGGCGAGGCCGGTGACGCCCACGCAGGTGCGCGCCGGCAGCCGGGCGGGCGGGAAGAAGCTCGCGTACACCGCGTTCATCGCGGCGTAGTCGCGCTCGAAGTCGGTGAGGTACACGCGCATCTGCAGCGCGTGCTCCAGGCCCAGGCCCAGCTCCCCGAGCACGATCGCCAGGTTCTCCATCACGCGCCGGGTCTGTGCCTCGACGCCGGCCGGCAGCGGCTTCGCGTCGTCGTCGGGGTCGGTGGGCATCTGGCCGGTGACGAGCACCCAGCCGTCGCTCTCCACCGCGTGGCTGAACGGGGCCACCGGCCGCGGCGCGGCGGCCAGGCGATGGAATACGGGGGCGGTCATCGGGCGGTTCCTGTACGCTTGCGGGCGCCGCGCATTGTCGCCCATTGTCCGCCCCCGTTGCCCGTTCCGATGATCTGCGCCGGGCGCCCGCCCGAGTGCACGCATCCGCACCGGCCGGCGCGCCGGTGAACGGATGTTCACCCGCGCGGCGGCCACGGCCCTTGAAATGACGACCCGAACCATTATGTTTCGCGCCCCGACGCGCTTGCCGCCCACGTGATGATCGAGATCAGCCACCTCACCAAGCAGTTCGGGCCGCTGAAGGCGGTGGACGACCTGAGCCTGTCCGTCGGCGCCGGCGAGGTGCTGGGCTTCCTCGGCCCGAACGGCGCCGGCAAGTCCACGACCATGAAGATGGTGACCGGGTTCCTGGCCCCCGACGGCGGTCGCGTGACGGTCGGCGGCGACGACGTCGCCAGCGCGCCGATGGCGGTGAAGCGGCGCATCGGCTACCTGCCGGAGGGCGCGCCGCTGTACGGCGACATGACGCCGCGCGGCTTCCTCGAGTTCGTGGCCGAGATCCGCGGCTACCGCGGAGCCGAACGCGGCCGCCGGGTCGAGCGCGCGGTGGAGCTCACCAGCCTGCACAGCGCGCTGGAGAAGCCGATCGAGACGCTGTCGAAGGGCTTCAAGCGCCGGGTGGGCCTCGCGCAGGCCATCCTGCACGACCCCCAGGTGCTGATCCTCGACGAGCCCACCGACGGCCTGGACCCGAACCAGAAGCACGAGGTGCGCGAGCTGATCCGCTCGATGGCGCCGGACAAGGTGATCGTGCTCTCCACCCACATCCTGGAAGAGGTCGAGGCGGTGTGCACGCGCGCTGCGATCATCGCCAGCGGCCGGCTGGTGTTCGACGGCACCCCGGAGGAGCTGATGGCGCGCTCGCGGCTGCACAACGCGGTCACCGTGAGCGTGGAGGGCGCGGACGCGGACGCCGCGCGCGCCGCCCTCGCGGCGCTCGAAGGCGTCGCCGGGGTCGAGGTGCTGGAGGCGCTGGACGGGCGCCTCACGCTGCAGGCGCGGCCGGCTGACGGCGCGTCGCTGGCCGCGCCGGTGAGCGCGCTGGCGCGCGACCACGGCTGGCGGGTGCACGCGCTGAGCGTGGAGCGCGGGCGCCTGGACCAGGTGTTCCGGGACATCACCGGCGCCGGCGGCGGCGAGCGCGAGGTGGCGCATGGCTAACGTGACGGCCATCTTCAAGCGCGAGCTGGGCGGCTACTTCACGACCCCGATCGCGTACGTGTTCGCGGCGATCTTCGTGTTCCTGAGCGGGGTGTTCGCGTTCTACCTCGGCAGCTTCTTCGAGCGCGGGCAGGCGGACCTGGTGTCCTTCTTCCAGTTCCACCCCTGGCTGTACCTGTTCCTGATCCCGGCGCTCGCGATGCGGCTGTGGGCCGAGGAGCGCAGGAGCGGCACCGTGGAGCTGCTGATGACGCTGCCGGTGAGCGTCGGCCAGGCGGTGATCGGCAAGTTCCTCGCGGCCTGGTGCTTCGCGGCCATCGCGCTCGCGCTCACCTTCCCGATGTGGATCACCGTGAACTACCTGGGCGATCCGGACAACGGGGTGATCCTCGCGAGCTACGTCGGCTCGCTGCTGATGGCCGGCGCCTTTCTCGCGATCGGGTCCTGCGTGTCCGCATTCACGCGCAACCAGGTCATCGCGTTCGTCGTGAGCGCGGTGATCTGCCTGGTGTTCGTGCTCTCCGGCTACCCGCTGGTGCTCGAGTTCGTGTCCGCCTTCGCGCCCGAGTTCCTGGTCGAGACGATCGCCAGCTTCAGTTTCCTGGCGCACTTCAACGCGATCTCCAAGGGCGTGATCGAGGCGCGCGACATCGTCTACTTCGTCACCCTGATCGCGTTCTGGCTGTTCGCGAACGCGGTGGTCATCGACCTGCGCAAGGCCGACTGATGGGCAATCGCACCCTCTCCGTCGGCGGGCTGGTGGTGGCGGCCGTGCTGTTCGTCGCGATCAACATCGTGGCGGGTCAGTCGCTGTCGTCGTCGCGGGTGGACCTGACCGAGAACAAGCTGTTCACGCTGTCGGACGGCACGCGCGAGATCCTCTCCGGGCTGGACGAGCCGATCACGCTGCGCTTCTACCTCTCGCGCGGGCTGGTGACGCGCCTGCCCGGCATCAGCGGCTACGCGTCGCGCGTGCAGGAGCTGCTCGAGGCCTATGCACGCGAGGCGGGCGGCAACGTGACGCTGGTGCAGGTGGACCCTGAGCCGTTCTCCGAGGAGGAGGACCGGGCGGTCGCGTATGGCCTGCGCGGGGTGCCGATCGACGAGGAGGACGCGACGCTCTACTTCGGGCTCGTGGCTTCCGGCTCCACCGACCAGGAGCAGGTGATCCCGTTCTTCAGCACCAGCCGCGAGCAGTTCCTCGAGTACGACGTCACGCGCCTCATCTACAGCGTGGCGCACCCGAAGCAGCCGGTGGTGGGGCTGCTGTCCAGCCTGCCGATCAACGGCGGCGGGCCGATGGCGATGCTGCAGGGCCGCGGGCAGCCGCCGTGGATCGTCGTCGAGCAGATCAAGGAGCTGTTCGAGGTGCTGCCGCTGGAGCCCGGCATCCTCGAGGTGCCGCAGGAGGTGGACGTGCTGATGCTCGTGCACCCGAAGGCGCTGCCCGACGCGACGCGCTACGCGATCGATCAGTTCGTGATGCGCGGCGGACGCGCGCTGGTGTTCGTCGATCCCAATGCGGAGACCGACCCCGGCACCGCGACCGCGATGATGGGGATGATGGCCCCGGGCGCGGACCGCTCGTCGAACCCGAAGGCCCTGCTCGCGAGCTGGGGCCTCGCGATGCCGGAGGACGAGGTGGTGGGCGACCTGTCGGCGGCGATGCGCGTGCGCGCGCAGGCCGAGGGGCGGCTGGTCACCATCGACTACCCGATGTGGATGACGCTCTCCGACGACGCGCTGGCGTCCAGCGACCTGGTGACGGCGAACCTGGGCGCGGTCACGCTCGCGAGCCCCGGCCACCTGGTGCCGGTGGAGGCGCCCGGGCTCGCGGTGACGCCGCTCATCCGCACCAGTGACGGCGCCGCCGTGTTCCCGCGCGCGACGGTCGCGAACCTCTCCGACCCGCAGGCCGTGCTGCGCGACTACCAGGCCGCCGGCGAGCGCTTCGTGCTCGCGGCGCGGGTCACCGGCAACGCGAAGAGCGCGTTTCCGGACGGGCCGCCGGCGCCGGAGAAGAAGGACGGCGAGGACCCGGCGCCCGCGCCGCCGGGGCCGCACCTCGCCGAGTCCGCGGGTGACATCAACGTGGTCGTGGTCGCCGACGCCGACATGCTCGCGGACCAGTTCTGGGTGCAGGTGCAGGACCTGATGGGCAGCCGCATCGCGATCCCGACGTCGGGCAACGGGCCGATGGTGATCAACGCGCTGGACAACCTCACCGGCTCCAGCGCGCTGATCGACATCCGCAGCCGCGGCGGCTTCGTGCGCCCGTTCACCGTGGTCAACGACCTGCGCCGCGAGGCGGAGCTCAGGTTCCGCGAGCAGGAGCAGCGCCTGATCAGCCGCCTCGAGGAGACCGAGCGCCAGCTCGGCCAGCTCGAGAGCTCGCGCCAGGGCGAGGAGGCGGCAGTGCTCACCGACGAGCAGCGCCAGGCGCTGATCGACTTTCGCAAGGAGCGCCTGCAGATCCGCAAGGATCTGCGCGAGGTGCGCCGTTCGCTGCGCGCGAACATCGAGAGCCTGGAGTCGCGGCTGCGCTTCGCCAACGTCGCGGCGGTGCCGATCCTGATCGGCGTCGGCGGGCTGCTGGTCGCGCTCGCGCGGATGCGCCGGCGCCGGCGCTCGCTGCTCGCCGCGCAGGCGGCCTGAGGCCGCGGCCGGACCGGGCGCCGGAGAGTAGCGATGGTTCTAAGGGGCAAGGGGTTCATGGCGCTGGTGGTGGTCACCGCGCTGGTGGTGGTGGCCGCGTCCACGACCCTGGAGCGCGCGGCGCCGCGCCCGCAGGTGGGCGAGCTGGTGTTCCCGGCGCTGCTCGACGACGTCAACGCGATCGCCCGGGTGGACGTGACCAGCGGCGGCGAGACCTTCGCGCTGGAGCGCGACGGTGCGGCGTGGAAGGCGCCGTCGCGGGGCGGCTATCCGCTCGAGCCGGACAAGGTGCACCAGCTGCTGGTGGGCGCGGCGGGCCTGGAGCGCCTCGAGCCCAAGACCTCGGACCCGGCGCGCTTCGAGGAGCTGGGGCTGCGCGAGCCGGACAGCGACGAGGCGCGCTCGGTGCGCTTCGTGCTGCGTGACGCCGGCGGCGGCGCGCGGGCATCGCTGCTGGTGGGCGAGCGCCGGCCCGCGAAGGGCGACCCGACGCGCACCGAGTACTTCGTGCGGGTGCCGGGCGAGGAGCGCTCGTGGCTGGTGCGCGGCACCCTGCCCGACGATGCCGGCGACGTCGTGGACTGGCTGGACAAGCGCATCGTCGCCATCTCCGGCGACCGCATCGCACGCACGCGCGTCACCCACGCCGACGGCGAGGTCGTGACGATCGTCAAGCGCACGCCCGACGACGTGACCTCGTTCGACTACCTCGAGTTGCCCGAGGGCTCGACGGTCAGCGAGAGCTGGCGGGTCAACGATCTCGGGCGGGTGCTGGTGGACCTGTCGCTGGACGACGTGCAGCCAAAGGACGCCGCGAGCCTGCCCGCCGAGTCCCTGCGCGCGGTGGTGGAGACCTACGACGGGCTGCGCGTCACGGTGCGGCTGTTCGGCACCGGGGAGCGCCCGCCGGCGACGCTGGAGGCCGCGTTCGACGCGTCGCTGCGCAGCGGCGACGGCGAGCGTCCGGCGCAGCTCCGCCCCGAGGACGCGGTGCGCGAGGAGGCCGCGCGCCTGAATGCGCGCTGGGCGCCCTGGGCGTACACGCCGCCGAAGTGGAAGTCCGACGCGTTGCGCTACCGGCGCGCGGACCTCGTCGAGACCGCGGACACCGGCTCGCAGGGCGCCGGCCAGGGAGCCGGCCAGCGCGGCAGCGAGGGCGGCGGCGCGACACCGCCGCCCGGCTGACCGGCGCAGCGCGGGCTCGCGGCGGCGTCGCGAGCCGGGGCGGGCGGGCCCGGGCGCCCGGCGGGGCACCGGTGCGCGGCGCGAGCACCTGGCGCCCGGCGTCGGCCTGCGGTCACGGCGCCCGCGCGGGCGCCGTCACGCGGCCCGCAGGTGCGCCGCCAGCGCCGCGAGCAGCGTCTTCTTCGACACCGGCTTCACGAGGTGATCGTCGCAACCCGCCTCCAGGCTGCGGGCGCGGTCGTTGACGCTGTCGTCCGCCGTCAGCGCGAGGATCACGGTGCGCCCTTCGTTGCCGCTGCGTCGCTCGGCGTCGCGCATCGCGCGCGTGGCCGCGATGCCGTCCATGCGCGGCATGTGCATGTCCATCAGCACCACGTCGTACGACGCCTCGCGGAAGCGCTCCAGGCCCTCCACGCCGTCGGCAGCCTCGTCGAGGACGGCCACTTCCGCGGCGAGGAAGGCCCGGATCAGCAGCCGGTTGTCCTCGGAGTCGTCGACCAGCAGCACCCGCGGGCGCGGCCCTCGCGACGGCGCCGGCGCCGCCGCGGGCCGTGCGGGGGGCAGCGGCACGCAGAAGTGGAAGCGCTGCGCCGCGGCGGGTTCGGGCAGCACGTCGAGGGTGCCCCCCATCGAGTCCACGAGCTGCGCGCACAGGGCCACCGCGAGCCCGTCTCCCGCGTCCGCGCCGGCGCCGGGGTCGCCGGCGTCGGCGGCGATGGAGAAGCACATGCGCTGCGGATGCGCCGCGTCGCGCACCGCCTGCAGGCGGATGGCGTCGCCGCGCGCGACGCGCAGCGTGTTGCGCAGCAGGTGCACGAGCACCTCGCGAAGCCGCATCGCGTCGCCGAGCACCGGCCCTTCCCGGGGGGCGGTCACGTCGAGCCGAAGGCCGCGCTCGCGGGCCCGCGGCGCCATCTGCGCCGCGAGCTCGTCGAGCTCGCGTCCGAGGTCCAGCGGCGCGTTGCGCAGCTCCACCGTGCCGGCGTCCAGCCGCGTGTGGTCGATCATGCTGTTGACCAGCGACAGCAGGTAGCCGCCGGCGTGGTGGGCGCGTTCCAGCGCGTCGCGCTCGGCGGGGGCCAGGCGTGCGAGGTCCACCACGTCCGCCGCGCCGAGGATCGCGTTGAGCGGGGTTCGCAGCTCGTCGCTGGTCGCGGCGAGGAAGCGGGCGCGGGCGCGCGACGCCCGTTCGGCCTCGTCGCGGGCCTCGGCCAGCTCGCGGTTGCGGCGCTGCAGCCGCGCGCGCAGCCGGCTCATCTCGCTGCCCATCAGCGCGAAGCCCACCATCACCACGAAGAACGCGAGCCAGTTGAGCTGCTCTCCGTAAGGCGCGGCGTGCGCAGGGTGGCTGCGCTCCAGCGTGGCGATGCACAGCGCGTACAGGACCAGGGCGTACACCGTGACCGTCAGGAACTGTCCCGTGCGCAGCCGGAAGGTGCCGAACATCATGGCCAGCAGGTAGACCATGATGAGCAGCGGGCGCCCCTCCAGCGCGAAGAACACCAGCGCGAACGACGCGGTGGTGGCCCACAGCATCTGCGCGAAGGTGAGGCTGGGCTCGGAGAAGCGCAGGTTCAGGCCGCTCGCGATCAGCGCCGGGAACAGCAGGTTGCCGGCCCAGAAGGCGGCCATCACGGCGGCGAAGCCGGCGTCGTCCAGGCGCGTCACGCCCTGGCGCTGCAGCAGCGTGAACAGCAGCGTCATGGCCAGCCCGCCGGCGAGCGCGTAGCCGGTGCGCTGCAGGCGCACGCGCTGCGCGCGGGCGGTGTCGGCCTGCGCCGGGGCGGGCGGGTCCGGGCGTCGGATCATGCTGTTAGCATAGCTGGCGCTCCCGGGTCCGCCGCATGCTCCGGGATCGAAGCAGACATTCGAAACCAGAGGATCCATCCATGAAGTTCGAACTGCCGGCGCTGCCCTACGCGAAGGACGCCCTGGCTCCGCACGTGAGCGCGAAGACGCTCGAGTTCCACTACGGAAAGCACCACCAGACCTACATGACGAACCTCGAGAAGGCGATCGGCGGTTCCGCCGACGCCGGCAAGAGCCTCGAGGAGATCGTGCGCGGGGCCTCCGGCGGCGTGTTCAACAACGCCGCCCAGGTCTGGAACCACATGTTCTACTGGCACTGCATGGCGGCCGACGGCGGCCAGCCGTCGGGCGATCTGGGCAAGGCCATCGATCGCGACTGCGGCGGCATGGACGGGCTGAAGAAGGCGCTGTCCGAGGCCGGCGCGACGCAGTTCGGCTCCGGCTGGGCGTGGCTGGTCAGCGATCCCGACGGCAAGCTGAGCGTGACGAAGACGCCCAACGCGGAGACGCCGATCACCGATCCGAAGCAGATCCCGCTGCTCACCATCGACGTGTGGGAGCACGCGTACTACCTGGATTACCAGAACGCCCGTCCCGCGTACCTGGGCGCGTTCCTGGACAACCTGGCGAACTGGAACTTCGCGTCCGAGAACTACGCGAACCGCGGCAACGGCGCGCGCGCCTTCGCCGACATGTGAGCCCCTCGGCCCCGCCGCGCCGCGGCGGGGCCGTGCCCCCTCCCCGCCCCGTGGCGGCGCCGGTCCCGAGCGGCCGCCCGTCGGCAGCGCACGACCGTCACGCCCCGCCCCATCCCGCCGCAAGTTTCGCTGCCGGCGGCCGACACATGTCCCAGGGAACGCCCGCGCGCGTCGCGCCGGTGTGTCCCGCGGGAACACCGGCCACCCGAGCCTGGCCGGCGCGAACGGACCGGCGGCGGAACCCACCATGCTCGCGAACAGGACCATCGAGCCCGGCGACGGGGCGCCCCGCTCCGCGGCGGCCACGTTCCCGCCGCCGCCCATGGCCACGGTCTCGGCTCCGCAGTGGATGCGCGGCGGCGAGCCGGTGGCGGTGCGCTTCCCGGGCGGCGAGAAGCTGACCGGCGCGCTGGTCGACTTCCGCACCGATTCCGGCATCATCACCTGGACCCCGCGCGGCGACGCCGCGCCGCGCACCGTGCGCCTGGACGCGGTGAAGCTGGTGCAGGTGATCGTCGACGGCGTCTGGCGGGCGCCGGCCGGGGAGGCTGCCGCCGACGCGAGCCCGGCCGGAGGGCCGGGCGGCGGGCCGTCGTCCGCACGCGTGCCCCTCGCCCCCAGCGTGCGCGACTTCGAAGTGCACTTCACCGATGGCGATTCGCTGCGCGGCCGCACGGTGGGCTTTCGCCGCGATCGCCATGGCCTCTACCTGTTCCCGCTGCTCGACGACGAGCGCTACTTCTGCACCTTCGTGCCGCACGCGATGATCGCCGGCCACACCATCGGCCCGCTGATCGGCGAGATGCTGGTGAACGAGGGCCGCCTGGAGCCCGACCAGATCGAGCAGGCGCTCGAAGCGCAGAAGGGCGAGCGCGCCGAGCGCATCGGGGAGACCCTGATGCACCAGGCGGCGGTCACCGCGAAGGAGCTGGAATCGGCGCTGGCGCGCCAGCAGGCGAACCTGCGCCAGGTCCGCATCGGCGAGCTGCTGGTCGAAGAAGGGATCATCACGGGCGCGCAGCTCGAGGAGGCGCTGGCGCGCCAGAAGGCCCGGCGCGGCAAGCCGCTGGGCGAGATCCTCGTGGACATGAAGCTCCTGGTGCGCGAGGACCTGCATCGGGTGCTCGCGCGCAAGCTGGGCATCCCCGCGGTGGATCTGAGCAAGTTCTACGTAGACCCCGAGGTGGTGAGGATGGTGCCGCGGGCGATCATCCGTCGCCATCGCGTGCTGCCGCTGTACACCTTCAACGGGCGCATGGTGCTGGCCACCGAGAACCCCCTCGACTGGGCGCCGGTGGAAGCGGTGTCCTTCGCCACCTCGATGCACGTCGATCCGGTGATCGCGCCGCGCGAGGAGATAGACCGCGTCATCGACATCGTGCTCGATGGCTGCATGGAGCAGCCCGATCACATCGACCTGGACTTCTCCGCGTACAAGGAGGACCCGGACGACGACGCGCTGTCGGAGAACCAGTATGGCGACAACATGGTCGTCAACCTGGTGAACCAGATCATCGGCAACGCCTACAAGATGGGCGCCTCCGACATCCACATCGAGCCGAATCTGAAGAGCGAGACCCTGGTGCGCGTGCGCAAGGACGGGCAGATGCGCACGCTGCTGGAGGTCCCCGCGAAGCTGCGCCGCGCGCTGGTCGCGCGCATCAAGGTCATGGCGGGGCTCAACATCGCCGAGCACCGCAAGCCCCAGGACGGGCGCATCGATCTCGGCCGGTTCACGAAGATGAACCTGGAGCTTCGCGTCGCGACGGTGCCCACCGTGGGCAACAACGAGGACGTCGTGATGCGCGTGCTCACCAACGGACGGCCGGTGCCGGTGAAGGACCTCGGGCTCACCGCGGACAGCCGCCGGCGCCTGCTCACGGCGCTCGAGCAGCCGCACGGCATGTTCCTGGTCACCGGTCCGACCGGATCGGGCAAGACCACGACCCTGCACGCCCTGCTCAACCACCTCAACGACGGGGCGCGCAAGATCTGGACCGCGGAGGACCCGGTGGAGATCTCGCAGCCGGGGCTGCGCCAGGTGCACGTCAACGTCGCCGCGGGCATGGACTTCGCGGGTGCGATGCGCGCGTTCCTGCGCGCCGATCCGGACGTGATCATGGTCGGCGAGATGCGCGACCAGGAGACCGCCGGCGTCGCGGTGGAGGCGTCGCTCACGGGCCACCTGGTGTTCTCCACCCTGCACACCAACAGCGCGTGCGAGACGGTGGTGCGTCTGCTCGACATGGGACTCGACCCGTTTCACTTCTCCGACGCCCTGGTGGGCGTGCTGTCGCAGCGCCTGGTGCGCGGGCTGTGCCCGCAGTGCGTGGAGCCGGCGGACGACGCGGAGGAGGCGCTGGCGATGCTGGCGCGGGAGTACTGCGCGGAGCTGGGCGCCGACGACGAGGACGACGCTGCCCTCGACGCCCGCGCGGAGGCGCTGCTCGGCGACTGGCACGCGCGCCGTGACGCCGGCGGCCCGCCGCGCCTCGCTCGCGCCGCCGGCTGCGGGAGCTGTGACGGCACGGGCTTTGCCGGCCGCCTGGCGCTGCACGAGCTGTTGATCGTGGACGACGCGCTGCGTCGCCTGGTGCAGCAGCGCGCGCCGACGGCGGTGCTGCGCGCCGCGGCCCTGCGCTCGGGCCTGCGCACGCTGCGTCAGGACGGCATCGAGAAGGTGGTGCAGGGGCTCACCGCGATGAGCGAGGTGCGCCGGGTCTGCGCGCGCTGACGCCGGCCCGCGCGGCGCGGGCTCAGCCGGAGCCGGGCGAGTCCTGCCTCGGCCGCGCCGGATCGTAGAAGCGCAGGTACAGCCAGGCGGTGACGTCGTCCAGCTCCGAGGCCGACCACCCGAGCGCCTGCGTCGCCTGCCAGCGGTTGACCCATCCGCGCACCTGGGCGACGGAGTTCGCCTTGCGGTTGTCGCGCACGTGGGCGCGGCTGGTGTGACAGCCCTGGCAGTGGTTCTCGTAGAGCAGCCGGCCGCGATTCGCGTCGCCCGTGAGTTCCTGGGCGCCGGCAGGCAGCGCCGCGGCCGCGAGCAGCGATGCGAGCAGCCAGCGGGGAAGCCGTCCGTGCCGGCCCGGGCGGCGTCCGGCGCCCGTGTCGGCACGCGCGTCCATCGTTTCGCGATATCTCATGGCATCTCCAGGGTCAGGTCGTTGATCCAGCCGGCCACCGCGTCGACGTCGACGTCGTGGCCCGTGTCCACCTCGAGCACCGCCGCGCCCTCGTCGCGCAGCGCGCGCGCGTCGTCCCGTCGCTGCGCCGCGAGCACCGCGGTGTCCGCCTGCGACGCATCGTCGCCGCGCGCGGCGCGCCGCGCCACCCTGCCGCGAAGCGTGTCCGCCGGCGCGTGCAGGTCGAGCACCGCGAAGGGTACGCGCATGCGCGCGGCGAGGCGCCGGAACGGGGTGCGCCGGTGCGCGTCGAGGAAGGTGGCGTCCACGATGACCGTCCACCCGCCCTGCACCGCGAGGCGGGCGAGGGTCGCGAGGCGTGCGTATGTGCTGTCGCCGGCCGCCGGGGCGTAGCGCCGCGGGCCGTCGCTGAACAGCCGTGCGCGTTCCACGTCGGAGCGCACGCACACCGCGCCGAGGCGCATGACCAGCGCCCGCGCGAGATGGCTCTTGCCGCTGCCGGACAGGCCGTGGGTGAGGACCAGGCGCGGCGTGCCCGCCGGTCGCGCGATGCGGCGCGCGAGCGCGATCAGTGCGTTCGCCCGCTCGCCCGCGTCCGCCGCGCCCTGCCGGGCGCGGATGGCCGCGACCTTGGCGCGCACCAGCGCGCGGTAGCGCAGGTAGTGCGCGACGATCTGCAGCGCGCCGTAGTCGCCGGTGTGCTGCAGCCAGCGGTCCAGCAGCCGGTGTGCGAGGGGGGCGTGGCCGCGTGCGTGCAGGTCCATCAGCAGGAAGGCCAGGTCGCTCACCACGTCCACCCAGCGGAATGCGGGCTCGAACTCCACGCCGTCGAACGGCAGCGGGTGGCCGTCCACCAGCGCGATGTTCTCCAGGTGCAGGTCGCCGTGGCACTCGCGCACCGCGCCGCCCGCGCGCCGGCGTCGGAACACGGGGGCCAGCCGCTCGACGTCGTCCAGGCTGTCGCGGCGCACGGCGTCGAAGGCGGCCCGGTCGCCGAGGCCCTCCCAGTCCCCGAGGAGGTCGAGATTGCCCTCCACCTCGCGGGCGATGGCCTGCGGCGTGCCGAAGTCCGTGTGCGCCGCGGCTCGCGGCGCATCGCGGTGCAGCGCCGCGACCCGTGCCGCCAGCGCGTCGGCCAGGTCCTCGCCGAGTCCGCCCGCGGCGGCCACCCGGTCCAGCCGCGCGTCGTCGGGGAAGCGGCGCATCTTGACCGCGAAATCGATCGGCGTTCCGCCGTCGGTGGCCGGGTCGCCCAGGCGCGGGGCGTCCGGTGTGCCGAGCACCGGCACCAGCCCCAGGTACAGCGACGGCGCCCAGCGCCGGTTCAGCTCGAGCTCGCGCTCGCAGTCGGCGCGGCGCGCGTCGAGGG
>CBDUCN010000087.1:0-16718 GCA_965365655.1 uncultured Gammaproteobacteria bacterium | reverse complement strand
ATGCACCACCCGCGCGCGGCAGGTCAGTGCCGACTTCCCGGTCGGCGCCCGTCACGGCCTCCAAAAAACGTTCGAAAGCGGCCCCCGCGCGGCGCGCGGCGGCTGCCGCGGCGCATCCGGGCCGAGCGCGTGCGGCGCTGCTCAGCCGCACTTGGAATCCCCGCAGTTCAGGCAGGTCATGCAGCCGTCCATCTGCACCACGGCCTTCGTGCTGCACTTTGCGCACAGGCTCGCACCGGCAGGGAATGCAGCATCCTCGGCCGGCGCTGCCCGTCCCGCCTGCATCGCCTCGTACTGGCTTCGCTTCTCGGCGATCAGCTCACGCTGGTGCGGCTCCAGCGCCGGGCTGTCCAGCAGCCCGATGGAGCGCAGGTGATTCTCGATCGCGTCGCCGATCTCCGCGACCAGCGACGGCATGTACTTGCCGCCCTTCTTGAAGTAGCCGCCGCGCGGGTCGAACACCGCCTGCAGCTCCTCCACCAGGAAGGTCACGTCCCCGCCCTTGCGGAACACCGCGGACACGATGCGGGTGAGCGCGACGATCCACTGGAAGTGCTCCATGTTCTTCGAGTTGATGAAGACCTCGAAGGGCCTGCGCTGCTCGTGCTCGGTGCCGTGGTTCAGCACGACGTCATTGATGGTCACGTACAGCGAGTGCTCGGACAGCGGGGTCTTGATCTTGTACGTGGAGCCCACCAGGACGTCCGGGCGCTCGAGGCGCTCGTGCATCTGGATGACTTCGGCCTTCGGGCGCTCCGCCTCCGCGGGGGCGGGCGTCTCGGCGCCCTCGGTCTTCACCCCGTAGTCGACGATCTTCTTGTCAATCGTGGTAGCCATGACGTTGTCCTCGGTGATCGGGCCGGAACCGATGCGGTGTTCTACTCGGCGGCGCCCCCCCTTCGGGCACAGGTACGGGTATCGCGCAGCTGGCTGACGTGGCTCCAGTACATGTACTCAGGATTCGTCACCAGACATCGGCTGGGCAGGCCTGAGCGCTCCACGCGCACCTGTGCCCGAAAGGGCGGCGCCTCGGTTTCCGGTCAGAACTTGCCGTAGTAACCCTCCTTCAACGCGTCATAGAGGTTGGCCGCGGTGTGCCGCTCGCCGTCGTACTCCACCTCCTCGTTGCCCTTCAGCTCGACGACGCTGCCGTCCTCGAGGGTGAACTGGTACGTGGTGTTCTCGAGATCCTTCTCCTTGACCAGCACGCCCTGGAACGCCTCGGGATTGAAGCGGAAGGTGGTGCAGCCCTTGAGCTGCTTCTCGTAGGCGTACAGGTAGATGTCCTTGAACTCCTCGTACGGGAAATCCGTCGGCACGTTGGCGGTCTTCGAGATCGAGGAGTCCACCCAGCGCTGCGCCGCAGCCTGCACGTCCACGTGTGCCTTGGGGCGGACGTCGTCGGCGGACATGAAGTACGCCGGAAGCCCGTTTGCCGCGTCCTGCCCGTCCGGCATGGCGTCGCCGTCGACCAGCTCCCGGTAGGCGAGCAGCTCGAAGGAGAACACGTCAACCTTCTCCTTGGTCTTGCGCCCCTCGCGGATGACGTTGCGCGAGTAGTGGTGTGCGAAGCTCGGCTCGATGCCGTTGCTCGCGTTGTTCGCGAGCGACAGCGAGATCGTGCCGGTGGGCGCGATGGAGCTGTGGTGGGTGAACCGCGCACCGCACTCGGACAGCGCGTTCACGAGCTCCGGCTCCACCTCGGCGAGGCGCTGCATGTAGCGGCTGTACTTCGCGTGCAGCACCTTGCCCTTGACCCTGTCGCCGGCGCGATGGCCGTCGCGGCGCATCTCGGGACGGCGTGCGAGCATCGCCTCGGTGACCTCGAAGTCCCGCTCCATGATCGGCGCGGGGCCCTTCTCCAGGCTCAGCTCCAGCGCCGTCTTCCAGCCCGTCACCGCCATCTCCCGGCTGACCCGCTCGGTGAACTCGAGCGAGTCGGCGTCGCCGTAGCGCATGCAGAGCATGGTCAGCGTCGAGCCGAGGCCCAGGTAGCCCATGCCGTGGCGGCGCTTGGACTCGATCTCCTCGCGCTGGCGCTCCAGCGGCAGGCCGTTGATCTCGACGACGTTGTCGAGCATCCGGGTGAAGATGGACACCGTCTCGCGGAACTTCTCCCAGTCGAAGCGCGCGCGGTCGGTGAACGGATCGATCACGAACTTCGTGAGGTTCACCGAGCCGAGGAGGCACGACCCGTAGGGCGGCAGCGGCTGCTCGCCGCACGGGTTGGTGGCGCGCACGTTCTCGCAGAACCAGTTGTTGTTCATCTCGTTGATCTCGTCGATCAGGATGAACCCGGGCTCCGCGAAGTCATAGGTGGACGTCATCACGAGGTCCCACAGCCGGCGCGCCTTCACGACCTTGTAGATCCTGCACGCGACCTGGCCCTGCGGATTGACGATGTAGCCCTCGTGGCTGGGCCACTCGCGCCAGATCACCTGCTCCGGATCGTCGAGGTCCAGGCCGCTGTCGCCGTCGATCTCGTTCTCGCAGATGGGGAAGGCCAGCGGCCACTCGCCGTCGTTCTGCACCGCCTCGACGAAGTCGCGCGTGATCAGCAGGGAGAGATTGAACTGGCGCAGCCGGCCGTGCTCGCGCTTCGCGCGCACGAAGTCGAGCACGTCCGGGTGACCGATGTCGAAGGTGGCCATCTGTGCGCCGCGCCGCCCGCCGGCGGAGGACACCGTGAAGCACATCTTGTCGTAGATATCCATGAACGACAGCGGACCGGACGTGTATGCCCCGGCTCCGGACACGTACGCGCCGCGCGGGCGCAGCGTCGAGAACTCGTAGCCGATGCCGCAGCCCGCCTTCAGGGTGAGCCCGGCCTCGTGCACCTTGTCGAGGATGTCGGCCATGGAGTCGCCCACGGTGCCGGACACGGTGCAGTTGATCGTGGACGTGGCGGGCTTGTGCTCGAGCGCGCCGGCGTTGGAGATGATGCGCCCGGCGGGAATCGCGCCATGGCGCAGCGCGAACACGAAGCGCTCGAACCACAGCGCGCGCTTCTCCGCCGTCTCCTCGACGTCGGCCAGCGCCCGCGCGACCCGGCGGTAGGTGTCCTCGATGGACTGATCCACCGGCTCGCCGTCCTTGCGCTTCAGCCGGTACTTCTTGTCCCAGATGTCCAGCGATGCGGGCTGCAGCGCGATGTCCGCGCGGCCGCGCGCATCGAATGCGACGGCCTCCTTCTGGGCAAGCTTCAGCGTCATGGTTCCCCCTCGAGGTTCTTATTCCCTTCGCGGCCCGCTCAAGCGTGGCCGTTCTCCTTCTGCGTCGCGCGCCCGCTGCGTCGTTCCCGGCGCGCGCAGCCCGCTGCGCGGGCCGGCGCGGCGAGGGCGGCAATCCGCTTCCCCTCCCCGCCGATGCGGATCGCGCGGACCCGGCCCGCTTGCGGTGAATCGAAGTGTATACCCCCAGGGAATGTAGTCAAGCACCCCCGGAGACTCAACATGTTGTGTTCTGCCGTTGGACAAGCGGGTGAAATCCTGTGCATAAGCCGTGGACGGAGCGGCGGCGCCCGCAGACCGCCGCGGCGCGCCGACCGTGTCCACGGCGCTGCTGCGGCGGCTCCCAGACCACGGTCAGCGCCGCTACTGGCGCGCCGCCGGGGCCACTGTGATACTCGGCCGCCATGCACGAGCCGCCCCACGCCGAGGACGTCCGGTCGGAACTGGTCGAGTTCCTCGCGCTGAATCCGGGCACCGCCTGGATCGACGCGCTGTGCGTGGACCTCACCGGGGAGGCGCGGGGCAAGCGCTACCCGCGCGGCGAGATCGAGTCGCTGTTCCGCCGCGGCATGCCGTTCCCGATGTCGAGCTGGTTCCTCGACGTCACCGGCGCCTGCCTGGACCCGCTGGGGCGCGGCATCTCCGACGGCGACCCGGACGCGTGCTGCTGGCCGCTGCCGGGCACGCTGTCGCCGGTGCCGTGGGCGCGACGACGCGGCGCGCAGGTGCTGATGGCGCCGTGGCCGGACGGGGGCGCCGCGGCCGCCGCGGACCCGCGGCAGGCGGCGCTGCACGAGCAGGCCCGCCTGGACGCGCTGGGACTCTCCGCGTGCTGCGCGTTCGAACTCGAGTTCTACCTGCTGCACGACGAGGCCGGCGCACCGCGCCCTGCCGGCGCCGAGCCACTGGGCCAGGTCTATCGCCTGCGCGAGGTGGACGCCGCGGAGGAGTTCCTGGACGCGGTGCACGGGGCGTGCGAGGTGCAGGGGATCCCGGCATCGGTCACGACGTCCGAGTACGCCGCCGGGCAGTTCGAGATCAACCTGCGCCACGTCGCGGACGCGGTGCGCGCCGCCGACCACGCGGCGCTGTTCCGGCGCGCGGTGCAGTCGGTCGCGCGCCGGCACGGCCTGCGCGCCACGTTCATGGCGAAGCCGTTCGCCGAGCGCACCGGCAGCGGCATGCACCTGCACCTGAGCCTGCTCGACGCCGCCGGTGCGAACGTCTTCGCGGCCCGCGAGGACGGCGAGCGCGCGCTGCGCCACGCGGCGGCGGGCCTGCTGCGAACGCTGCCCGAAGCGATGGCCCTGTACGCGCCGAACCTCAACTCATTCCGCCGCTTCGTGCCGGGGACCTTCGTGCCGGTCAACGCGTCGTGGGGCCGGAACAACCGATCGGTGGCGGTGCGGGTACCTGCCGGCGACGCGGGGTCGCGGCGTCTGGAGTTCCGGGTGCCGGGCGCCGACGCGAACCCGTACCTCGTGCTGGCGGCGGTGCTGGCCGGGGCGCGCCACGGGCTGGAGTCGTCGCTGGACCCCGGGCCCGAGGCGTCCGGAAACGCGTGCGCGGAGCCGGACCCGTCGTTGCCGCTGGACCAGGGATCGGCGCTCGCGCGGCTCGAGGGCTCGGCGCTGCTGGCCGACGTGCTCGGCGCGGAGTACCTCGCGCTGTACTGCGAGACGAAGCGCCGCGAGACGCGCCGGTTCCTGGACCACATCAGCGACCGGGAATATCAGTGGTACCTTTGAGCGGGTGATGATCGACGAGCCGCCTGCCGCGACGGCGCGCGAGCGCCCGCACCCGCGCCGTCGCGCCGCCATCGAGGGCTCGCGGCGCGGGCCGGCCCTCTCGCAGCCGCGGCCGGCCGGCCGTCACGCCGCGAGCGATCACCGCGGCGCGCCGTGAGCGATCACCTCGAACGCAGCCGGCGCAACTTCTTCTGCGCCGGACTCGACGACCGGCTGGCGCGCTGGCGGACGCACCCGGGCTGGGCGGACACCGCGGTGACCCATCCGGACACCCGCTTCGTCGTGCTGTGGCGCGAGCAGAGCCTGATGAACGAGGAGGGCACCGCGGCGCGGCTGCTCGCGCGCGGGTCGCTGCCGCCCGGCGTCGAGCCGGCGGAGGACCCGGTGCTGCTGGGTGACTTCCAGGGCCGCACCTGCTTCGCGCTGGAGCTTGCCGCGGACGGCGATTCGTTGCCCGCACTGCCGCCCGGCAGCGTGTTCCGGGACCTGCGCCGTCACGCCGCCCTGCTGCCGCCGGCGCAGGCGGCGCTGCTCGCCTATGCCCGCGCGATGCTCTACTGGCAGCGTCGCCACCGCTTCTGCGGCACCTGCGGCGCGCCCACCCGCAGCCAGGAGGCGGGGCACCTCCGGGTGTGCAGCGACGGGCGCTGCGACGCCCGGCACTTCCCGCGCACCGATCCGGCGATCATCGTGCTGGTGAGTGACGCGTCCGGCGAGCGTTGCCTGCTGGGGCGCCAGCCCACCTGGGTGCCGGGCATGTACTCGTGCCTCGCGGGCTTCGTGGAGCCGGGCGAGAGCCTCGAGCACGCGGTGCTCCGCGAGGTGGCCGAGGAGGCCGGGGTGGGCCTTCGCGAGGTGCGCTACCGCTCGTCCCAGCCCTGGCCGTTCCCGAGCTCGCTGATGCTGGGGTTCCGCGCCGTCGCCCGCGACGAGGCCATCGCGCTGGGCGACGACGAGCTCGAGGACGCGCGCTGGTTCAGCCGCGCGGAGATGAACGCCGGCTTCGCCGACGGCACCCTGCGCGCGCCGAACCCGGTGTCCATCGCGTACCGGCTGATCGAGGAGTGGTACGACGAGGGCGGGAGCGCGCTCGCAGACGCGATCGGCGCGGCCGGGGCGCGGTGAGCGTGGGCTCACGGCGGCTGCGCGTCGCGCGGCTGCTGCGCCGCGCCGGCGCGGAGCGCCAGTGGCGCCTCGCGAGCGGGCTGGTGCTGGCGCTGTTCGTCGTGGTGCACCTGCTGTCGCACGCCGCCGGCATCGTGTCATGGGACTGGCTCGCGACCGCGCGCGCGGTTCACGGTGCGCTGTGGCACGGCACGCCGGGCACGCTCGCCCTGTACGGCGCGCTGGGTGTGCACTTCGCGCTCGCGCTGCGTTCGCTGTACCGGCGGCGCACGATGCGCATGCCGGCCTGGGAGGCCGCGCAGCTCGCGTTCGGGCTCGCGGTGCCGCCGCTTCTCGCGGGCCACGCGCTGGCCACCCGCGGCGCCTTCGAGGCGCTGGGCGTGGAAGTGGACTACCCGTACGTCGTGACCGCGCTGTGGAACGACCCCGCGCTGCGGGTCAAGCAGACGCTGCTGGTGCTGCTGGTGTGGACCCACGTGTGCATCGGCCTGCACTACTGGCTGCGCCTGCGTGCGTGGTACGCGCGCTGGTTGCCCGTGCTCTACGCGCTCGCGGTGTGCGTGCCACTGCTGGGCCTGCTCGGCTTCGTGCGCGCGGGCATCGAGAGCGAACGCTTCGTCGCCGATGAACGCATGATGGCGACGATCTACGGCGCCGTGCGTGCGGCCGACCCGGTGCGCCGCGCGCAGCTCACGCGTGCCCGCGACGCGGCGCCCTGGGTCATCCTGGGCAGCTACCTCCTGGTGCTGTGCGCGCGCGGCCTGCGCATGCGCAGCGCCCGCCGGCGCGGGGTGTACACGCTGCGCCACGCGGGCGGGCGCACGGTGAGCGGGCAGGTCGGGCAGAGCGTGCTCGAGACGCTGCGCGCCGCGCGCGTGCCGCACGCGTCGGTGTGCGGCGGCCGCGCGCGCTGCACGACCTGCCGCGTGCGGGTCGGTCAGGGGCTGGCCGACCTGCCGCCGCCGCGGCCGGACGAGGCGGCGGCGCTCACCCGCATCGGCGCACCCCCGAACGTGCGTCTCGCCTGTCAGATGCGCCCGCAGCGCGACCTCGACGTCACGCCGGTGCTGCCGCCGGACGTCGGGGTGCGCCAGCCCGGCGGCGTGCAGGGCCGCGAGCAGCGCGTTGCGGCGATGTTCGTGGATCTCCGCGGCTCCACCGCGCTGGGCGAGAAGAAGTTGCCGTACGACGTCGTGTTCGTCCTCAACCGCTTCTTCGAGGAGATGGCGGCGGCGCTGCGTACGACCGGAGGGCACTACGCGCAGTTCGCCGGCGACGGCCTGATGGCGCTGTACGGCCTGGAGACCGGCTACCGGCGCGGCTGCCGCGACGCGCTGGCCGGCGCGGTGGAGATGAGCCGCCGGCTGACCGCGCTCAACGCGCACCTGGCCGACGAGCTCGAGTCGCCGCTTCGAATCGGCATCGGGGTGCACGCCGGCGAGGCCATCGTCGGCACGATGGGGCCGCCGGCGTCGCCGAACTTCTCGGCGGTGGGCGACAACATCAACGTCGCGGCGCGCCTGGAGCAGCAGAGCAAGGCGCTCGGCTGCACGCTGGTGGTGTCGCAGGCCCTCGCGGAGGCGGCGGGGGTGGACCTGTCCGCGTTCCCGCGTCACGAGGTGCCGGTGCGCGGCCGCATGCAGCCGATCGCCGTGCACGCCGTGGCCGACCCGGGCGACATCGCGCCGCTGCTGGGCGCGCCGGGCGCGGCGCCCGCTCCGGCCCGATGATCCGCCGGGTCGCGCCGTCGCGCCGGGTCCGGTAGCGTCGCGCCCGGGAACTATCGACGGCGACCCGGGCTCAAGAGGGAGGCGCGCCCGCGCACGCGGCGGCCTCGGGGACGGGACCACGCCCCGGCGGCACACATCCAAACGGAACACCCATGAACAAGAAGAAGCTCGCCGTCGCGTGCGTGGTTGCCGCGCTCGCGGCCTCGTATTTCGCGTTCGACCTGGGGCAGTACTTCAGCCTCGACTTCTTCAAGGCCCGCCAGGCGGACATCGACGCCTGGTACACGGCGCACCCGCTGCGCACGGCGCTCGCGTTCTTCGCCGTCTACGTGGCCGTCACCGCCCTCTCGCTGCCCGGCGCCGCGATCATGACACTGGTCGGGGGGGCCATCTTCGGCCTGCTGTGGGGCACGCTGATCGTGTCCTTCGCGTCGAGCATCGGCGCGACGCTGGCGTTCCTGGTCGCGCGCTTCGTGCTGCGCGACGCGGTGCAGGGCCGCTTCGGGGAGAGCCTGCGCCGCATCAACCGCGGGGTCGAGAAGGACGGTGCGTTCTTCCTGTTCGCACTGCGCCTCGTGCCGGCGTTCCCGTTCTTCGTGATCAACGCGGTGATGGGGCTCACGCCGCTTCGCACGGCCACGTTCTACGCCGTGTCGCAGGTGGGCATGCTGCCCGGCACGCTGGTGTACGTGAACGCCGGCACGCAGCTCGCGCAGGTGGAGTCGTTGTCCGACATCGCGTCGCCGTCGCTGCTGATCTCCTTCGCGCTGCTGGGCGTGTTTCCGCTCGTCGCGCGCAAGCTGGTGGACGTCGCCCGCGCGCGCAAGGCCTTCGCGGGCTGGCCGCGGCCGCGGCGCTTCGATCGCGACATGGTCGTGATCGGCGCGGGCGCCGCGGGCCTGGTGAGCGCGTACATCGCGGCGGCGGTGAAGTCGAAGGTCACGCTCGTGGAGAAGCACCGCATGGGCGGCGACTGCCTGAACTACGGCTGCGTGCCTTCGAAGGCGCTGATCCGCTCCGCGAAGCTGCTCTCGCACGTCGCGCGGGCGCGGGAGTTCGGCGTGCGCCGCGCGGAGGCGGACTTCGACTTCGCCGACGTGATGGAGCGGGTGCAGCGCGTGATCGCCGCGATCGAGCCCCACGACTCGGTCGAGCGCTACGAGGCGCTGGGCGTGGAGTGCCTGCAGGGGCAGGCGCGCATCACCTCGCCGTGGACCGTGGAGGTGGGCGCCACCACGCTCACCACCCGCAGCATCGTCGTCGCGGCGGGGGCCGAGCCCTTCGTGCCGCCGATCGAGGGGATCGAGGACACCGGCTACCTGACCTCCGACACGGTGTGGGGGCTGCGCGAGCTGCCGCGGCGCCTCGTGATCCTGGGCGGCGGCCCGATCGGCACCGAGCTCACGCAGTGTTTCGCGCGCTTCGGCGCCGAGGTGACGCAGGTGGAGATGGCCCCGCGCATCCTGATCCGAGAGGACGAGGAGGTCGCGGCGATGGTGGCTGCGCGTCTCGAGGCGGAGGGCGTGCGCATCCTCACCGGCCACCGCGCGAAGGCGTGCCGCGTGCAGGACGGACGCAAGCTGCTGATCGCCGAGCACCGGGACGAGGAGGTCGCGATCGAGTTCGACGCGCTGCTGGTCGCGGTGGGACGCGCGCCGCGCATCGCCGGCTACGGACTGGAGGATCTCGGGATCCCCACCACCGCCGCGCGCACCGTGGAGGTGAACGAGTTCCTGCAGACCCGCTTCCCGAACATCTACGCGTGCGGCGACGTGGCCGGCCCGTACCAGTTCACGCACACCGCGGCCCACCAGGCCTGGTACGCGGCCGTGAACGCGCTGTTCGGGGACTTCTGGAAGTTCGCGGCGGACTACTCCGTGATCCCGTGGGCGACCTTCACCGACCCGGAGGTCGCGCGGGTGGGGCTCAACGAGCAGGACGCGAAGCAGCAGGGCGTCGCCTACGAGGTCACGACCTACGGCATCGACGACCTGGACCGCGCCATCGCGGACGAGGAGGCGCACGGCGTCGTGAAGGTGCTGACGCGCCCGGGCAAGGACCGCATCCTGGGCGTGACCATCGTCGGCGAGCACGCCGGCGACCTGATCGCCGAGTACGTGCTCGCGATGAAGCACGGCATCGGGCTGAACAAGATCCTCGGCACGATCCACACCTACCCCACGCTGGCGGAGGCCAACAAGTACGCGGCCGGGGAGTGGAAGCGCGCCCACGCGCCCGCGCGGCTGCTGGCCTGGATCGAGCGTTTCCACGCGTGGCGCCGGGGCGAGGCCGGATTTCCGCTGCTGCCTTGACCCAGCACACGGAACGGGCTTGCGTCAGCCGCGACGCCCAGGTTTAAAATTCCCGTCAAAGAAGCGAGCGCTGTGCGGCCACGTGCACGCGGCGCGAAGGGGTCGGGAGATGAAGCGCAATCCTTCCCATCCGCTCGGCGTTCCGGCCGTCGGTCCGCTGGAGGTGCCATCCGGCGAGGACCGCCCCGGGTTCGCGACCGGGCTCGCGTGCCGGCTGTTCGGTGCGCTGATGGAGCGTACCGGCAACCCGCCCATCGAGTTCGCGCTGGCGAGTGGCCGCGTGCTGCACACGGCGCACGACCGCGCGCCGGTCGGGCGCGTGGTGTTCCACGACGTCGGCGTGCTGTGGGACGTGGTGCGCCATCCGGAGCTCGCGTTCGGCGACGCGTACAGCGCCGGGCGCCTGCACGTGGAGGGCGACCTGATCGAGGTGCTGTTCCACCTCTTCCGCACCACAGACTGCGTCGGCCCGCACCGCGCCAAGCGCGGGCTGCTCGGCGCCCTGCCTCGCCCGCGGGAAAACAGCTTGCAGGGCTCGCGAGAGCACATCCAGCACCACTACGACCTCGGCAACGAGTTCTACGCGCTGTGGCTGGACGAGCGCATGGTCTACACCTGCGCGTACTACACCGATCCGACGCGCACGCTCGAGCAGGCGCAGGTCGCGAAGCTCGAGCACGTCAGCCGCAAGCTGGAGCTGCGCCCGGGGATGCGGGTCGTCGAGGCCGGCTGCGGCTGGGGTGCGCTCGCGCTGCACATGGCGCGCGAGCACGGGGTGCACGTGCGCGCGTTCAACATCTCGACCCGGCAGATCGAATATGCGCGTGAGCGCGCCCGGCGCGAAGGACTCGCCGATCGCGTGGAGTTCGTGCAGGACGACTACCGCAACGTCGGCGGCAGCTACGACGCCTTCGTCTCCGTCGGCATGCTGGAGCACGTCGGGCGCGAGCACTACGCGGAGCTGGGCGCGGTGATCGCGCGCTCGCTGCGCGTCGGCGGCCGGGCACTGGTGCACAGCGTCGGGCGCAGTCGGGCCGCGCCGCCGAACGCGTGGCTGGAGCGGCGCATCTTCCCCGGTTCCTATCCCCCGTCGCTGCGCGAGATGATGGACATCGTGGAGCCGTACCGCTTCTCCGTGATCGACGTCGAGAACCTGCGCCTGCATTACGCGCGCACCCTGCTCGACTGGCTGGCGCGGTTCGAGTCGCACGCGGACCGCATCCGGGAGATGTACGACGAGACCTTCGTGCGGGCCTGGCGCCTGTACCTCGCGGGCTGCGCCGCGGCGTTCCGATCGAGCAGCATCCAGCTCTACCAGATGTTGTTCGCGCACCCGGACGACAACGCGGTGCCGATGACCCGCGCGCACGTCTACGACGGCTCCGCTGCGCGCGGCTGGCCGGAGTCGTGACGGCCGCGGCTGCGGGCCGGAGCGCAGCGCGCGGCACGGCGGCGGGCGCCGCAGCGTGGCGATGAAGCAGCACGACGTGATCGTCGTCGGCGGCGGGCCCGCCGGGTCGTCGTGCGCCGCGCGGCTGGTGGCCGCCGGCCTCGACGTGCTGGTGCTGGACCGGGAGTCGTTCCCGCGCACCAAGCTGTGCGCCGGCTGGATCACGCCCGAGGCGGTGCACGACCTCGGGATGGACCCGGCGGAGTACCCGTACCGGTTCAACACGTTCCACGGCATCGTGGTGCACGTGAAGGGGCTCACCTTCACGCTCGCGAACCCCCAGCACTCGATCCGCCGCTACGAGTTCGATCGCTGGCTGCTCGAGCGAAGCGGCGCCCGCGTGCAGCGGCACACGGTGCGCGAGGTGCGCGCGGCCGACGGCCACTACGTCGTGGACGACGCGTGGCGCGCGCGCTGGGTCGTCGGCGCCGGCGGCACCCGCTGCCCCGTGTACCGCTGCCTGTTCCGGGACGCGAACCCGCGGGCGAGCGAGCTGCAGGTCGCGACCTTCGAGCAGGAGTTCCCGTACGCGTGGCAGGACGGGCGCTGCCACCTGTGGTTCTTCGACGACGGCCTGCCCGGCTACTCGTGGTACGTGCCGAAGGCCGGCGCGTACCTCAACTGCGGGCTGGGCGCGATGGCCTCGCGGCTCAAGGCGCGCGGCGAGGACGTCCGCGGGCACTGGCGGCACTTTGCCGGCGTGCTCGCCCGCGAGGGACTGGTGCAGGGCTTCGAGTTCGATCCGAAAGGCTACAGCTACTTCCTGCGCGGCCGCGTGGACGTGGTGCGCATCGCCAACGCGTTCATCGCCGGCGACGCTGCGGGCCTCGCGACCCGCGATCTGGCGGAGGGCATCGGCCCCGCGATCCGCAGCGGCCAGCGCGCCGCCGACGCGATCGTGCACCGCCGCGCGTACCGCCTGGACGACCTGCAGGCCTACAGCGCCGGGGGCGGCTCGGCGCGCTGGCTGCGCTGGCTGCTGGAACGCGGCTTCGCGGGCCGCCGCGCGGCGTGACCGCCCCGCTCCGGCCGGCGCGCGGAGCGCCCGGAGCGGGAACGCGCGCGCTGCGTGCGACCTGAAGCGCGGGGCCGCATCGCGCGACGGGCGGTGCGGCCCCGGGCGATGCGGGCCGTGCGCGCGAGGTCCGCTCGATAGCGAGCGCCGCTCGTTCGGCGGCAACGCCCGCGTTCGCCGCGCTCTTCCTGCGCGCGCTCCGCGGCATCCGCGGCCGTGAGGTGAACGCGCGGCGCCGGCCGCGGGCGCCGACCCCGGACTGCGCCGCCGCGTGCGCGTCATTAGACTGCGCCGATGATCCGCCTCAAGGACATCACCCTGCACCGCGGCCCGAAGCGGGTGCTGGAGCGCGCGTCGCTGACCGTGCACGGCGGCTGGAAGGTGGGCGTGGTGGGCGCGAACGGGGCCGGCAAGAGCAGCCTGCTCGGGCTGGTGGCGGGACGGTTCGCGAGCGATGCCGGCGACGTCGAGCGCAGCGGCGGGCAGCGGGTCGCGGAGGTGGCGCAGGACGTCGCGGCGGGGCAGGGCAGCCTGCTCGACTTCGTGCTCGACGGCGACCCGGGCCTGCGTGCGCTCGAGCGCGAGCTGGCCGCGGCGCAGGGCGCGGACGACGGCGAGCGCCTCGCGGCGCTGCTCGCGCGCTACGAGGACATGGACGGCTACACCGCGGAGCCGCGCGCGGCGCGCATCCTGAGCGGTCTGGGCTTCCCCGCCGAGCGCCACGGCGACTCCGTCGCCGCGTTCTCCGGCGGCTGGCGGGTGCGCGCGGCGCTCGCGCGCGCGCTCGCGCAGCCGTCCGACGTGCTGCTGCTCGACGAGCCCACCAATCACCTGGACCTGGACGCGGTGGTGTGGCTGGAGGACTGGCTGCGCGGCTACCGCGGCACGCTGCTGCTGGTGTCCCACGACCGCGAGTTCCTCGACGCGGTCGCGGATCACGTCGTGCACGTGCACGACGGGCAGGCGACGCTGTACACGGGGGACTACGCCGCGTTCGAGCGCGCGCGGGCGGAGTCGCTCGCGCAGCACGCGAAGGCGTTCGAGCGTCAGCAGCGCGAGGTCGCGCGCATCCACCGCTTCGTGGAGCGCTTCCGCTACAAGGCCACGAAGGCGCGCCAGGCGCAGAGCCGGCTGAAGACGCTGGAGCGCCTGGAGACGATCGCGCCGGCGCACGTGGAGGACCCGTTCCGCTTCGCGGTCGCTCCGCCGGCGCGGCTGCCCAGCCCGCTCGTGAACCTCGACGGGGCCGGCGCCGGCTACGGGGGCGAGCCGGTGCTCGAGGGCGTGACGCTGCAGCTCGCGCCCGGGCAGCGGGTCGGGATCCTGGGCCGCAACGGCGCCGGCAAGTCCACGCTGGTGAAGCTGATCTGCGGCGAGCTCGCGCCGCTGGCCGGGCGGCGCACCGGGCACGCGGATCTGTCGGTGGGCTACTTCGCGCAGCACCAGGTCGAGCAGCTTCGCGACGACGAGAGCGCGCTGGCGCACGTGCAGCGCGAGTCGGGCGTCGGCGAGCAGGAGGCGCGCGACATCCTCGGACGCTACGGCTTCTCCGGCGACGACGCGCTGCGCCCCGTCGGCACCTGCTCGGGCGGTGAGCGGGCGCGGCTGGTGCTCGCGCTCGTGTTCCAGCGCCGGCCCAACCTGCTGCTGCTCGACGAGCCCACGAACCACCTGGACCTGGACATGCGCCACGCGCTGAGCGTCGCGCTTCAGGACTATCCGGGCGCGATCGTGCTGGTGTCACACGACCGCCACCTGCTGCGCACGACCGCCGACGAGCTGTGGCTGGTGCGCGGCGGCACGGTGACGCCGTGGGACGGCGACCTGGAGGACTACGCGCGCTGGCTGCGCCGCAACCAGGGCGATGCCGGAGACCCGGCGGCGGGCGCCGCGCCCGGCGGCGCCGCGCCGGCGCCCCGGGCGGGGTCCGCGGTGGCCGCCGCGAAGCCGCGCAAGCTCAGCTACCGGGAGCAGCGCGAGCTCGAGACCCTGCCCGCGACCATCGAGCGCCTGGAGGACGAGCAGCGCACGCTGCAGCAGCAGCTCGCGGACCCGGCCCTGTACCGGGAGGCCGGCGAGCGCGTCGGCGCGCTGCGCGATGCGCTCGAGCGCGTGGAGGGCGAGCTGCAGCACAGCTTCGCGCGCTGGGACGAGCTGGAGGCCGCCGCGCACGGGAGCTGACGGGCGCGACGGGATCCCGGCAGCCGGTCCGCGTGCCGCCGCGGCCCGCGCGGCGCGCGTCAGTCGCGCCGCAGCTGCGCGTTGACCGCGATCGGCGTCGGGTAGCGGGCGACGATCCAGTACGAAGACACGCAGAAGGTGATCAGGGTCGCGGCCTGCACGGTGTACGCCGCGTCCTCGCCCATCACGCCGCCGGCGAGCGCCAGCGCGCTGACCATCAGCGAGAACTCGCTGATCTGCCCGAGCCGCGCGCCGGCCTCGCTGGACAGGCCCGCCTTCTCCGCCTCCCAGCGCAGCAGCACGCGGAAGGTCCACGGCTTCAGCGCCAGCATCGCGGCCGCGAGCGCCAGCGCGGGCAGCGCCACGTCCCCGAGGCGCGGCAGCTCGAAGCCGGCGCCCAGCGAGAAGAAGAACATCACGAGGAAGAAGTCGCGCAGCGGCTTGAGGCTCTCGGCGATGAAGGTGGATACCGGGTTGGCGGCGAGCGCCACGCCGGCGATGAACGCCCCCATCTCGTACGACAGCCCGATCACGTGGCCGAGCTGCGCGATCCCCAGGCACCACCCCAGCGCGGCCAGGAACAGGTACTCCTGGATGGTGTCGAAGCGCCGCATCAGCGGCAGCAGCAGGTGGCGGGCCGCGCCCCAGGCCACCGCCGCGAGCGCGAACGGCGCGAGCGCGATCTCGAGCACCTGCCACGCCGACAGCGCGTCGGCGCCCATCGCCTCCACCGCGAGCAGCAGCGCGATCGCGACCATGTCCTGCAGCAGCAGCACGCTGATGATCACCTCGCCCAGGTGCTTGTGGTGCAGCGCCGTGGTGGGCAGCAGCTTGAGCCCGATGATGGTGCTCGAGAACATCATGCAGCCGCCCACCAGGAGCGCATCGCGCACGCCGAAGCCGAACGCGAGCGCGATGCCTGCGCCCACGGCGGCGAAGACCATGGACGACAGCGCGGTCACCAGCACCGCCTCGCGCAGCATGCGCAGCGCCTTCTGCGGGTGCAGGTTCAGCCCGAGCAGGAACAGCAGGAAGATGATCCCGACGTGACCCACCGACGCGATGGTCTCGGGGTCGTCCACCAGCGCGAGCCCCCACGGACCCACCGCGCAGCCGAGCAGGATGTACGCGATCAGCAGCGATTGCCCGGCGTACAGCGCGACCGCGGCGCACACCGCCGCGCCGGTGAAGATCAGGAAGACCGAGAAGACGAGGGGGTCGGTGTGCACGTCGCGTTCGGCTCGCTCCGGGTGCGGTGAGGGTGCCGCGGCTCGCGGGTCGGATCGGCGCCAGCGGCCGCGTGAGAAATCGGGCCGCGTCGCGCCGGCCTCTCGTGCGCCCGCCACGGCGCCCGCGGTCGCGGCGGGCCGACCTCGCCCGCCGATCGCGTCACCGCGCGGCCGGTTCCGCTCTGCGCCGCTGGCCGCGGGCTGTGCGCGGCTTGCCCGCGGTCACTGCGCGCGCACGCCCGCCAGCACCTCGAGGTGCGTCGCGACGCAGCGCGCGAGCTGGTTCACGTCGTAGCCGCCTTCCAGGATCGACACCAGCCGGCCGCCGCAGTGCTTGTCGGCCTGCTCCTTCAGGCGCTCGCTCATCCACGCGAAGAACCCGGTGCTGAGGTTGATCTGCGCCAGCGGATCCAGGCGGTGCGCGTCGAAGCCGGCGCTGACGATGATCATCTCCGGCTGGAAGCTCTCGATCTTCGGAAGGATGCGCTCGCGCCACGCGTCCTCGTACTGCGCGTCGCCGGCGCCGGCGGGCATCGGGCAGTTCAGCGTCGCGCCCTGTCCGGCGCCGACGCCGGTCTCGGAGTGCGCGCCGGTGCCGGGGTAGTACGGGTACTGGTGCGTGCTCACGTAGAGCACCGACGGATCGTCCTCGAAGCTGTGCTGGGTGCCGTTGCCGTGGTGCACGTCCCAGTCGAGGA
>CBDUCN010000086.1:0-16725 GCA_965365655.1 uncultured Gammaproteobacteria bacterium | reverse complement strand
GCAGACGGTGCAGTACACCACCACCAGCAGCGCGCTGCACAAGCGCCTCGGCGTGTCCGACTGACCGGCCGGCGACGGCAGCGCGTCCCGTGCGTGCGCGCCTCGCCGCGCCGGACACGCGGCCTGCGGCGCAGGACCCCTGCCGTTATGCTCGCGCGATGCACGACCCGCGCGACATCATCCCCGACGTGCGCGACGGCCTCACGCGGGTGCAGCGCATCGTGCTGCACGAGCTTCACCTCGCGCGCCGCGAGCTCGGGCGCGAGTCGGTGCCCACGGTGATGCTCTACGGCCGCGTGGTGGAGCGCGTCGACCTCTCGGAGGAGGAGTTCATGTCGGTGCTGCTGTCGCTGGGCGTGGCCGGCGAGCCGCCGGGCGCGGGCGGGCCGCGGCGCTGAAGCGCGGGCGCGGCCCGCGTCAGTACGGCGGCGCCTGCCCCTCGTGGGCGGACTGGAAGTCCTCCACGTGCTGCGCGACCTTCGCGCCCTCGTCGAAGCGCGCGACGTGGAACAGCGCGTCGCCCTGGTGCACGATGGGCAGGCGCGAGCGCCCGATGATCAGTCCCTCGCCAGGCGCGCGCACCTCGAGCTCCGCGTCGCCGAACGGATCCGCGACCAGCCCCAGGCGCTGGCCCTCGTAGACGTACGCGCCGAGCGGCGACGCGCTGCGGAACACCCCGCTCTCCGGCGCCCGCACCCAGCTCGTCGCGCGCGCCACCAGCGGCTCGCGCGGCGTGCGCCGGCTGCGCGACGGCGCCAGCATGCCGAGCGTGCGCATCACGTTCAGGATCCCCTGCACGCCCGGGCGGATCGCCGGCTCGTCGAAGCGCAGCGCCTCGCCCGCCTCGTAGAGCAGGGTCGGGATGCCGGCCTCCGACGCCGCGCCGCGCAGCGAGCCGTCGCGGGTCGGCGCGTTGATCAGCACCGGCACGCCGAAGCCGCGGGCCAGCTCCAGGGTCGCCGGGTCGTCGAGGTCGCCGCGGATCTGCGGCAGGTTCTCGCGGTGGGCGGCGCCGGTGTGAAGGTCGATGCCGTGGGTGCAGTTGTGCACGATGTCGCCCATGAAGCGATCCGCGAGGCGCGCCGCCAGCGAGCCGCGCTCGGAGCCGGGGAAGCTGCGGTTCAGATCCCGGCGGTCGGGCAGGTAACGCGAGTGCTGCAGCACGCCGTAGACGTTGACGATGGGGATCGCGACCAGCGTGCCGCGCAGGCGCGCGAGCGCCGGGCGGCGCAGCAGCCGGCGGATGATCTCCACGCCGTTCAGCTCGTCGCCGTGGATCGCCGCCGACACGAACAGGCACGGCCCGTCGCGGCGCCCGCGCACCACCTGCACCGGCATCGTCAGCGGGGTGTGGGTGTAGAGCTGCGGCACCGGCAGCTCGACGGTCGCGCGGGTCCCCGGAGCAATCTCCTCGCCGCCTATACGCAGGCTGCGGTTCAACCCTTGCCCCGCGTCTTGGTGCGCCCGTGGCGCGCGTTCTCCTCGACGAAGTCCATGATCAGTCCCGCGACGTCCCTGCCGGTGGCGGCCTCGATGCCCTCCAGCCCGGGCGACGAGTTGACCTCCAGCACCACCGGGCCGTGGTTCGAGCGCAGCACGTCCACGCCGGCCACGTTCAGGCCCATGCGCTGCGCCGAGCGCACCGCGGTGGATCGCTCCTCGGGGGTGAGCTTGACCAGCGACGCGGTGCCGCCGCGATGCAGGTTGGACCGGAACTCGCCCTTCGCGGCCTGGCGCTTCATCGCCGCGACGACCTTGTTGCCGACGACGAAGCAGCGGATGTCGGCGCCGCCCGCCTCCTTGATGAACTCCTGCACCAGGAAGTTGGCCTTCAGGCCGCGGAACGCCTCGATGATCGCCGTCGCGGCGGACTTGCTCTCGGCGAGCACGATGCCCTTGCCCTGGGTGCCTTCCAGCAGCTTCACGACCAGCGGCGCGCCGCCGACGATGCTGATCAGATCCTCGGTGGCCTCGGTGAGGTGCGCGAACGCGGTCACGGGCAGCCCGATGCCGGCGCGCGCGAGGATCTGCAGCGAGCGCAGCTTGTCGCGCGAGCGGGTGATGGCCACCGACTCGTTGAGGCAGTAGGTGCCCATCATCTCGAACTGGCGCACCACCGCGGAGCCGTAGAACGTGACCGACGCGCCGATGCGCGGGATCACCGCGTCGAAGTAGTCGAGCTTCTCGCCGCGGTAGTGCACCGCCGGCGCGTGCGACGCGATGTCCATGTAGCACTTCAGGTGGTCCAGCACGTGGACCTCGTGATCGCGGGCCTTCGCGGCCTCGACCAGGCGCCGTGTGGAGTAGAGCCGCGGGTTGCGCGACAGGATGGCGAGTCTCATGAACGTTCCTGGAAAAACGGATGTCAGCGCGGGCGCGGCGCGGGCCGCCCGCCGAGGAAGGAGCGCGACGGGTCGACCACGTAGCGGCCCCGCAGCGCGCTGCGCCCGAGCAGCATGCGGAACAGCATGGTCTCGCGGTCGGTGAGCGTCGTCTCCACGGGGAAGCACGCGCCCATCAGCCCGACCCGCGTGCGGATCACCCAGCGCATCTCGCGGTGCCCCCCGGAGTCGCTGACCCGGCGCCGGTCGACCACGTCCGCGACGCAGATGCACTCGGTGGCGGTGTCGCGCTGGTAGGGGTGCAGACCGAAGCGTACACGCTGCCGGCCGTGCTCCTCGAAGGGCTCCACGAAGAACGCGTGCAGCGCGGACGTGCGGGCGCCGGTGTCGACCTTGCACTTCACGTGCTCCACGCCGAGGTCGGGCAGCGACACCCACTCGCGCCACCCCACGGTCTCCCGCCCGCGGCCCCCCCGGGCGCCACGGCTGCCTCCTGCTCTGTCCACGGGATCCGGCTTGTCCGCGCTGATCGGGCGCGCATTGTAACCGGTGCGCCGGGCGCGTCCCGCCGCGCCCCGTCTCCCGGCGTCCCGCCGCACGGGCGGGCCGTCAGCCGGCCCGCCTGGCGCGTCGCGCCCGCACGCGAACGGGCGACGGTGCGGAACCGTGCCGCGCGAGGCGGTCTTCTTCGCCCGCCCGGTGGCCGGTGATACATTGCCCGCGGGCCCCCCGCACCCGACTCTTCCATGGACATCGTCTGGATCCTGTTCGCATACGTGTGCGGGCTGGGTGTGAAGCTTCTCGGCCTGCCGCCGCTGATCGGCTTCCTCGCGGCGGGCTTTGCGCTCAACGCGGTCGGCGCCCAGCCGGACGAGACGCTGAACGCGCTCGCCGATCTCGGCATCACGCTGATGCTGTTCACGATCGGGCTGAAGCTCAACCTGAAGGACCTGCTGAAGCGCGAGGTGTGGGCCGGCACGCTGTCGCACATGGCGGTGTGGACGCTGGCCGGCACCGCGACCGTTCTGGTGCTGGGCGCGCTGTCGCTGCCGCTGTTCACCACGCTGGACACCGGCAGCGCCGCGCTGCTCGGCTTCGCGCTCAGCTTCAGCTCCACCGTGTGCATCATCAAGATCCTCGAGGAGAGCGGCGAGGTGCGCAGCCGCCACGGCAAGCTGTGCGTCGGCGTGCTGGTGATGCAGGACATCGTCGCGGTGGTGTTCCTCGTGGCCGCGACCGGCAAGATCCCGACGCCGTGGGCGCTGCTGCTGCCGCTGGTCTACTTCGCGCGCCCGGTGCTCGGGCGGCTGATGCACGAGGCCGGCCACGGCGAGATGCTGCCGCTCACCGGCTTCCTGCTCGCGCTCGGCGGCTACGCGGTGTTCGACCTCGTCGGCGTGAAGGGCGACCTGGGTGCGCTCGTGTGCGGCATGCTGGTGAGCGCCCATCCGAAGGCCAGCGAGCTCGCGAAGGCGCTGATGTCGTTCAAGGACCTGTTCCTGATCGGCTTCTTCCTGTCCATCGGCCTCACCGCGCTGCCGGACCTCGACATGGTGATCGCGGCGCTCGTGCTGTGCGCGCTGCTGCCGCTCAAGCAGGCGCTGTTCTTCTTCATCTTCGCGGGCCTGCGCCTGCGCGTGCGCCACTCGCACCTCGGCGCGCTCGCGCTCGCGAACTACAGCGAGTTCGGCCTGATCGTCGCGGTGCTCGCGGTCGACGCGGGCTGGCTGGGCAGCGACTGGCTGGTCGTGCTCGCGCTCGCGGTGTCGCTGTCCTTCGTCGCCACCAGCGTGCTCTACCGCGGCGCGCACTCGAGCTACGCGCGCTTCAAGGAGCGCCTTCGCCGCTTCGAGAGCGCGGCCCGCCTGCCCGAGGACGTGGTCGAGCGCCCGCGCACGGCCGAGATCATCGTGGTCGGCACCGGGCGCGTGGGCCTGGGCGCGTTCCGGGCGCTGCACGACATGGTCGGCGACCGGGTTTGGGGAATGGACGCCAACCGCGAGCGCATCCGCGAGCAGCGCGAGGCCGGGCTGCACGTGTTCGCCGGCGACGGCGAGAACGCGGACGTGTGGGAGCAGGTGGACGTGTCCACGATCAAGCTGGTGCTGCTGACGGTGCCGTCCATCGACGACTGCCGCAACGTCACCGAGCAGCTGCGGCGCGCCGGCTACCAGGGCCCCATCGCGGCCGTCGCGCGCTACGAGGACGAGCGCGAGCCGCTGCTGGCCGCCGGCATCGACACGGTGTTCAACTTCTTCACCGAGGCCGGCATCGGCTTCGCGGAGGACAGCCTGCGGCTGATCGGCGAGCCGGCGGCGCCGGCGCCCGGCCCGTCGGCGCCCGGAGAACCCGCGCCGGCGGCGGGGGGCTGACGGGCGCGGCGCCGCACGGCGCGCGTATAGTCCGTCACGATGTCCGCTGCACTGCGCCGATTGATGCCGCCCCGGATGGCCGCCCTGCTGGGCGTGACCGCCGTGCTTTGCGCGCTGGGCCTGGAGGTGCACGGCGCGGCGATGGGTCACGCGCCGCGGCACGATGCCCCGGGCGCTGCGGACCCGGCCGCGGTCGGACACCCCCACACCGGCTCCGGCGCCGCGGCGACTCACGATCACCCCGATCCGGGACACCCCGAGCACGGGCAGTCCGAGGACGGGGCCCACGCCGGCTGCTGCCACGACGTGGCGTGCCCCACGAGCGCCGCGTCGCTGCCGGCCCAGCGCGCCGACGGCGACGCTCCCGCCGCGGCGGGCGTCCTGGCGTCAGCCGCCGGGACCACCCTGCGCGGGCTGCGTCACCGGCCCCCGCGCCGACCACCCCGCTAGACCTCCTCCTCAGATTCCGGCCGGTCCGGCGCACGCGCCGGCGCGCCGGATCGTGCGCGGCAACATCGCGTTGCGCGCTGCGCGCCCCCCGGGGCGCACCGCATGCAGAGGAGTTCGATCGTGAACACGCGTTTGCCGGCGCCGTATCCGCGGCGCCGACTGCTGACGATCCTGATGTGCCTGACCGCATCCGGCGCCGTGCCCGCCGGGGAAGGCGCCGGGTTGCCCGATCCCGCCGATGCCGGCGCCCCCGCGCCGGCGATTTCCGCGGCCCCCGCGCTGCCGCAAGGCGCCGGCGGTTACCTCGGAAGCGTCGACGCACCGCGCCTGCCGTGGACGAGGCTGTTCCGCCCTGACGGCGAGTTCGTGCCCGAGTCCGAGCTGCGCCCGGACGGGGCCCCCGGGGCCGCGTCGCGCGGCGGCGACCCCGCCGGCCACGCGCACGGGGCGGCCCCGATGCACGCCGCCGGCGCCCCGCCCGTGCAGGCCTCCGCACGCGCCGCGCCCGCCGGCAGCGACGCGCACGGCGTGGTGCGCGCGGTGGACCTCGCGCAGGGCAAGGTCACCCTCAAGCACGGGCCGATCGAGCGCCTGGAGATGCCCGGCATGACCATGATCTTCCGGGTTCGCGACAAGGCCGTTCTCGAGGGCATCGACAAGGGCGACGAGGTGGACTTCGACGTCGAGATCGACGGCACCACCTTCTACGTCACCGGCCTGCGCAGGCAGGGGGCGGCGAAATGACGTCGCGGCAGATGCGAATCGCGCCCCGCCTCCTCACCGGCGTCGGTACGGCGTTGCTGCTGGGCGGCTGCGCGACCTTCTCCGAGGACGGCGGATTCGACACCGTCGCGTCCGAATCCCGCTCGGCGCTGGAGCAGGACGCGCGCTGGCTGAAGGACGACGCGTCCCGTGCCGCGGCACGCGACGAGGTCGGGCGCCTGCTCGCGCAGGAGCTGGACCCGGGGGCGGCGGTGCAGGTGGCGCTGCTCAACAACCCGCGCCTGCAGGCGGAGTACGCGAACCTGGGCATCAGCGAGTCGGACCTGGTGCAGGCCGGGCGCCTGCCGAACCCCGGCTTCTCGTTCTCGAGGACCAGCGGCGGCGGCACGCTGGAGATCGAGCGCGGCCTGCACTTCAACGTCATGGCCCTGCTGACCATGCCGATGCGGGTCGGCATCGAGACGCGCCGCTTCGAGGCCGCGCGTCTCACCGCCGCGGCCGAGACGGTCGCGGTGGGCCTCGAGGCGCGCTCGGCCTGGGTGGACGCGGTGCACGCGCGCCAGGCGACCGGCTACTTCCGCGAGGTGCTGGCGTCCGCGGAGGCCAGCCGCGACCTGATGCGGCGCATGACCGGCGTCGGCAACTCCTCGCGGCTGGACCTCGCGCGCGAGCAGCTGTTCCACGCCGAGGCGAGCGCCGCGCTCGCCCGCGCGGTGCAACGGGAGACGGAGGCCCGCGAGGCGCTGATCCGGGTGCTCGGGCTGTGGGGCGACCAGCTCGCGCTGCGCATCCCCGAGCGCCTGCCGGACCTTCCGGCCGAGCCGCGCACCGTGGACGGCGTGGAGCGCAAGGCCGTGGAGCAGCGCCTCGACATCCGGCGCGCGCGCCACGAGCTCGACGCCGTCAGCGCGAACCTCGACCTCACGCGGACCACCCGCTTCGTCAACGTGTTCGAGGCGGGACCGGCCCAGGTGCGCGATCGCGGCGAGCCGATCCGCGACGGCTACGAGATCAGTCTCGAGATCCCGGTGTTCGACTGGGGCGGCGCCCGGGTCGCGAAGGCCGAGGCGCTCGCGATGCAGGCCGCGCAGCGGCTTCGCGCCACCGCCGTCGACGCGCGCTCGCAGGTGCGAGCGGCATACCACGGCTATCGCACGAGCTACGACGTCGCGAAGCACTACCGGGACGAGATCCTGCCGCTGCGCAAGCGCATCTCCGACGAACAGCTCCTTCGCTACAACGGCATGCTGATCGGCGTGTTCGAGCTGATCCAGGACGCGCGCGAGCAGGTGGCCAGCGTCAGCGCCTACCTGGACGCGCTGCGCGAGTTCTGGATGGCGGACGTGAACCTGGAACGCGCGATGCTGGTCGGCTCCTCGCCGGACGGCGCGTCGCGCTCGGCGGCGCTTCCCGCCGCCGGCGGCGACCAGCCGCACTGACGCGCACTCACCGGAGAACCTACATGATCACACGACGCAACTTCATCGGCGGCTCCACCGCCGCGGTCGTGGGCGCAACCCTCGTCTCCCGGGCCGGCGCGGCGGCCCTCCCCGAGGCGGCGGTGATGGAATCCACCGCGACCCAGCCGCCCCGCGAGCCGGACTCGGGCAGGGACTTCCACCCGGTCGCGACGCTCAACGGCTGGTCGCTGCCGTGGCGCATGAACGGGAAGTGGAAGGAGTTCCACCTCACCGCAGAGCCGGTGGTGCGCGAGCTCACGCCGGGCAGCAGCGCCAACCTGTGGGGCTACAACGGCCAGTCGCCCGGCCCCACCATCGAGTGCGTGGAAGGCGACCACGTGCGCATCTTCGTCACCAACCGCCTGCCCGAGCACACCACCGTGCACTGGCACGGCATCCTGCTGCCGTGCGGCATGGACGGCGTGGGCGGCCTCACGCAGCCGCACATCCCGCCGGGCAAGACCTTCGTCTACGAGTTCGAGATGAAGAAGTCGGGCACCTTCATGTACCACCCCCACGCCGACGAGATGGTGCAGATGGCCATGGGCATGATGGGCTTCCTGGTGGTGCACCCGAAGGATGCGAGCACCCACCGCGTGGATCGCGACTTCGTGTTCCTGATGGGCGCGTACGACATCAAGCCGGGCACCTTCACCCCGCAGGTGAACACCATGCTCGACTTCAACCTGTGGACCTGGAACAGCCGGATTTTTCCCGGCATCGACCCGCTGGCGGTGCGCCTCGGCGACCGGGTTCGCGTTCGCATGGGCAATCTGACGATGACCAACCACCCGATCCACCTGCACGGTTACGACTTCGAGGTCACCGGAACCGACGGCGGGTGGGTGCCGAAGGGCGCGCGCTGGCCCGAGGTGACGGTGGACGTCGCGATCGGCCAGATGCGCGCCATCGAGTTCGACGCGGTGTACCCGGGCGACTGGGCCTTTCACTGCCACAAGTCCCACCACACGATGAACGCGATGGGCCACGACGTGCCGACGCTGATCGGCGTCGACCACCGCAGCGTCGCGAAGCGCATCAACCGCCTGGTTCCCGAGTACATGGTCATGGGCGACAAGGGCATGGCGGACATGGGCGCGATGGAGATGCCGCTGCCCGAGAACACCGCGCCGATGATGACAGGGCGCGGCCAGTTCGGCCCGATCGAGATGGGCGGCATGTTCACCGTCGTGAAGGTGCGCGAGGGGCTCGCGCACGGTGACTACGGCGACCCCGGCTGGTACGCGCACCCGCCGGGCACCGTTTCCAGAGAGGCATGACGACCACTCGGCAACCCTGCGGCGCACCGCGGTGCGCCGGGCAACCGGAGGAGAAGACGACATGAAGGATTCCAACGAGACACGTGGACTGCGCCGCCTCGCGCTCGCGGGCGCGCTCGCCATCGCGGCCGGCGCCGTTCACGCCCACGGAGAGGGCAAGGAAGAGCAGTCCGGAATGAAGATGGAGCACTACGCGGATGCCGAGGAACATCCGTTCGGCAAGTCCAGCGATCCGGCGAAGGCGGTGAAGACCATCGAGGTGGACATGTCCGACACCTTGCGCTTCGAGCCTGCGCGCATCGAGGTGAAGCGCGGCGAGCCGGTGCGCTTCGTCGTGCACAACGAGGGCAAGCTGATGCACGAGATGGTGCTCGGCACCGAGGAGTCGCTCGAGCAGCACGCGGCGATGATGAAGAAGTTCCCGGGCATGGAGCACGCCGAGCCGTACATGGCGCACATCGCGCCGGGCGACACCGGCGAGATGGGCTGGACCTTCACGGAGCCGGGCGAGTACCGGTACGGGTGCCTGGTGCCGGGTCATTTCGACGGCGGCATGGTCGGGCGTATCGTCGTGAAGTGAACGCGGCGCGACGGTGCAGCCCGCGGCCCGCGGCATGAGCGGGCAGGCGGCCTGCCGGGCGGCGGTGGCGATGGTCTTCGTGGTTGCTGCCGTCGCCGGCCGGGTCGCGGTGCGTGAGGGCGGCCGGCCGCGACGGCCGGCACAGCCGGTGTGTCACCTGCTCTCGGCGCGCGAGCGGACCTCGATCTGGTGCCACGCGGCATAGACCTCGTCGCGCCAGCGATCCTGGAACCACGCGATGATCTCCAGCGCCTGCTCCTCGCCGAGCACCCCGGCGAAGCCCGGCATGTTGCCGGAGCCTCCGGGGGCGCCGTGGAGGATCTGCGTCACCAGCGCCCGGATCGGGTGGTGCCACGCGTGCGCGGTGCCGTCCAGCGGCGGCGGCGGAAACCGGCCGTCGGGGCCGCGCGTGCGCCAGTCCGCCACACCCTGCGCGCGATCGCCGTGGCAACCGGCACACAGCCGGGCGTAGGCCCGGCCGCCGCGCGCGACGTGCTCCGGCGCGTACCAGCGCGGTGGGATCTCGTCGACGTTGGAGGGCACGGACTCGCGTCCGACGGCCGTGCCGGCGCCGGGCGCGGATTCCTCGCCGCACCCCGCCAGCAGCGCCGTCGCGAGCAGCGCGGCGCCCGCGGCCGTGCGCGTGGGGCGGACCCGCGCCGTCACCGTGCCCCCCGGCGCGTCACCGATGAACGCGGAGCACGGGGCCCGGCGAAGGCCGCGCAGGGCTGCGTGCGACCACCAGCGCGCCCGCGCGGCTCGCTGCCGATCGCCGTTCACCGGCGTCACGACTGCGCTCTCCGTCGCCACGTTGCTCCCCGTGCTCATCGCGATGCCCATGTTCGCGCGGGCAGGCACCGGCGCGTCGTTGCTCCTGTCTACGGCCGTCGCGACGATACATCCGTCCTCGTGCACGCGCCGCACGGCGCCCCCTTTTGCGCAGGAGCGCGCTCGCGCGCCGTCGACCTCGCCGGGCACGCCCGTCCCCGCCACCGGCTCGAACGCCGCCGCCGGGCAGGCGATCGACACGGCAGACGATGGCGCGCGCGGAATCGTCCGACGTCGCTGCGAGCGTCGGCACCCCCAGCCCGCCGCGCCCATGGTGCGACGGCAGCGACGGTGCCGTCGGCGTCGAACCCGATGCACCCGCCCGGCGCGCGTGCTCCTGCGTGCGGCCCCGCCGCGGTCGGGCGGGCACCCTGCCGGAACCGTTTGCCCCGCCACGGGCTATCGCTACCATGGCGGGATGCGCCCGATGCCGGCGCCGGGGGATTGCGATGTTCGAGCTGACGAAGGAGAGGCGCGCGCTGCGCGAGCGCGCACGGGCGCTGGCGCGCGAGGTGATCGCGCCGCGCGCGGCGGAGGTGGACCGCACCGAGCGTTACCCGTGGGACAACGTGCAGGCACTGAAGGATGCGGGCCTGATGGGGCTCACGGTGCCCCGCGAGCTGGGCGGTCCCGGCGGCGACTTCCTGGACGCCGCGCTGGTGATCGAGGAGATGGCGGGCGCGTGCGGCGTCACCGGGCGCATCGCGGTGGAAGCCAACATGGGGGCCATCTCTGCGATCATGCGCTACGGCACCCCTGAGCAGCAGCGCCTCGCGGCCGGGCTGGTGCTCGACGGCGACAAGCCCGCGGTGTGCATCACCGAGCCCGGCGCCGGCAGCGCCGCGAGCGAGATGACCACCCGCGCCGAGCGGCGCGGCGACGGCTACGTGCTCAACGGCGAAAAGCACTGGATCACGGGCGGCGGCGTGTCGCGCCTGCACCTGGTGTTCGCCCGCGTGTTCGACGCGCGCGGCGAGGAGCAGGGGATCGGCGGCTTCATCGCGGTGCGCGGCGAGACCGACGGGCTGGTGATCGGCGAGCGCGAGCCCACGATGGGGCTGCGCGGGATCCCGGAAACTCCGGTGCGCTTCGAGGACATGCACGTGCCTGCGGCGCGCGTGCTCACACCGCCCGGCGGCTTCCGGCGCGGCTTCGCCGAGCTGATGGACGCCTACAACAGCCAGCGCGTCGGGGCGGCCACGGTGGCGCTGGGCCTCGCGGCCGGCGCCGAGCGCCTCGCGCGGGACTACAGCCGGGAGCGCGAGCAGTTCGGACGCCCGATCTGCGAGTTCCAGGGCCTGCAGTGGATGCTCGCCGACATGAGCATCGCGATCGAGGCCGCGCGGCTGATGATCTGGCGCGCCGCGGCACAGGCGGACCCGTTCCCCGACGCCACCGCCGCCGCGCAGGCCAAGGTGTTCGCGTCCGAGATGGCCATCAAGGTCACCAACGACGCGCTGCAGATCCACGGCGCGATGGGCTACTCGCGCAACCTGCCGCTGGAGCGCATCGCCCGCGACGCGCGCATGTTCACCATCGGCGGCGGCACCGCGCAGATCCTGCGCACGCTGATCGCGTCGCGGCTGCTCGGGCGCAGGCTGCCGCAGACCCGCGACGGCTACGCTGCCGAGGCCGCGCGGCTGGGCGACGCCGCGGAGTAGGACGCCGCACCGGCCCGGCGACGGCGCCGCGGGCGTGTGGTGGGCGTCCGGGGCATCGACTATCATCCGGCCGCGGGCGCCGGGGAGCGCGGAGCCACGATGCCGACGGCATCGGGCCCGGCGCAGCCCGGGCCGCCGCGGGCCGGCGACCTTCTCACGCTTCCCCGCACCCCGAGTCCGCGCACCGCGCGCGGAGCACGGTCTCTAATCAGAATCACCGCCCGCACGACGGGCGACCGGGAGGAGAAGATGGAGAGAACGGTCACACGACTTACCCTGGCACGACTGACCCTGGGCGCCGTCGCGGGCGCGATGCTCGCCGGCCTCGCGGCCCTGCCCCAGGACGTCCAGGCGCAGGAGAAGCGCGAGTTCAAGGTGGTGGGCACCTGGGGCAACCTGTCGAACTGGAAGGACCACGAGAGCCGCTTCTGGAACGACGTGCTGCCGAAGGCCTCCGGCGGCAACCTCACCGCGAACGCCAAGCCCTACACCGAGCTCGGGCTGTCCGGCTTCGAGGTGATGCGCCTGCTGAAGCTGGGCGTGTACGACGCGGTGCACGGGCTGACCTCGTACACCTCGCAGGACTCGCCCGCGCTGGAGGGCATCGACCTCGCGGGCGTGGTGCAGGACTTCGACACCTACCGCCGCGCGATGGAGGCCTACCGCCCGATCATCGCCCGCGAGCTGAACGACAAGTACAACGCGCGGCTGATGATCCTCTACACCTTCCCCAGCCAGCAGCTGTGGTGCAACCTCGGCGAGAAGTCCAACACCAGCGTGGGCCTCAAGGATCTCAAGGGCAAGAAGATCCGCACCTACTCGACCACGCTGGGCGACTTCATCGAGGGGCTGGACGCGAGCGCGGTGACCATCGCCTTCGCCGAGGTGGTGCCCGCCCTGCAGAAGGGCGTCGCCGACTGCGGCATCACCGGCACCGGCCCCGCGTACAACGCGAAGTGGTGGCAGGTGGTGACCCACAACATCCAGGTTCGCCTCGGCTACGCGGCGACCTTCCTCGCGATCAACAACAACACCTGGGACTCGCTCAGCCCGGCGACCCAGAAGCTGATGACCGACGAGCTGGCCAAGGTCGAGGACCAGATGTGGGAGTCCGTGAAGGCCTCCGACGCCACCGCGCTCGCGTGCAACGCGAGCGGGCCCTGCCCGTGGGGCGAGCCCGGCGGCATGACCCCCATCGTGCCGTCCGCCGCGGACGAGGCGCAGCTCAAGGACATCGTGCAGAACTTCGTGCTCAAGCGCTGGGTGGATCGCTGCGGGGAGAAGTGCGCGCAGCAGTACAACGACACCGTCGGCGAGGTGACCGGCACCAAGGCGCCGCTCTGATCCTCGCTCCGGGACGCTGCCCCGACGGGGCGCCGCCGGCCGGCGGCGCCCCGTCGTTCTCGCACCGAAGGCATCGTCCCGGACAGCCCTGATCGTGCGATTCTTCGAGACCGTCCACGGCTGGCTGACCCGCGTCTCCCACGTCGCGGTGTGGGTCGGCGGCGCGGCGCTGCTGCTGTCCGCGATCATGGTCACCGTCGACGTGCTGTGCCGGAAGTTCCTCGGCGTCACGATGAGCGGCTCCGACGAGATCACCGGCTACGTGTTCGCGGCCAGCACCACCTGGGCCTACTCGTACACGCTGCTCACGCGCTCCAACGTGCGCATCGACGCGGCCTACAACTTCATGCCGATCTGGCTGAGATCGGTCCTCGACATCGTGGGTCTCGCGCTTCTGCTCGCGTACATGGCCTACCTGACCGACAAGGCCATCGACGTGTTCGTCACGTCCTGGGAGCGCGACTCGGTGTCCATCACCACGCTGGCGACGCCGCAGTGGATCCCCCAGCTCGCCTGGGTGATGGGACTCGTGCTGTTCTGCTTCACCGGGGCCTTCGTGCTGCTCTACAGCGTCGTGTCGCTGCTGCGCGGCGACCTCGTGCGGGTGCAGCAGGTCGCGGGCGCGATGAACGTCGAGGACGAGATCGCGTCGGAGACCCACGGACTCGGCGTGAGCACCCGCGGCAGGGACGGGGGCGCCTGAGTGGCCGGCTGGACCGTCCTGATCCTGCTGGTGCTGGTCGTGGCCAGCGTGCCGGTGGCCGCGGTCCTCGGCGTGCTGACCCTCGCGCTGGACCAGATGTACATGGACGGCCGCCTCGCGGTGGCGATCGGCGAGTTCACGTGGGACAAGAGCAAGGAGTTCGTGCTCGTCGCCGTGCCGATGTTCATCCTGCTCGGCGAGATCATGCTGCGCGCGGGCATCGCGAAGCGCATGTACGAGGCGGTGATCCAGTGGCTGTCATGGCTGCCCGGCGGCCTGATGCACGCGAACATCGGCTCGTGCGCGATCTTCGCGGCGTCCTCCGGCTCCAGCGTCGCGACCGCCGCGACGGTGGGCACCGTGGCCTATCCGGAGATGCGCAAGCGCAATTACAACGAGCGGCTGTTCCTGGGATCGCTGGCCGCCGGCGGCACGCTGGGGATCCTGATCCCGCCGTCGATCAACCTGATCATCTACGGCCTGATCACCGACAGCTCGGTGCCGGAGCTGTACCTCGCGGGCATCGTGCCCGGTGTGATCCTCGCGACGCTGTTCATGCTCATCATCATCGTGTCGTGCTGGTACCGCCGCGACTGGGACGGCGAGAAGGTGGAGACGAGCTGGGGCCAGCGCATCCGCACGCTGCCCGACCTGGTGCCCCCGATCCTGCTGTTCGGGGTGGTCGTGGGATCGATCTACGCCGGCATCGCGACCCCGACCGAGGCGGCCTCGGTGGGCGTGGTCTTCGCGCTGATCCTCGCCGCGCTGAACCGCACGCTGAGCGTCAGCATGCTGCGCGAGGCTTTCGAGGGCACGATGCGCACCACCGCGATGATCATGATCATCATCCTCGCGGCGGTGTTCCTGAACTTCATCCTCGGATTCATCGGCGTCACCCAGGCGCTGCTGCAGACGATCGAGGCGCTGGGGCTCACGCCCATGCAGACCATGATCCTGCTGGTGGGCTTCTACCTGGTGCTGGGCATGTTCATGGAGACGCTCTCCATGCTGCTGACCACCGTGCCGATCGTCTTCCCCATCGTCGTGAGCCTGGGCTTCGACCCGGTGTGGTTCGGCATCCTGGTCACCGTGCTGATGGAGGCCGCGCTGATCACCCCGCCGATCGGGGTGAACCTCTACGTGGTGCAGGGCATCCGCCTGCAGGGCGGGCCGTTCAACGACGTCGCGTACGGCGCGGCGCCGTTCGTGGTCATGATGATCGTGATGGTGGGGCTGCTGCTCGCGTTCCCCGAGCTCGCGCTGTGGCTGCCGACCGCCGTGTACCGGTGAGGCGGTCCGGGTCGTAGGATCCTCCCCGCGGCGGCTGCCGCACGGCCGCGGCGGGCGCCAGCGGAACGGAGACCCGCATGAGATTCGACGTCGACGCCCTGCTCGCCAGGCATGAAGGGCGCAATCACGAGCTGCACGCGGCCCACGTGAACCCGATGTTCGCGCGCGTGCTGCAGACCATCGGCTTCGACCGCAGCTACGTGCGCGCGAGCGGCTGCCACCTCTTCGACGAGCGCGGCGAGCGCTATCTGGACATGCTGGCCGGCTACGGCGTGTTCGCGTGCGGGCGCAACCACCCGTTCATCCGCGACGCGCTCAGCGACTTCCTCGCCACCGATCATGCGAGCCTGGTGCAGATGGAGGCACCGCTGCTGTCCGGCGTGCTCGCCGAGCGGCTGAAGGCCCGCGTGCCGGCGTGCCTCGAGCGCGTGTACTTCACCAACTCGGGTGCGGAAGGCGTGGAGACGGCGATCAAGTTCGCCCGCTGCGCGACCGGGCGTGCGGGCATCGTGCACGCGCGCAAGTCCTACCACGGCCTCACCACCGGCGCTCTCGCGATCACCGGCGACGGCGTGTTCCACGAGGGCTTCGGTCCCCTGCTGCCGCACGTCACCGCGATCGCGATGGGCGACAGCGACGCGCTGGCCGCGGCCCTCGCGGGCGGCGACGTCGCGGCGCTGGTCGTGGAGCCGGTGCAGGGAAAGGGCGTGAACATCCCGCCGCCCGGGTGGCTGCGCGAGGCCGCGGCCCTGTGCGCCGAGCACGGCGCACTGCTCGTGGCCGACGAGGTGCAGAGCGGCATGGGCCGGACCGGGCGCTTCCTCGCCGTCGAGCACGAGGCCGGGGTGGAGCCGGACATCGTCGTGCTCTCGAAGGCACTGTCCGGGGGCTACGTGCCGGTGGGCGCGGTGCTCACCCGGCGCTGGATCCACGACAAGGTGTTCAGCTCCATGGACCGTGCGGTGGTCCACTCGTCCACCTTCGGCCAGGGTGCGCTGGCGATGGTGGCGGGACTCGCGACGCTCGAGCTGATGGATCACCTGGGGCTCGCAGAGCGCGCGCGCGCGGCCGGCGACTACCTGGGCGGCGAGCTCGAGAAGCTGCGCGAGCGCTTCGAGTTCATCCACGAGGTGCGCTGGCGCGGGCTGATGATCGGTATCGAGTTCGGGGAGCCGCGAGCCCTCGGCCTGCGCGGGGCCTGGCACATGGCGCACCGCATGGACGCGAGCCTGTTCCCGCAGGCCGTGACCATCCCGCTGCTCGACGACCATCGCGTGCTGACCCAGGTCGCCGGGCACCACATCGACGTGATCAAGCTGATTCCGCCGCTGGTGATCGAGCGCGAGGACTGTGACTGGTTCCTGGGCGCCTTCGAGGACGTGATGCGCAAGCTGCACCGCTTCCCGGGCCCGGTGTGGGAGGCGCTGAGCAAGATCGGCAAGCACGCGCTGCGCGCCCGCCGCCGCCAGCGCGCCGCGGCCGCGCCTGCCGGCTGACGCCCCCCGGCAGCCGTGACCGGGAGGGGGGGGCTGCCGGCAATCGAGCCGCGCGCACGCCGCGGCGCCAGCACCGCGTTCACCATGCGCGAGGGCGCGGGCTCGACGCGGCCGCTCGTGCGCAGCGGGATCGGACGGGCACAGGCCGGCGTTTCCCGATGGCGCGCTGACGAACGGTGGTGAGCCGGCTGCTCGA
>CBDUCN010000085.1:0-16878 GCA_965365655.1 uncultured Gammaproteobacteria bacterium | reverse complement strand
TGCGAGCCGGGGGCGGCGTCGGATCGACGCGTGTCGCGAAGGCCGGGCGGGCCCGGCGCCGGGACCCGGCTCGCGCTCACGGGGCGCGGCGCACCCGGGTGGGTGGGCCCGCGCCCGCCCCCGTATACTCCACGCCCGGCTCGCTCCCCCCGTTCCCGATGACCTACCAGGCCCTGGCGCGCAAGTGGCGCCCCCGCAGCTTCGGCGAGCTGGTGGGGCAGGCCCACGTCGTGCGCGCGCTCGGCAACGCGCTGGATCAGGGGCGGGTGCACCACGCGTTCCTGTTCACCGGCACCCGCGGCGTCGGCAAGACCACCGTCGCGCGCATCCTCGCCAAGTGCCTGAACTGCGAGCGCGGCGTGAGCTCGACGCCGTGCGGCGAGTGCACCGCGTGCACCGAGATCGACCAGGGGCGCCACGTGGACCTGATCGAGGTGGACGCGGCGTCGCGGGCCAAGGTGGACGAGACGCGCGAGCTGATGAACAACGTGCAGTACGCCCCGACCCGCGCGGCGCACAAGATCTACCTCATCGACGAGGTGCACATGTTCTCCGACGCGAGCTTCAACGCGCTGCTGAAGACGCTGGAGGAGCCGCCGCCGCACGTGAAGTTCCTGCTCGCGACCACCGATCCGCAGCGCATGCCGATCACGGTGCTGTCGCGCTGCCTGCAGTTCAGCCTCAAGCGCCTGCCGGTCGAGCAGATCGCGAAGCGCATCGAGGAGATCCTGGACGCGGAGGGCGTCGCGCTGGAGGCCGGCGCGGCGCGGCTGCTCGCGCGCGCGGCGGACGGCAGCCTGCGCGACGCGCTCAGCCTGCTGGACCAGGCGATCGCGCACGGCGGCGGCGCGGTGGAAGCGGAGTCGGTGCGCACGATGCTGGGGCTGCTGGACCGGCATCACGTGCGTGCGCTGGTGGAACGGCTCGCAGCGTCCGACGGCGCGGGCCTGCTGGCTCAGGTGGACGCGCTGGCCGGCGAGGTCGCGGACTTCGGCGAGCTGCTGGCCGAGCTGCTCGCGGCGCTCAAGCGCGTCGCGGTGGCGCAGGTGGTGCCGGACGCGCTGGACCCGGAGGACGAGGACGACGAGTGGGCGCGCGGCGTCGCCGCGTCCGCGCCGCCGGAGGACGTGCAGCTGTGGTACCAGGTGGGACTGATCGGCAGGCGCGACCTGCCGCTGGCGCCGGACCCGCGCACGGGGTTCGAGATGACGCTGCTGCGCATGCTCGCGTTCGCGCCGGACGCGGGCGCGGCGTCCGACGGCGACGGGCGCGCCGCGGCCGCGCGCGCGCCGGCGGCGCGCGCTCCGGCAGCGGCGGGCGCCACGCCGGCGCCGCGCGACGCGGTCGACGCGGGGATGGACGATCCCGAGCCGCCGTCCACGGCCCGTGCGCGGAGCGACGATCCGGACCCGCGGCCCGCGGCCCGTGCGCGGACGGACGACCCGAACCCGTCGCCGGCCGCCGGCGCCGGGCCCGCGCCGCGGGCCGTCGAGGCCGGCGCCGGCCCGGGCGAGTGGCCGCAGATCGTGGCCGCGCTCGAGCTGCAGGGGCTGGCGCGCGAGCTGGCGGCGAACTGCGAGCTGCTGGGCGTCGACGAAGACCGGGTGCGACTGCGTCTCGCGCCGGAGCACCGCCAGCTCGCCGCCGGGCGCGGGCCGAAGCGCCTCGAGGATGCGCTGTCGGGCCACCTCGGGCGTGCGGTCAGCGTGAACATCGCGCTCGGCGAGGCGGGCGCGGAGTCCGCGGACACGCCGGCCGTCGTCGCGCGCCGGGAGGCCGACGCCCGGCGGCGCCAGGCCGCCGAGACCTTGCAGGAGGACCCGGGCGTGCGCGCGATCGTCGACGGCTTCGGCGGGCAGCTCGACCCGGACTCCATCCGGCCCGTGGACTGAATCCACGCCGCGGCCGGTCGGCTCACCAACACTCATCGACTTCGGGAGGTCACGCACATGAAGGGCGGACTGGGCAACCTGATGAAGCAGGCGCAGGAGATGCAGGAGCAGATGCAGCGCCAGCTCAAGCAGGCGCAGGAGGAGCTGGCATCGCTCGAGATCACCGGCGAGGCCGGCGGCGGCATGGTGCAGGTGGTGATGAACGGCCGTCACGACGTGCGAAGGGTCAACATCGATCCCGCGCTGATGGGCGACGACCGGGAGATGCTGGAGGATCTCGTCGCGGCGGCGGTCAACGATGCGGTGCGCAAGGTGGAGCAGACCACCCAGGAGAAGATGTCCGGGCTGACGTCCGGGCTGAACCTGCCGCCCGGCTTCAAGCTGCCGTTTTGACGCGCCCGTGACGCGCACTGCACTCCGGACGCCGCGCGCGGGCGAATCGCGCGGGATGCGGCGATGGCGGTGAGCCCGCTGATCGAGCGGCTGGTCGAGAGCCTGCGCTGCCTGCCGGGCGTGGGGCCGAAGTCCGCGCGGCGCATGGCCTATCACCTGCTCGAGCGCGACCGCGAGCGCGCGCTGGCGCTGGCCGGAGCGATAGGCGACGCGGTGCAGCAGGTCGGGCGCTGCGGGCGCTGCCGCACGCTGACCGAGGGCGAGCTGTGCACGCTGTGCCGCGCCGACGGCCGCGACGCGACGCAGCTGTGCGTCGTGGAGTCGCCGTCCGACCTCGAGGCCATCGAGTCCGGCACCGGTTACCGCGGCCGCTACTTCGTGCTGATGGGCCTGCTGTCGCCGCTCGACGGCATCGGCCCCGACGAGCTGGGGCTGCACGACTACGAGCGGCGTCTGGACGAGGGCGGGGTCGAGGAGGTGATCGTGGCCACCGGCACCACGGTGGAAGGCCAGGCCACGGCGCACTACCTGAGCGGTCTCGCCCGCGAGCGCGGGATCCGCGTCACCCGCCTCGCCCACGGCATCCCGCTCGGCGGCGAGCTCGAGTACGTGGACAGCGGAACCCTCGCGCACGCGTTCCAGGGTCGCATGGCGCTCGATTGATGGACCCGGACAACCTCATCTGGATCGACCTGGAGATGACCGGGCTGGACCCGGACAGCGATCGCATTCTCGAGATCGCGACGATCGTGACCAACGCCCGCCTGGAGGTCGTCGCCGAGGGGCCCGTGCTGGTGGTGCGCCAGCCGGGCGCGGTGCTCGAGCGCATGGACGAGTGGAACACCCGCCATCACGGCGCGTCCGGGCTCATCGAGCGGGTCCGCGACAGCGACGAGGACGAGGCGTCCGCGGAGCAGGCGACGCTCGAGTTCCTCGCGCAGCACGTGCCGGCGCGCACGTCGCCGATGTGCGGCAACAGCGTGTGCCAGGACCGGCGCTTCCTGGCGCGCTGGATGCCGCGCCTGGAGGACTACTTCCACTACCGCAACATCGACGTCAGCACGCTGAAAGAGCTGTGCCGGCGCTGGTCGCCGCTGATCGCGGCGGGCGTGCACAAGGAGGCGTCGCACCGCGCGCTGGACGACATCCGCGAGTCCATCGGCGAGCTCGCGTACTACCGCGATCACTTCATCCGCCTGCCGTGACGGGCGCGCGCCGCGAGACCCTGCTTCCCGGCGCGCAGCCGCTCTATCGGGCCGCCGGCGTGCGCGCGCTGGACCGCGCGGCCATCGACGACTTCGGCATCCCGGGCATCGATCTCATGGAGCGCGCGGGCCGCGCCGCGTTCGGGCACCTGCGCCGGCGCTGGCCCGCGGCGCGGCGCCTGGTGGTCGCATGCGGGCCCGGCAACAACGGCGGCGACGGCTTCGTGCTCGCGCGCCTCGCCGCGGCGGCGGGGATGGACGCACGCGTGTTCCTGCTCGGCGACGCGTCCCGCGTCGGCGGTGACGCGGCGACCGCGCTCGAGCGCTGGCGCGCGGCGGGCGGCGAGGTGTCGCCGGCCGCGGCGCTCGACGCGGCGGCGCTCGCGAGCGCGCGCGCCGACGTGCTGGTGGATGCGCTGTTCGGCACCGGCCTCGCGCGCGCGCTCGAGGGCGAGGCGGCGCGCGTGGTGTCGCTGCTCAACGCGGCCGGCGGCGGGCGTCTCGCGCTGGACATCCCGAGCGGGCTGAGCGCCGATACCGGGGGCGAGCTCGGCGTCGCGCTGCGCGCGGATCTGACGGTGAGCTTCATCGGCCTCAAGCAGGGGCTGTTCACCGGCGACGCGCGGGACCGGTGCGGCGAGGTGGTGCTGGCCGGCCTGGACGTTCCCGAGCGCGTGCGTGCCGTGGTGCCGGTGGATGCGTGGCGTCTGGGCGTCGGCGCGCTGAGCGGTGCGCTCGAGCGTCGGGCGCGGCGTGCGCACAAGGGACGCTTCGGCCACCTGCTCGTCGTGGGCGGCGACGCCGGCTACGCGGGGGCGGTGCGGCTCGCCGCCGAGGCCGGCGCGCGCAGCGGCGCCGGGCTGGTGAGCGTGGCGACGCGCGCCGCCCACGTGCCGGTGCTGGTCGGCGCGCGTCCCGAGCTGATGGCGCGCGCGGTGGAGCAGCCCGCCGATCTGGAGCCGCTGCTGGACGCGGCCAGCGTCGTCGCGGCGGGGCCGGGGCTGGGGCGTGCGGCGTGGGGGCGCACGCTGCTCGAGCGGGTGCTCGCGGGCGGCAAGCCGCTGGTGCTGGACGCGGACGCGCTGAACCTGATCGCCGAAGACCCGGCGCTGGCGGATCGCCTGCGTGACCGGCCGTGCGTGGTGACCCCGCACCCGGGCGAGGCCGGGCGGCTGCTGGGCAGCGGCGCCGCGGCGGTGGAGCAGGACCGCTTCGCCGCGCTGTCGGCGCTGGTGCAGCGCCTCGGCTGCAGCGTGCTGCTGAAGGGTGCGGGCACGCTGGTGCAGGGCCCCGGCGGCCTGCCGCTGGTGCTCGACGGCGGCAATCCGGGGATGGCCTGCGGCGGCATGGGCGACGTGCTCACCGGTGTCGTCGGCGGCCTGATGGCGCAGGGTGTGGAGCCCACCCGCGCAGCGGCGCTGGGCGGGCTGGCGCACGCCGCGGCCGGTGACGCCGCGGCCGCCGCCGCGGGCGAGCGCGGACTGCTGGCCGGCGACCTGTTCGCGCCGCTGCGGCGGCTGCTGAACCGGGAGTGAGCGGGCGCCCCGCAGCCGCCGCATGCCGCGATGCACGCCGCTCACCCGGTGAGGACGGTCCCGTGAGCGCGCGCGGGACGGGCGTCTCGCGGTCGTCGATCCGGGGGCCCGCCCGCAGCCGGACGCGTCGGGGACGGTGCCGGTGAGCGGCGCCGCGGACAGCGCAGTGTCCGGCCGGCGGCGCCTGCGCGACGAGGCGGCGACCCTCGCCGCCGGCGCGCGTCTGGCGCCGGCCCTGGCCGCGTGCGCCGCGGCCGCCGGCGGCGGCCTGCACCTGCACCTGCACGGCGACCTGGGCAGCGGCAAGACCACCCTGGTGCGCGGGCTGCTCAGGGCGCTGGGGGTGCGCGGGCCGGTGAAGAGCCCCACCTACACGCTGGTCGAGCCGTACGAGGTGGCGGGTCTCTCGGTGCGCCACTTCGACCTGTACCGGGTGGCCGACCCCGAGGAGCTGGAGCTGCTGGGGGTGCGCGACGATTTCCGCGCCGGCGTGGCCTGCCTGTTCGAGTGGCCCGAGCGCGCCGGCGGCTGGCTGCCGCTGCCGTGCCTGGAGCTGACGCTGGCGCACGCCGGGCCGGCGCGGACGCTTTCATGGCAGGCACGGGACGCCGCGGGGCGGCGGCTGGGTGCGTGCCTGGCCGTGCCCGATTCCTCACCTCCAGCCTAAGATACTTGCAATAACCCGCAGAATCGCCTAGAAATTCATTCGGTCGCAGACGCAGTGCATGAGCATGCGATCAGCATTGACTCTCATCCTGACGCTTCTGCCCGCCCTGAGCTGGGCGGACGAGGTGTCCATCGACCGCATCCGGGCCTGGCCGGCGCCGGACCACACCCGCGTGGTGTTCGACGTCGCGTCGCCGGTCGAGCACACCCTGTTCATGCTCAGGAACCCCGACCGCGTGGTCGTGGATCTGCGCAAGGTGCGCCTTGCCGCCGACCTCCCCGGCGCCGACCGCGACGACCGGCTGCTCGCGCGGATGCGCGCCGGCAAGCGCCCGGGCGGCGACCTTCGCGTGGTGTTCGACCTCAAGGGCGCGGTGCGCGCGCGCAGCTTCCTGCTCAAGCCCAACGCCCAGTACGGCCATCGCCTCGTGATCGACCTGCAGGCCGAGGACGCGCGCGCACGGCCGGTCGCGCGCCGGCCGGTGCTGCCCGAGGCGGGCCCGCGGGATCTGATCGTGGCCCTGGACCCGGGCCACGGCGGCGAGGACCCGGGCGCGCTGGGGCCCGCGCGCACCCGCGAGAAGCACGTGGTCATGGAGATCGCCGAGCGGCTGAAGCGCCTCATCGATCGCGAGCCCGGCATGCGCGCGGTGCTCACGCGCACCGGCGACTACTACGTGGGTCTGCGCAAGCGCATGGAGATCGCGCGCGCGCACAACGCGGACCTGTTCGTGTCCATCCACGCCGACGCGTTCAACGACGACCGCGTGCACGGCAGCTCCGTCTACATCCTGTCGCGTCGCGGCGCGAGCAGCGAGGCCGCGCGCTGGCTCGCGGAGCAGGAGAACGCCGCCGACCTGGTCGGGGGCGTGTCGCTGGACGACAAGGACGAGGTGCTGGCGTCGGTGCTGCTGGACCTGTCGCAGACCGCGACCATCAGCGCCAGCACCGACGTCGCGTCGCGCATCCTGGGCGAGCTGAAGGCGGTCGGGAAGACCCACAAGCGCCATGTCGAGCGCGCGGGCTTCATGGTGCTGAAGTCGCCGGACATCCCGTCGGTGCTGGTGGAGACCGCGTTCCTGTCGAACCCGGTCGAGGAGCGCAAGCTGCGCTCACCGGACTACCAGCACCGGCTCGCGAAGGCCGTGCTGGGCGGCATCCGGAACTACTTCCGCGACAATCCGCCGCCGGGCTCCCTGTATGCGAGCCGGCGCCACGTCATCGCGCGCGGCGATACCCTGTCGGGCCTCGCGTCGCGCTACGGCGTGTCGCTGTCGCGGCTGCGCACCGCGAACAATCTCGACGGCGACCTGGTGCGGGTGGGGCAGGTGATCACGATCCCGGCGCTGGGCGCGGACGGATGACGCGCCCGGGCCTGCGTCCCCATCCGCCCGACGGCGCGCGCGATCGTGCACGACGCGCCGCCCGGCCGGGTGCGCCATGCGTCCTCACGCGCCATGTCGAGCAGGGTCGCCCGCCGGTGTCTGGCGCCTGACGACGGTCGTTCAGATCGGCAGGAACACCGCCCCCACCATTCGCTGCACCACCGTGCGGATCGTGCGGTTCGAGCGTTCCGCGACCACCATCGCGAGGCTGTCCTGCAGCGAGATCAGCTTGCCGAACAGGCGCTCGAAGCTGAGGTTCACGTCCTCGTCCGGCAGCGAGTTGCCGAGGATCAGCGGGCGGCCGTCGTCGCCGGTGCGGGTGCGCAGCAGCCACGCGGCGACCTCGATGTTGCGGGCGCAGTTGTAGAGCTTCTGCGGGTCCAGGCTGTCGGTGAGGTAGAACTCGCGGCGGTCGCCGTAGGCCGCGTCCACCATCGCGGCGAGCCCGGCGGCGAACGCGAGCACCCGGTCGCCGCGGTAGTCCGGCTCGAACGCGAGGCGGATGGCCTCCACGCCGCGGCGTCCGCCGAGCGCCTGGAAGTCCGGCACCGCGGGCGGGCGGAAGATTCGCTGCACGACGAACTCCGCCGACGGCTCGCCGGCGTTGCGCCACGCCGACGGGTTGCGGCGGTAGAGCTTGCGCGTCAGCGTCGCGAGGTGGTCGCGGGTCTGCGTGAGGTGTATCTCGGTGATCTGATCGACGTCGCTCTTCGCGAGATCCTTGATCGTGAACGGGCGTGGCGGCACGTCGTCGGTCGGCGGCGGCAGGTTGCATCCGGCGAGCAGCGCGCCGGCGCCCAGCAGCGCGACGCGCGAGCGTCGTGCGAGGCGCAGGCCGCGCCACGCACCGCGCCCTGCGGCCGGTGCCGGCCGCGGGATGCGCGGCGCACCGCGGCGGATCATCGCGCCGCGTCCAGCAGCCGCGCCGCCTCGCGCGCGAGGGCGCCGCGCCACAGCACGAGCTTCAGGCGGTTGCCGCCGCACTGGCGCCACAGCACCGCCGCGCGCAGTCCGGCCAGCAGCAGCGCGCGGATGCGGTTCGCGTTGTCCTCGTCCTTCAGGTGCGCGGGGTCGCCGCTGACCATGATGCGCGGGCCCAGCCCGCTGACGTGCTGCACGTACAGCTCGGCGAGACGGCGCTGCATCCATGCGCTGTCCACGCCGTGGGTCGCGACGTCGCCGCCCAGCTCGTGCAGCGCGTCGCCCAGCGCGAGCGCGCTGGCGGGCGCGGCGTCCAGGCGTCGCTCGAGGAACATCAGGCTGGCCGCGTAGCGGGCCTGCTCAAGCAGCTCCGCGCTCATGCGCCGCTCGACGTGGCGGCGGAACACCGCGATGCCGGGCGCGACCCGGTCCAGCCCTCCGAACACCGCGGCCGGGTCCGGGGCGTCGATGCGCAGCACGCTCTCCAGGCTCGCGGCGAGCGCAGCCGGGTCGTCCGGCGCTGCGTGCCGGGCGCAGGCCTGCACCTGCGACACGGCCTGGAACAGCCCGCCGAGCGCGATGCACTGGCCCGTGACGTCGCCGGGGCTCAGCGCGGCGAGCGGGTTCAGGCGCACGCGGCCTCGATCACGGCGCCGCCCAGGCACTCCGCGCCCGCGTACAGCACCACGCTCTGTCCGGGCGTCACCGCCCACTGCGGATCGCGGAAGCGGACCTCGAGTCCGCCGCACGGGCCGCGCGCCAGCACGCGGCACGGCGTCAGCGGCTGGCGATGGCGCAGCCGCGCCTCGCAGGCCAGCGGCAGCGCGGGCGCGTCGCCGCCGATCCAGTGTGCGCGCTCGGTGACCAGCGCCGTGCGGTACAGCGCCGGGTGATCGCGGCCCTGCGCGACCACGAGGGTGTTGCGCGCCGGGTCCTTGTGCGCGACGTACCAGGGCTCGCCGCCCGCGTCGTGGCGGCCCCCGATGCCGAGGCCCTGGCGCTGGCCGAGCGTGTAGAACGCGAGGCCGCGGTGCTCTCCCAGAGCCTGTCCGTCCACCGACACCATCGGACCCGGCTCGCGCGGCAGCCAGCGCGCGAGGAACGCGTCGAAGCGCCGCTCGCCGATGAAGCAGATCCCGGTGCTGTCCTTCTTCGCGTGCACCGCGAGCCCCGCGGCGCGCGCCTCCGCGCGCACCTCGTGCTTGTGCAGGTCGCCCAGCGGGAAGCGCGCGGCGGCGAGCTGCTCCTGGTCGAGGCGGTGCAGGAAGTAGGTCTGGTCCTTGTGCTCGTCGCGCGCGCGCAGCAGCCGCCAGCCGCGCGCCGTGCGCGCCCGGCGCGCGTAGTGGCCGGTCGCGACGGCGCGCGCGCCGAGCGCGTGCGCGTGATCGAGGAACGCGCGGAACTTGACCTCGCGGTTGCACAGCACGTCGGGGTTCGGCGTGCGGCCGCGGCGGTGCTCGGCGAGGAAGACCTCGAACACCCGCTCCCAGTACTCGTGGGACAGGTTCACGGTGCCCAGCGTGACGCCCAGCGCGTCGCACACCGCGCGCGCATCGGCGAGATCCTGCGCCGCCGCGCAGTGGCCGCCGGCGTCGTCCTCGTCCCAGTTCTTCATGAACACCGCGCGCACCGCGACGCCGTGCGCGCACAGGCGCTTCAGCGCGACCGCCGAGTCCACGCCGCCGGACACGCCGACCACCACGTCCGCAGCGGCGCACGGACGACGCGCGGGCGCATCGGACGGTCGGGCGGAGGCGCGGTGGGGCACGGGCTCGGGCACGGGCTCGCGAGGATCGGAACAGCAGGCATTATCCCACAGCGCGCTGCGCCGCCGGCCGTCCGGTCCGGCGCCCGTGGCGCGCGCTTCGCCGCAGGAAGCCGGGTCGCGGATCCGCGAGCCCGGCTTGAACTGGCCGGCCGGCGCCCGCATGTTGCGATCGTGGCGCCGTCGCCGCGCGGAGCGGGAGTGATCATGGACCTCACGCAGACCATCGCGCTCTGCATGGGTGCGGCCTGGGCCAGCGGCATCAACCTCTACGCGGCGCTGCTGATGCTGGGCCTGATGGGCGCCAGCGGGCACATGGTGCTGCCGCCCGGCCTCGAGGTGCTCCAGGAGCCGGTCGTGATCATGGCGGCCGGGTTCATGTACTGCGTCGAGTTCTTCGCCGACAAGGTGCCCGGCGTCGACAACGGCTGGGACACCATCCACACGTTCCTGCGCGTGCCGGCCGGCGCCGTGCTCGCCGCGACGGCGGTGGGCGACGTCAGCATGGCGGCGCAGGTGGCGGCCGCGATCCTCGGCGGCACGCTGGCCGGCGCGGTGCACGCGACCAAGGCGGGCGGACGCCTGATGATCAACACCTCGCCCGAGCCGCTCAGCAACTGGGCGGTGTCCATCGCCGAGGACCTCACCGTGTTCGCCGGCCTGTGGACGGCGCTCAACTACCCGGTCGCGTTCCTGGTGCTGCTCGGGCTCTTCGTGATCCTGATCGCGTGGCTGCTGCCGAAGATCTGGCGCGGGGTCGCGGCGCTCGCGCGGCGGCTGTCGGGGCTGCTGCGCGGCCAGCCGCCGGCGTCGCCGGGTACGCCGGCGGCGCCCGGCAGCGACCCGGAGCTGCGCTTCTCGCTGACCGCCGCGCGGCCGCCCGATGGAGGCGACAAGGGTCCTCCGCCCGCGTGATGCCGCGCGCATCGGCGCCGGCGTGCGCTGCGCGGTGAACCGGGCCGTTGCCGGCGCCGGGAGCGCGCCGCGCGGGGAGCGCGTGCGGCGCCGGTTCCTGCGGCGCGCCGCGCGATGACCCTGCCGCGCGCGGACGCGGAGGCGTTCAGCGCGCCGCGCCGAACACCTTCTGCAGCAGCTCGGTGGTGCGCGCCGCCGGATTCTCTCGGATGCGCTTCTCCTCCGCGGCGATCACGGTGAACAGGCCGTCCAGCGTCTCGCGCGTGACGTAGCCGTCGATGTCGCCGAGGTCGGCCCCGGCGAGCGACGCCGCGGGACCTGCCTGGCGCATGAGCTGCTTGTAGGCGCCGGTGACGCCGGCCTGCGCGGTGGCGTCGCTGACCAGCGGACGCAGCGCCGCGCTGAGGCGCTCCTCGCTGACGCGCCGGAAGTACGCGGTGGCCGCGTCGTCCGGGCCGTCCAGGATCTGCTTCGCCTCGTCCACCGTCATGTTCCGGATCGCGTCGCCGAGGATCGGGCCGGACTCGGGCACCGCGCGCTCGGCGGCCCGGTTCATCGTCGTCACGAACTCGTCGGCGTAGCGCCCCTGGCCCAGTGTGCGCAGCATCGAGTCCACGGGCTGCAGCGACTCCGGCAGCGGGATCTTCACCGCGCCGTTGCCGAGGAATCCGTCCGGGCGCCCGAGCTGCGCGACCGCCTGCTCGGCACCGCGGGCGAGCGCCTCCTTCAATCCGGCGACCACCTCGTCACCGGCCAGCGCGGCGCTCGCGCCGGTCCCGCCCGCGGCGGGCGTCTCCATGGCCTTCTCGAGCAGCTGCTTCCAGTCGGCGGCGGCGTGCGCGCACGCGGCGAGCGCCACGCTCGCAAGCAGTGCGCGCGCGATGCGCGGGGTCAGGGATTTCGTCGACACGCTGTGTTCCTCGTCGTTCGGGGCGCCGCGCGCAAGCGTAGAGATTCGCCCGTGCACGCGCCAGCACCGCAGCGCGGCGGCGCGTCGCGGCGGCGGGTGCTATATGATTCGCGTTCCGATCCCGAGGCTGCGTACCGCTCCCCGATCATGGCCGCCAGCAACTCCACCCGCAGCTCAGAGGCGCCGATCCCCGCGGCCCGGGCGCGCGTGCTGCTGGTCGACGACGATCCGGACATGCTGGCGCTGCTCAGGCGCTGGCTGGAAGCGAGCGGCCTGTCCTGCGCGACCGCCGGCAACGGCAGCGAGGCGCTCACCCAGCTCGACATCCAGCGCCCGGACCTGGTGATCACCGATCTCGTGATGGACGAGATGGACGGCATGCGCCTGCTCAAGGAGATCCACGCGCACGACCCGGTGATGCCGGTGATCATGCTGAGCGGGCAGGCCGACGTCGGGGACGCGATGCGCGCGGCGCACCTGGGCGTGTCGGCGTTCCTCACCAAGCCCCCGGATCGCGACGCGGTGGTGACGGAGGTCACGCGGGCGCTCGAGCGCCGCGGCCCGGCGGCCGACGAGGCCACCGAGTTCGGCGCCGGCATCATCTACCGCAGCGCCGTCATGTCCTCGTTGATGGAGAAAGCGCGCCTGGTCGCTGCCAGCGACTGCTCGGTGCTGGTCACCGGCGCGACCGGCGCCGGCAAGGAGCTGCTGGCACGGGCCATCCACGACGGCAGCCCGCGCCGCGACCACGCGTTCGTCAGCGTGAACTGCAGCGCGATTCCGGATCAGCTCCTGGAGAGCGAGCTGTTCGGGCACGAGAAGGGCGCCTTCACCGGTGCCCTGGCCCGCCACGAGGGGCTGTTCCAGGCCGCTCACGAGGGCACGCTGTTCCTCGACGAGATCGGCGACATGCCGCTGCCGCTGCAGGCGAAGCTGCTGCGCGTGCTGCAGGACTTCCAGGTGCGCCCGGTGGGCGCGACCCGCAGCGTGCCGGTGAACGTGCGCATCGTGTCCGCGACCCACCACGACCTCGACGAGGCGGTGGCCGACAAGCGCTTTCGCGAGGACCTGTACTACCGGCTGAGCGTGGTGCCGCTGCACCTTCCGAATCTCGACGAGCGGCGCGAGGACATCGGCCCGATCGTCGACGACCTGATCGCGCGGCTGTGCGCGCGCAACCGCTGGCCGCGCAAGCACTTCTCCCCGGAGGCGCGGGAGCTGCTGCAGACCGCGGCCTGGCCCGGCAACATCCGCCAGCTCGCGAACGTGGTCGAGCAGTGCCTGGTGCTCTCCACGTCGGACCTGGTGCCGGCCGACCTCGTGCGCGCGGCGCTGCGCGAGGAGTCCAGGGAGGTGCCCAGCCTGGACGAGGCCAAGCGCGCGTTCGAGCGCCGGTACCTGATCGACGTGCTGCGCATCAGCAACGGCAACGTGTCGGGGGCCGCGCGCCTCGCGGGGCGCAACCGCACCGAGTTCTACAAGCTGCTCGGGCGCCATCACCTCGACGCGTCGGTGTTCCGCGCCGACGACGCGCCGCCCGAGGACGACGACTGACCCCGGGTCGCGGTCCCTGTACGCCCGCGGCACCGCCGGTCGCGACGCCACGGCGTGATCCCCGCGTTCCCGCGTGACGACGCCGCGCGGCCTGCGCATCGCCGCGACCCGCCCGCCGGGGCCGCGGGTGCGGCCGGCATCGCGTGCAGGGTCCGCTTCCCGTGAGCAGCGCGATCGACGACCGGTCCATCACGCGACCGCGTCCGCGGCGACGAATCGCCGCCGGCGTCGCCGTGGTGGTGTTGCTCGCGGTCGTCGCGTGGGTGTGGTGGTGGTTCCTCGCGCTGCGCGAGGAGCAGGGCTACCGGGTGCTGTTCAGCGCCGGTGCGTTCAGCGGCCACGCCGCCGCGCCCGGCGAGTCGCCGGCGCCGGGTGCGCGGCTGCGCACCGGCGACGACGGCTATGCGACCGTGCGCCTCGGCGACGGCACGGTGATCAAGCTGATGCCGGACACGGCACTGGACATCCTGGACGCCCGCTCGAGCGGAGACGGCCGGCGCTTCGCGACCGGGCTGCGGCTGCTGTCGGGCGAGATCGAGACTGAGATCCCGCGTGACGACGGCCGGCGGCGCGAGCTGAACCTGTTCTCCAGCAGCGTCGCGATCGGCGTGCGCGGCACCGTGTTCACGCTGCACGAGGCGGACGACCGGGCGCGGATCATGGTGACCCGCGGGCGGGTCGAGGCCACGGGCGGCGCCGGCGCGCCGGTCGCGGTGGACGAGAACCAGGGCACCGTGGTGGTCGCGGGGCAGGCGCCGGAACCGGTGTCCACGCTCCCGGCCCCGCCGCGCCCGGACGCCGCGCTCGCCGCCCCGGACGGCATGCGCCTGCGCTGGCGCGCGGCGCCCCCGCAGCCCGGATACCTGGTGGAGATCGCCGAGGACCGCGAGTTCCGGCGGCTGGTGCGCCGCGAGCGGGTGGACCGGCCGGAAGCGACCGTGGCGCCGCTGGTGCGCGACGGTGAGTTCTTCTGGCGAGTCGCCGGCATCGACGCGCGGGGACTGCGCGGGCGCTACAGCGACGCGAGCCCGCTGCGCCACACGGTCTACCTGGAGCGCGCGCGCGCGGCTCTGCAGAGCCTGGACCCGGCGGCGGTCCTGGGCCACCTCGCGCAGTCGGCCGGTCGCCTGGATGCGGAGGTGGCGCGGCTTCGCGAGCGCGGGATGTCGGCGCTGGACGCAGGTGACCACGCGGCGGCGCGGCCGCTGCTCGAGACGGTGCTCGCGCTGCGCCCGGACGACACCGAGGTGGCCAACGCGCTGGCCGTCGCGGACTACCACCTGCTGGACTACGCGTCGGCGCGCGCGCGCTTCGCCGACAGCGCGCGCCAGGCGGCCCCCAGCGCGCCCGGGGAGGCCCGCGCGCGCGTCGGCCTCGCACTCATCGACGTGCGCCAGGGGCGTTTCCAGGCAGGCCTCGACGGTGCGCGCGCGGTGCTCGATTCCGACCCGCGCGATCTCGGGGCGCTGCAGGTGGCGGCCATGGCGAGCGTGGGACTGGGCCGGCGCGACGACGCGCTGGACTTCGTGCGCCGCGCGCTGGAGGTGCGCCCGGACGACCCCACCGCGCTCGCGCTGCGCGAGACGCTGGGCGGCGCCGCCGAGCCGGGCGCAGCCGGCGTCCCGGCGCTGCCCGTGCCGCGCCCGCCCGCCGGTGCGGGCGGGTCGTGACTTCGGGGCCCGCGGCGCCGGCGGCGGGCCGCGGCGGATGGCTGCTCGGCGCCGTCTCGCGGCCGCGCCGCTACGCGCTGATCCTCGGCGTGGCGTTGTCGCTCGCGGCCCTGCTGGCCCGCACCCCGGCCTACGTGGACCTCGAGCGCTGGCTCGACGACACGGTGATCGCGATCACCGCCGAGCCGGTGCGCTTCGAGGACGTGCTGGTGGTGGACATCGACGAGGCGTCGATGGCGGCCCTCGCGGACGAGCTCGGGGCGTGGCCGTACGACCGCGACGCGTACGCGCCAGTGGTGCGCTACCTGCTCGAGGCCGGCGCCCGCGCCGTGGTGCTGGACATCCTGTTCGCGGAGCCGCGCGCCGGCGACGACGCGCTGGTCACCGCGCTCGCCGCGGCGCCGCCCGGCGTCGGGGTGTGGCTGGCCGCCCGCGGCCAGGATTTCCCGCTGGCCCGCGACGAGCGCTACGTCGAGCGCCTGCGCCGCCACGCGTGGGCGGCGCCGCCCGGCGTCGTGGCGCACCGCTGGCGCGACCTGCTGCTGCCCGCGCCCGGTCTCGCGCGGGGGGCCGCGACGGGCCTGGGCGTGATCAGCGTGGTGCCCGACGCCGACGGGGTCCTGCGCCGGGTCGGGCTGCTGCACGAGAGCTACGGCCGGGTGCTGCCGGCGATGCCGCTGGCGTCGCTGTTCCGTCCCGGCGATCGCCCGCCGGTGGTGCGCCGCGGCGGGCGCGTCGCGGTCGGCGCGCGCGAGTGGCCCGTGGACGCGGACGGGCAGGTGGCGCTGCGCATCCCGCGCAACCGCGATTTCGTGCCGGTGGTGGACTTCGAGGCGGCGTTCGACGCCGGGCGCGGCCGGCTGCCGGCGGCGCTGGCGCCGTCGCGGGTGCGCGGGCGCACGGTGTTCATCGGCAGCTCCGCCGCGGTGCTGGGCGACTACGCGCGCCTGCCCCTGCACGGGCGCACCGCGGGGCTCGCGATTCTCGCGCTCACCTACGCGAGCCTCGCGCACGAGCGGGTGCTTGCACCCAGCGACCCGCTCGTCGACCTGTCGCTGGTGCTCGTCGCGGCGGCGCTGCCGCTGCTGATCACGAATCGCCGTGCGTGCCCGGAGTGGGTCATCGCCGCCGTCGCGCTGCTCGGGCTGCTGGTCGCCGCCACCGCGCACGTCGCGCTGCACGGCTGGTGGGCGCAGCGCTCGGACCTCGGCTTCGCGCTGCTGCTGGGTGCGCTGGTGCTCGTGGTGCAGCTGGGCCTGCGTTTCCGCACCCTGTACGAGGAGCGGCGCCGGCTGTGGTTCGAGAAGCGCGCCGCCGACGAGGCCAACGAGCTGAAGAGCCGCTTCCTCGCGCACATGACGCACGAGCTGCGCACGCCGCTGACCTCGATCATGGGCTACAGCCGGCTGCTGGCGGAGCCGGGCGCGAGCGAGGAGCAGCGCCGCGAGCGCCTCGCGGTCGTGGATCGCAACTGCAATCATCTGCTCGCGCTCATCAACAACCTGCTGGACCAGGCCAGGATCGAGGCCGGACAGATGACCGTGGAGCGGGAGCCCACGGCGCTGCGCGAGGTGCTGGAGGACGCGCGCAGCACGCTCTCGCCGCTGGCGGACCGCAAGGGCCTGACGCTCGAGGTGCGCTGCGCGGAGCGGGTGCCGGGCTCGGTCTCGGTGGATCCGCTGCGGCTGAAGCAGATCCTGCTCAACCTCGTGGGCAACGCGCTGAAGTTCACCGAGCGCGGCGGCGTCCGGGTCTCGGTGGACTACGACGCGCAGGAGGAACAGATCTCGGTGCAGGTGGCCGATACAGGTCCCGGGATGAGTACGGCGGCGCTGGCGCGCGTGTTCGACGCGTTCCAGCAGGCCGACGGGACGGTCGCGCGGCGCCACGGGGGCACCGGGCTGGGCCTGACGATCAGCCGCAACCTGGCGGCGCTGATGGGCGGCGGCATCGAGGTGCGCTCCACCGAGGGCGAGGGCACCTGCTTCACGGTGCACGTGGCCGCGCCGCCGGCCGAGCCCGCGCGGCGTGACAGCGCCGCGGGGGATGCGGAGAATCGGGACCGCG
>CBDUCN010000084.1:0-17022 GCA_965365655.1 uncultured Gammaproteobacteria bacterium | reverse complement strand
CGCCGTCCCGGATGCCGGCCAGCGCGTCGAGCGCGCGCGCCGCGTCCAGGCCCGCACCCAGCGCACGGCCCATGCCCTGGAACATCTCCGCGCGCGCGTCGTCGGCGAGGATCGCGCGCCGGCTCACCGCGCCGGCCCGCCGGCAGTCCACGGTGCCCTGCAACGGCGCGCGCGACGGCGCGTGGAGCAGTGTGCGGCGCGAGTCATGGACCACAGTGTCGCAGGTCCGCGCGAGCGCACGTGGGTCCGGCGATGCCCGGATGCTCGCGCTCGCCGCGTACCGGGCACGCCCGCGCGAACGGGCAGCGCCCGTGTGCGGTGCTGCCGCGCCTCCGCGCCGCTCAGGCCCGCCGGCGCCGACGCCGCGCGGCGAGAAGCAGGCCGGCGGCGGCGAGCCCCAGCGCGCCCGGCGCCGGGAGCGGCGTCGGGCCTCCGGCGCCCGGGTCGACCCCGACGCCCTGCACCGCGTCGATACGCAGGACCCCGCCGGTGGAGCATCGCGGCTCACCCGAGCCGACGTCGATGGTGCCGCCGCTGATCGCCACCGTGCCGCGGTCGTTGGTCACCAGCAGCACGCGGCCGCCGCCGCCGCAGCCGCCGTTCGTGGGACCGACGCCGCCGCGGGCATTGATGGCGCCGCCGATGTCCAGGTCGAACGCGTGCAGCCGCACGCCCCCACCGGCACCGCCGCCGCCGTTGCGGCTGCCCACGCCGCCGTCACCGCCCGACGCGTCGATCGTGCCGCCGACGGAGAGCAGGCCCAGCGCGCCGATCTCGAGGCCGCCGCCGCCGCCGCCGGCGCCACCGCCGGCGACGAAGGTGACGCTGCAGGTGCCCGAGCCGCCGCCGCCGCCGCTGCCGCCCTGCAGCGTCTGCGTGAGGTCGCCGTACGCCGCACCGGCGGCACCCGTGCCGATGCCGCCGTTCGACGTGCCGATGCCCCCGGCGCTGCCGTGGCCGCCGCCGCCGCCGCCGGAGCGGCCGCTGGAGTTGGCCGCATCGCGGCCGTCGCCGCCGCCGCCGGGACCGGCGCCCGGCTGGTCGCCGGAGCAGGCGCCGCTGCCTCTGCCGCCCGCATGGCCGCCTGCGCCGGCGGCGCCGCCGGCGCCCGCGAACAGCGTCGCGTCGCCGCCGTCGCCGCCGGCGACGTCGATGGTGCCGTCGAGGTTGAAGGCGCCCTGGAACAGCAGCGCGAGGCCGCGCCCGCCGGTCACGCTGATCACGTCGCCGCCGGCAAGCGTCGCCCCGCCGTCGAAGGTCAGCACGAGGATGTCCGGCGGCGCGACGTAGTCGATCGGGGCGCTGTTCGGGTCCTGGCCGGTGTTGGTCTGCAGCACGCCGCCCTGGGCGATCACGACGCCGCCGAAGGTGTTTGCGTCGGTGTCGATCGTGAAGCTTCCGCCCGGCAGCGTGCCGAGGGAGGTGAACGCGGTCGGATCGAGGATCGGCACGGCCAGCGCGGCCGACGAGACGAGGCACGCGGCGCCGGCCGCGAGGGTGCGCGAGAGCGCTCGAGCGTTGGGCATGACAGGTTTTCCCCGGCCCGGCGCACAAGGCACGAACCGTTTATCCGGTGGTGGTTTCAGGAACGACGCAAGCGCCGTGCCATCGGCGGCGAGCCCGAGGCCGGTCGGGGGCCCGGAGGCGCGGCGCCAACGCGGTGCGACGAGCCGTGTAAAGAATCCCGACACATGTTCGGGAGTTAAGCGTTTCGTGGCCGCGAGCGCCGGTGACGACCGCGCCGGCGCCCGGGCGGTACGACGCCGCGTTCGCCAGCCCGCTAATCGGCGCCGTGCTGCGACGGGGACAGTCCGTGCACGGGGGTCGTGCGCCGGCCCTCGCGCGCCACGACGCGGTACACGGCCGGCACCAGCAGCAGGCTCACCAGCGTCGAGAAGCTCAGGCCGAACACGATCGTGATCGCCAGCGGCTGCAGCATCTCGGCGCCCTCGCCCAGGCCCGCGGCCAGCGGTGCCATCCCCACCACGGTGGTGAGCGTCGTCATCAGGATGGGCCGCAGGCGCAGCCGCCCCGCCTCGATCAGCGCGTCGGTGACGCCGGCGCCGCGCGCGCGCGCGATCTCGACGTACTCCAGCAGCACGATCGCGTTGTTCACGACGATGCCGGTGAGCATGATCATCCCGAGCCACACCGGCATCGACAGCGGCAGATCCAGGAGGTCGATGGCGAGCGCGACGCCGATGGCGGCGAACGGCACGCTCACCAGGATCGCGAGCGGGTTGCGCAGGCTCTCGTATTGCACCGCCATCACCACCAGCACCAGGAACAGTGCGAGGCCCAGCAGCCTGATCAGCAGCGTCTCGCTCTTGCCCAGCGCGTCGGCGGCGCCGCCGTCGTAGAGGCTGTAGCCCTGGGGCAGCTCGAGGCCTTCCAGGCGCCGCGCGACCTCCGCCTGCACGTCCGAGATCGCGGCGCCGCTGTCGATGCTGGCGGCGACCTCGAGAATGCGCTGCTGGCGGTCGCGGCGGATGTTGGACGGCGTGGTCACGAGATCCACCGTCCCGACGTCGCGAAGGTGCACCGCCGGCGCGCCCTCGCGCGCCGGGAACAGCAGCACCTTCTCCAGCGCTTCCGGCGTGTCCACCTGGTCGCGGGGCAGGCGCACCCGCACGTCGAACTTGCGATCGCCCTCGATGAAGTCGGTCGCGACGATGCCCTGCAGCGCGATGCGCACCGCGCGCCCGACGTCCTCCACCGTCAGCCCGAGGGCCGCGGCGCGCTCGCGGTCGACGCGCACGGCGAGCTCCTGCAGCAGGTCCTCGGAGGAGTGGCGCACGTTGCTGAGCCCCGGCACGCCGTCGAGGCGTTCCACCAGCGTCTGGCCGATGCGCGCCAGCGTCTCCAGGTCCTCGCCGCGCACGCGCAGGCTGAAGTCGTCGTCGCTGCTCGTCAGGTTGAGGCCGCGGATGCCCTGGGCGCGGATGCGCACCCGCACCCCCGCCATCTGCAGCTTCGCGACCTCCTTGCGCATCTCGGCGATCCACTTGCCGACGGGCAGCTCGCGCTCGGCGATCGGCACGAGCTGCACCGCGATGCGCCCGCGGTTGGTGGCCTCGTACTGGCTGCGGCCGAACACGAAGCCGCCTACCTGCGAGTACACGGACTCCACGTCGTCGCGGTCCAGCAGCAGCTTCTCGACCCGCGTCATGACCGCGTCGGTCGCGTCCAGGCCGGTGCCGGCGTCGGCGGTGAACTCGATGCGGATCTTGCCGTCGTCCATCTCCGGCAGCATCGTGTGCTTGCCGTTCTGGAACACCGGAACCGCGTACACGAACAGCGCGGCCGCAAAACCCGCGACCACGAGCCAGCGAAGCTTGAGCCCCAGGGCCAGGCACCACGCGTACGCCGCGGCGAGCCGGCCCATCACCGCGTCCACCGCGCGGCGCAGGAGCCCGCTGCGCCCGACCGGCACCCTCGCGGCCAGCGCCGGCACCACGGTGATCGCGACCACCAGCGACGCGACGATGGCCGCCGAGATGGTCGCGATCAGCTCCTGGAACAGCAGGCCCACCAGCCCGCCGATGAACAGGAACGGCAGCACCGCGGCGAGGCTGGTGGAGCTGGACGCGATGATCGCGCCGTGCACCTCGTCGGCGGCATGCGTGGCGTCGGCCAGCGAGCTCTCACCGTCGCGCTGGTGGCGGTAGATGTTCTCGAGCATCACGATGGTGTTGTCCACCAGCATGCCCATGCCGAGCGCGAGTCCGCCCAGCGTCATGATGTTGAGCGTGAGGCCGCCGGCGTCCATCAGCACGAGCGCGACCATCACCGCGAACGGGATGCCGGTGCCGATGATCAGGGTGCGGCGCAGGTCCCCGAGGAACAGGAACACGACCAGCATCGCGAGCAGCGCGCCGGAGATCGCCGCGTTCGCGGCGTTGGCGAGCGCGTGGCGCACGTACACCGCCTGGTCCTCCACCGCGTCCACCCGCACGTCCTCCGGCACCAGCCCCTGCTTCGCGAGGAAGGCCAGGCGCTCGTACACCGCGTCCACGACCTCCACGGTGTTGGCCTGCGGCTGCTTCTGGATCGCGAGCTTGAGCCCCGGTACGCCGTTCAGGCGGATGCGCAGCTTTTCGTCCTCGGCGGAATCCAGCACGTCGGCGACGTCGGTGAGGCGAAGCACCGCACCGGACGCGTTGCTCCTGAGCGGCAGCGACGCGATCGACTCCACGTCCCGGAAGCGCCCCGCGGTGCGCCCGCTGATCTCGTGGCGCTGCATGCGCACCGCGCCCCCGGGCACCTCCAGGTTCGCGCGCTCGATCGCGGCGATGACGTCGTTCATCGAAAGGCCGTGCCCGGCGAGGCGCGCCTGGTCGGGCAGCACCACCACCTCGCGAAGCGGCCCGCCGCCGACCTCGGTGGACGCGACACCGGGCAGGTTCAGGAACCACTTCGCGAAGCCGTAGTCCAGCCACTCGCGAAGCTCCACCGGGTCCTTGAGCGGGGAGCTGACGACGAACTCCAGCGCCGGGATCTGCGACGGGTCGCGCTTGAAGATCACCGGCGGGTCGATGGTGTCGGGCAGGAAGCGCTTCGCGCGGTCGAGCCGGCTGCTCGCGTCGCGCAGCGCGATGTCGATGTCCTTGCCGTAGGGAAAGGTGAGATCGACGGAGCTGCGGCCCTCGCTGGTCTGCGACTGCACGCCGATCGCGTCCTCGGTGATCGCGAGCTGCTCCTCGAGCTGGCGCGTGATCTGATCCTCCATGATCACGCCCGGCACGCCCGGGTCGAGGATGCGCACCCGCACCTCCGGGTAGATGATGTGCGGAAGCAGGTCCACGCCGAGCCGCCCGAGCGAGAACAGGCCGAGCACGATCACGGCGAGCGCCATCATCACCACGCCCACCGGGTGGCGGATGGACCAGCCGGCGACGCCGCCGCCGGGTGTCACGTCTTGCCTCCGGCGGCGGGTGTGGCGCCGCCGGGCGTCTTCCTCGCGCCGGCGCCGACGATCTTCACCGTGGTGCCGGCGGACAGGCCCAGGAAGCCCTTCGTCACGATGCGGTCGCCGTCGTCGAGGCCCTCCAGCACCTCCACCCGCTCCGCGAGGCGGCGTCCGCCGCGCACCCGCACGCGCTCCACCGTCGCGTCCCCGGCGAGGCGGAACACGTACTCCCCTTCCGTGTCGCGGCGCAGCGCCGAGAACGGGATCACCTGGCGGTCCAGCGCGTCGATCCGGAACGTGACGCGCGCGAACTGCCCGGCGCGCGCGCCGTCCGGCGCCGGGTCCAGCTCCACCTCGACGCGGCCCTGGCGCGTGGCCGGGTCCATCGCCGGGTGGATACGCTGCACCCGCCCCGGGAACACCTGTGTGCCCAGCGCGTCGATGCGCACCTCGGCCGGGTGGCCCACCGAGAGGTGCGGCAGCACCAGCTCCGAGATCTCGAGATCGGCGACCAGCGACGCCGGGTCGGCCACGGTCAGCACGTGCTGGTGGCGCTCCACGATGTCGCCGGGCTCCACCAGGCGCTCGGTGACCTGGCCGGCGAACGGTGCGCTGACCACCGTGTAGCCGAGCCGCGTGCGCAGCAGCACCTCCTCGGACTTCGCGACGTCCACCGCCGTGCGCGCGCGGAGCACATCCTCCTCGGCGACCATGCGGTTCTTCGCCAGGCGCTCCAGCCGCGCGAGGTTCGCCTCCGCCTCGCGGCGCACCGCCAGCGCCTTCTCGAGCTCGGTCTCGAGCAGCGTGGCATCTAGGGTGAGCAGCCGCGCGCCGGCCGCCACCCGGTCGCCCTCGAAGAACGGCAGCGCGGTGAGCCGGCCCTCTTCCTGCACGTGCACCCGCACGATGCGCCGCGCACGCAGCGAGCCGGTGTAGACGCGGGACAGGTTCAGGGTGTCACGAGCGACCGTCGCCACCTCCACGAGGTGGCTCCTGTCGCGGGCGCCGCCGCCCTTTGCGGCTCCGGATGCGGGCGCGCTTCCTGCGTCGGGAGCGCATCCCGCGATGAGGGCGCACAGCACGACGGCCGCGCACGCACGTGCGCGCCGGGGAAGAAGCGTCTGGTTCATGGTCCTGCCCGTGCGGGCAGGAAGGGCGGCCCGCAGCGCCTGGGAAAGAAGCCGGATTGTACTGCGGCGCGGGGCAGGGGCGTCGCCATCCGGCGCCGCGCCAGGACCGCCCGGCGTCGCGCGACCGCTGCGGCGGGGCGGCGCTCCGTCGCGGCGCCGTGCAGCCAGCGCGGCTGCCGTGCCCCGCGCGCTCCGCCGCTCGAGTGGGGTTGTCCCGGCGGAGGGGCCTCGTGCCGGAATTCCGGCGGGCGGTCGGTGCGGCTCGCGACGCGTCGACGGGCAGCGGCGTCCGTGTTCGCCGCTACACTCGCGAGATGGCCGATTTCCTCGCGTTCGACTTCGACGGCGTCGTCTGCGACAGCGCCCGTGAGACCGCGCTGACCGCGTGGCGTGCCGCGCACGGCCTGTGGCCCGACCGCGTCGCCGCCGAGCCCGACGCGGGCGCGCTCGCCCGCTTCGTGCGCCTGCGCCCCGTGATCGAGACCGGCTACGAGAACCTGGCGCTGGTGCTGCTGGTGGTCCGCGGCGTCGACGACGACGAGGTGCTGCGCCACTTCGACCGGCTGTGCGACGCGCTGATGCGCGACGAAGGGCTGGAACGCGCGGTGCTGCGACGGCGCTTCGGTGCGGCGCGCGACGAATGGCTGGACACGGATGTCGAGTCCTGGCTGGCCGCGCAGGGCTTCTACCCGGGCGTGGTCGACGCGATCAACGCGGCGCGCGCGCCGTGCTGCATCGTCACGACCAAGGAGGAGCGCTTCACCCGCGTGCTGGTCGAGCGCGCGGGCCTCGACGTGCCGCCCGATCGCATCTACGCGCTCGAGTCCTTCGAGGGGGCGGGCAAGGGACGCGTGCTCGACGCGCTGGCGCTCGAGCATCCGCGGCTGCAGCTGCACTTCTTCGAGGATCGGCTGGCGACGCTGGAGCGCGTCGGCGAGCGGCCGCGCCTTCGCCGCTACCTCGCGGACTGGGGCTACAACACCGAGGCCGAGCGCGCCCGCGCGCGTGCCGATCCCGGAATCGAGGTGCTGGACGCGGCCGGCTTCAGCCGCGTGGTCGCGGCGGCCGACGCGCCCTGACGGCGCCCCGGCTGGCGGGCCCGCGTATGCTTGCCGCTCCCGGCGAGCCGTTCGCCGCCCATCGGGAGACGCACAGATGGCGTTCTACGAGCTCAGGCAGTACCACATCAATCCCGGCAGGATGGACGAGTGGGTCGCGTACATGGAAGGCACGATCGTCCCGTTCCAGGTCTCGAAGGGAATGGTGATCACGGGCAGCTTCCGCGGTGAGGAGGACGAGAGCGTGTACGTGTGGATGCGCCGCTTCGACAGCGAGGCGCAGCGCAAGGCGCTCTACGAGGCCGTGTACGAGAGCGACTTCTGGAAGAACGAGGTGGCGCCCAAGGTCGGGGAGCTGATGGATCGCTCCAAGATGCAGGTGCAGCGCATCGTTCCGACGCCGAGGTCGGTCGCGCAGTAGCGCGCGCCATGACGCGGCGCGGCCGCGGGGCGGCGAGGACCCCGGCGCCCCGTCGGGCGTGGGCGCAACCGGTGCAGAGCCCGGCCCGGCCGCCTGACCTGACACGGTGCACGCGGCGCGTGCGTGCAGACCACGGAGCCGCGCCCGCTCACGGCGCTCACGGATCGCGGGAGAGCAGCAATGGCGGATCGCCAGGATCCCACCATCGAGAAGACGCAGTGGACCGACACGCTGCTCGAGGACCTGTGCGCCGCGTTGAAGGGCGCACGCGACGACGCCACCGTTCGTGCGTTCGCGCGCGAGCTGATGGACGACAAGGGGCTGCCGATCGGATACCTCGTGCGCAAGGTCGCCGAGCTGGTCGGCGAGGCCGAGGCGGGGCGCCTCGAGGTCCTCGTTCGCGGCCGGCACGCGGTGGACAGGGAGAAGGCCGCGCGCGCGAGGGCGCAGGGCGGGCTGCGGGGATTGCTGCGGCGGTTGCTGGGGTAGCCGTGCCGGTCCGCGCGTCGCCCCGCGGCGCGCGCCCTTCACACGCCCTACACATCCGAGCGCCGATCCTCGCGCTACGATGAATCTGATTCCCCCCGATCCGGCAGCGCACCAGCCACGCTTCGACCCGTGGCTCAGGTGGCGTTTCCACGCCTCGATGCTCGGCGTCCTGCTGATCGACTTCTGCTTCGCGCTCATCTACCAGATCCCGCTCGAGCGCTTCGCGCTGCCCGCGCTCGCGCTGTGCGCGGGCACGCTCGCGGGCTCGGTTGCGATCTTCGCGCCGATCGCGGCCTACCTGCGCGCGCCCGGCCGGCGTCCGCCTCCGATCCGCCGGATCGCGGGGCTGCACGTGATCTGCACGGCCTACATGGCGGCGCTGCTCGGAGTGCTGGCCGCGTTCAAGTTCGCCGTGCTCCCGCGACTGCTCGACTTCGACATCACCACCCTGCTGACGGCGAACGAGCTGCTGCTGCTGCCGTTCGTGCACTGGGCCTACTACACCGCCGTCGTCTACTTCGTGATGACGGATTACGAGGCGGTGCTGCGCGAGGCGATCTTCGAGCGCGCGGGGCACCTGGTTCCGGCTGGCCGCGGCCGGTTCCTCGTCCGGCTGCTGCTCGCGTTCGGGCTGACCTCCGCGCTGCCGCTCGCGCTGATCGTGCTGCACGTGAACGAGCGCGGGCTCGACGCGGGCGGCGACGTTCTCGGCCGGGACCTGTGGGCGATGGCGCTCGGCGTGACGGTGGCCGTGGTCTTCGTCACGCGCAGCCTGCTGCGCCCGGTGCGCGTGCTCGAGAGCGCGGTGCGCCGGGTCGCCGCCGACGAGCTGCCGCGGGCCGTGCCGATCCTGTCGAACGACGAGACCGGGAGGCTCGCGCGGGCCTTCAACCGCATGCTCAGCGGCCTCGCCGAGCGTGCCCTGATCCGCGAGACGTTCGGCAAGTACGTGCCGGACCGCGTCGCCGCGGCGATCCTGCGCGACGGCGGACGCATCGAGCCGAGGGCCGCGACCGCGACCATCCTGTACACCGACATCGAGGGCTTCACCGCGCTGGCCGAGTCGCTGGGGCCCGAACGCACCCTCGACATGCTGAACGAGTACTTCTCCGCGGTGATCGCGCCGGTCGAGGAGAACGGCGGCGTGGTGAACCAGTTCCAGGGCGACGCGATGCTCGTGACGTTCAACGTGCCCGTCGCGGATGCGCGCCACGCCGATGCTGCCGTACGCGCAGGGCTCGCGATCGTGCGCCTGTGTGCGGCGCGCGGCTTCGCCGGCATCCCGTTGCGCACGCGGGTCGGCATCGCGACAGGACCGGTGATCGCGGGCGCGGTCGGCTCCGATCGCCGGGTGACCTACACGGTGCACGGAGACGCGGTGAACCTCGCGGCGCGGCTCGAGTCGCTGTGCCGCCCGTTCGAGGCCGACCTGCTTGTCGACGGCGAGACCGTCGCACGACTGGCGTCCGACTACGGGCTGAGCGCGTTCGGAACGACGGCGATCCGGGGCCGCGCGCACCCGATCGCGCTGCACGGCGTGGCGCGCGGGCACAGGGGCGGCGCCGGCCCCGTGCACGCGCCGCCGGTCCGCGGCGGCCGCGTCGCCTGACGCCGCGCGCCCACCCGGTACGCCCGCGAGGCCGTCTCGATCGGTCTCCCCCCGGCCGGAGATGCCGTCACGGACGCGGCCCCGCTGCGTCGCCGGTGGACGCGCCGCCGATCGGTGCACCCGGCGTCGCCGGGTCGAGTCGCGTGCGGAATCAGCCGCTCGCCCGAGCACGCCTCCCCGGCCGCCTTCACTGCCGGCGCGGGAACGCCCCGCGCCCGCGTGTCAGCCGCCCGGCGCGGCGTGGCCGGCCGCGTCGGCGGGCTCCGACAGGCACGCCGCGAGCGCGTCGGCGATCGCGCGCATCATCGCGAACCACGCGTCCGGGCCCGGGGCGAGAGCCGCCCCCAGCGGGTCGAGCACCGCCACGCGGGCGCCGGTGCCCTCGACGACGGTCAGCGCGAGACGCGGCTCGAACTGCGGCTCGCGGAACACGCAGCGCACGCCGTGCCGCGCGATCGCGGCGCGCAGCGTCCGCAGGCGCGCCGCGCCCGGCGCGCGGCCCGGGTGCGCGGCGATGGCGCCCAGCGGGCCCAGGCCGTAGTGGTTCTCGAAGCCCTGGTACGCGTCGTGGAACACGAGGTACGGGGCGCCGCGCACGGGCGCGAGGCGGGCGGCGATCGCGGCGTCCAGCCGGTGTATGCGTTCCGCGAGCGCCGCCGCGTTCGCCCGGTAGCGCGCCGCGTTGCGGGGGTCCAGCTCTGCGAGCGCGCGCGCCGTCTCGCGCACGATGACGTGCGCGTTGCGCGGGTCCAGCCACACGTGGGGATCCCCGCCGGGCCCGTGATCGTGTGCGTGGTCCGCGCGCTCCTCGCCGGTGTGCCGATGCCCGTCGACGGCGTCGAACAGCCCGGACGGCCGTGTGTGGGCGACGTGCAGGCCGTCGACGCGCATCAGCTCGATCGTGCGCCGGCCCGCCGCGGGCGCCTGCAGCGCGCGGGCCAGGAAGCCCTCCAGCGCGGGCCCGACCCAGATCACCAGGTCGGCGTCCGCGAGCGCGCGCGCGTCGGACGGGCGCAGCGCGGCAGTGTGGGGTGACACGCCGCCCGGGAGCAGCAGGTGCGGGACGAGGACGCCGTCGGCGACGCCCGCGACCAGCGAGTGCACCGGCGCCACGGTCACGACGACCCGCGGCGGCGACGCTGCCGGCAGCGGTCCCGTGGCCAGCGCCAGCAACGCCGCGACGGCGGCGACCGCGCGACCCGCGCGCGCCGGGCGGCGGACCGACGGCGTGAAGGCGTTCCTGTGGCGGGCCGGCAGCATTGCAAAATGTTACGCTATAACATCTCAGTACAGGGCGTGCACCGTGTCCCGGATCGTCGTCTCCAGCTTCAAGCCCGACGTCCACGACCACCGGCGCTGCGTCGCCGATGCGCTGCGCGTGGCCGAGGCGCTGTGCGCCGAGCGCGGCGTGCGCCTGACGCCCGCGCGGCGCCGGGTGCTGGAGCTGGTGTGGCAGAGCCACGCCCCGATCCTCGCGTACGACCTGCTCGAGCGGCTGCGCGCGGAGCGCCCGCGCGCGGCGCCCCCGACCGTCTACCGGGCGCTCGAGTTCCTGCGCGCGCACGGCTTCGTGCACCGCATCGAGAGTCTCAACGCGTGGTACGGCTGTGCCGATCCGGACAGGCCGCACAGCGGTCAGTTCCTGATCTGCACGCAGTGCCGCGCAGTCGCGGAGCTGGACGACGCGGGTATCGGCGCGCTGATCGAGAAGCGCGCGCGGGCCACCGGCTTCGAGGCCGTGAGCCAGACCGTGGAGGTGCACGGACGCTGCCCGGCCTGCGCCGCCTCCGGCGCGGCGCACTGACGTGGCGGGCGCCGGGCCGTTGCTGCGCATCGAGGGGCTGAGCGTGCGCTTCGGCGGCGAGACGGTCGTGGACCACGTGGATCTGGAGGTCGCGCGCGGCGAGATCGTGACCCTCGTCGGTCCCAACGGCTCCGGCAAGACCACGCTGCTGCGCGCGGCGCTGGGGCTGCACCGCGCGGACCGCGGGCGGGTGCGCCGCGCGCGCGGCCTGCGCATCGGCTACGTGCCGCAGGCGCTGAAGCTGGACGCGACCCTGCCCATCAGCGTGCACCGGTTCCTCGCGCTGAGCGGGCGCGCGAGCCGCGACGATCGCGCAGCGGCGCTGGACGCGGTGGGCGCGGCGCACCTGGAGCACGGCCCGATGCGCGCGCTGTCCGGCGGCGAGACCCGGCGCGTGCTGCTCGCGCGGGCGCTGGTGCGCCGGCCCGACCTGCTGGTGCTGGACGAGCCCACGGCCGGCGTGGACGTCGGCGGGCAGGCGGACCTCTACCGCCTCATCGATCGCATCCGCCGCGAGCAGGGCTGCGGCGTGCTGCTGGTGTCCCACGATCTGCACCTGGTGATGGCGGCCACGGATCGGGTGGTGTGCATGAACCACCACGTGTGCTGCACCGGCACGCCGGAGAGCATCGCCACGGAGCCCGCGTACCGCGCGCTGTTCGGCAACGAGCTGACGCCGGAGTTCGCCCTCTACAGCCACGACCACGACCACGTGCACGACCTGCACGGCGACGTGGCCGGCGCCGCGCACGGCGGCTGACGCGGTGGACCTGCTCGACGACTTCCTGTGGCGCGCGGTGCTGGGCGGGGTCGGGGTCGCGCTGCTGGCGGCGCCGCTCGGCTGCTTCGTGGTATGGCGGCGCATGGCCTACTTCGGCGCGACGCTGTCCCACGCCGCGCTGCTCGGGATCGCGCTCGGGATCGCGCTCGACCTCGACCTGCACGCCGGCGTGCTCGCGGTGTGCGTGCTGGCCTCCGCCGCGCTCTACGTGCTGGACCGCCGCCCGGAGCTCGCGAGCGACACGCTGCTCGGCATCATCGCCCACGCCAGCCTCGCCGCCGGGCTGGTGCTGCTGTCGTTCATGGACCAGGTGCGCGTGGACCTGATGGGCTACCTGTTCGGCGACGTGCTGTCGCTGCGCCGCGACGACCTGCTCTGGATCTGGGGCGGCGCCGCCGCCGGCCTCGCGGTCCTCGCGGCGCTGTGGCGCCCGCTGCTCGCGCTCACGGTGGACGAGGACCTGGCGCGCGTGGAGGGCATCGCGGTCGAGCGCCTGCGCTTCGGCTTCCTGCTGCTGGTCAGCGCGCTGGTCGCGCTCGCGATGCAGGTGGTGGGCCTGCTGCTCACGGTGTCGCTGCTGATCCTGCCCGCCGCCGCGGCGCGCCGCCTCGCGCGCAGCCCCGAGGGCATGGCCGGCTGGGCCGTCGTCGCCGGCACCGCGTCGGTGCTGGCGGGGCTGTGGGCGTCGCTGCGTCTGGACACGCCCGCGGGCCCGTCCATCGTCGTCGCCGGCACGGCGCTGTTCGCGCTCAGCGGGTTGGTCAGGGTCCGCGTGTAGCGACGCGCGCGGCGCGTCCCGCCCTGGCGCGGGCGATGTCGGCTACCCTGAGCGCGGGCCGATGGTCTGCATACGGGAGGCGCGGATGAGCGCAGGCAACGACGGCCGCGAGCCGGCGGTCGACGAGGAGGGGTTCCTGCTCGACAGCGCCGACTGGAGCGAGGCGCTGGCCGCGCGCATCGCGGCCGACGAGCAGATCGAGATGACCGAGACGCACTGGTTCGTGGTCCGCTTCGTGCGCGAGCACTTCGAGACCGAGCAGACCGTGCCGGAGGCGCGCGTCGTGCTCAAGGCGCTCGCGGCGCGCTTCGGCGAGGCGGCCGGCACGCGGCGCGCGCTGCAGCGGCTGTTCCCGTACGGCTACGGACAGCAGGCGTGCAAGATCGCCGGCATGCGCAAGCCACGGAAGCTCATGCTCGACGTCTGAGCAGCGACCGCGCTACCTGCGCCGCTCGTGCGGCAGCACGCCCAGCTCGAACAGCGCCTCCACCTCCTCGTCGCCGAAGTGGTGCTCGGCGAGGATCTCGTCGGTGTCGGCCGCGAAGCGCGGAGGCGGGCGGTGCAGGCCGCCCGGGGTGCGCGAGAACTTGATCGGGGTGCCGGTCGCCCGGTACCAGTCCATGGACCACGCCATGTCGCGGTGCGCGGTGTGCGGGTTGTTCATGACCTCCTCGGTGTTCATCACCGGGCCCGCGGGCAGCCCCGCGCGCAGCAGACGGTCGCACAGGTCGAAGCCGTCGACGTCCGAGAGCAGCTTCTCGAGCTCCTCGGTCAGCGCCGCGCGGTTCACGACGCGGTCGCGGTTTTCCCTGAAACGCGGGTCCTCGGCGAGCCCGGGCGCGCCGAGCTCCGCGCACAGGCGCTGCCACGCACGGTTGTTGCCCGCGCCGACGAAGATCGCCGTCGTACGGGTGTGGAACTTGTCGTAGGGGCTGATGTTGGGGTGCGCGTTGCCGGTCAGCCCCGGCACCTTGCCGGAGAGGTACCAGTTCGGCACGTGCGGATGCATCAGCGACACCGCGCAGTCGTAGAGCGTCATGTCGATGAACTGCCCCTGGCCCGAGCGCTCGCGCTCGAGCGCCGCCATCAGGATCGCGATCGCGGTGTACAGACCGGTGCCCATGTCCACCATCGCGATGCCGACGCGGGTCGGCCCGGTCTGCGGCTCGCCGTTGACGCTGAACCAGCCGGCCATCGCCTGCACGATCGCGTCGTAGCCCGGATAGCCGCCGTACGGGCCGGTCGCGCCGAAGCCCGAGATGCGCGCGTGGATCAGGCGCGGGAAGCGCACCGACAGCACCTCCTCGTAGCCGATGCCCCATTTCTCCATCGCGCCGGGCTTGTAGTTCTCGATCAGCACGTCGGCGCCGTCGAGCAGGCGCAGCAGCACCTCGCGGCCCTCGGGGTGGGAGAGGTCCAGGCCCATCGAGCGCTTGTTGCGGTTCACGCCGATGAAGTACGAGGCCATGTCGTCGTGGAACGGCGGGCCCCAGTCGCGCACCTCGTCGCCCTGCGGCGGCTCGATCTTGATCACCTGCGCGCCGTGGTCGGCGAGCAGCTGGGTGCAGTAGGGGCCGCCGAGCACGCGGGTGAGATCGACGACCTTGAGACCGGCGAGGGCGCCGAACGGGGTGTACTGGGTCATGGCGGTGCTGCTTCGCGGGAGCGCAGGGCGGGCTGCGAGCATAACCCCGGGCCGGCGCCCCGGTCAGGCCGCGCCGCGCGCTCCGTAAGCTTGCGGTAAGCAAGCTTGCGCATCGTGACGTCTCGCCGCGGCATGGCGCCGCGCCGCGACCTGCCCACGATCCAGCGAGGAAGCACACGATGACCGTTCACCACGCGACCGCCAGGGCCATGCTGGCCCTCACCGCGGCCCTCTGGGCCGGCGCGGTACAGGCCGTGCCGGGCATCCCGCCCGGCGGCAGCCTGAATTTCAAGGTGTTGCGTGACGGCGACGAGGTGGGCACCCATACCCTGCACTTCGCCGAGAACGCCGGCGCCACCCGCGTCGAGGTGGAGACCCACGTCAACGTCACCCTGCCGTTCCTGGGCGTCTCGGTGTATCACTTCGACCACCAGGGCGCGGAGACGTGGCGTGACGGCGCGCTGGTCGCGCTCGAGTCGCGCACCGACGACGACGGCGACGCGCACCAGCTCACCGTCACCCGCAGCGGCGACCGCCTGCACGTGCGCAGCGAGAACGGCGAGCACCACAGCGCCGGCACGCTGCTGCCGGCGAGCCTGTGGAACCCCGGGCTGGTGCATCATCGGGTGCTGCTCAACACGCTGGACGGGCGCGAGATGCCCGTCGCCGTGAGCGACGAGGGCGAGGAGACGATCGAGGTCAACGGCGCCACCGTGCGCGCCCGCCACTACCGGCTCACGGGCGGCCTGAACCGCGAGCTCTGGTACGATCCGCAGGGTGTCCTGGTGAAGGTGAGCTTCGCGGCGAAGGACGATTCGCGCATCGACTACGTCCTGCCCTGACACGGCGCCCGCTCGCCGACAACCTTCCGGTGCCGACGACTGCATGCGCATCCTGCTGGTGGAGGACAACGCCCGGCTCAGCGAGCTGATCGCGGCCGGGCTCACGGGCGCGGGGATGACCGTCGACCGCTTCGCGACCGCCGGCGACGCGGGCGGCGCGCTCGCGGCGCTTCGCTACGACGCCGTGGTGCTCGATCTGGGCCTGCCGGACGGCGACGGCCTCGACGTGCTGCGAGAGGCGCGCGGGGCCGGCGTGCACGCGCCGTTCCTGATCCTCACTGCCCGCGACGGCCTGAGCGATCGCGTCGGCGGGCTCAACGCCGGTGCCGACGACTACCTGCCCAAGCCCTTCGACATGGAGGAGCTGATCGCCCGCCTGCACGCACTGATGCGCCGCCCCGGCGGCGCCCTCGGCGTGGTGCTCAGCCTCGGCAACGTGTGCTTCGACTCGCTCGCGCGCGAGATGCGCATCGGCGACGAGGTGGTGCGCGCCCCCCGGCGCGAGCTGGACCTGCTCGAGCAGCTGATGCGCCGCGCGGGGCGCGTGGTGTCGAAGCCGTGGCTGGAGGAGTCCCTGTACGGCTTCGAGGACGAGGGATCCGCGAACGGCGTCGAGGTGGCGGTGCACCGGCTGCGCAAGCGCCTGCAGGCCGCGGGTGCGAGCGTGACGATCCACACGCTGCGCGGCGTCGGCTACATGATGCAGGTGTGACCGCTCCCGGGGCCGGCCGCCGCGAGGCGGGCGCGGGCGGCTCGCTGCTGCGCCGCGTGTTCCTGCGCATGAGCCTGACCATGTGCGGAGCGGTGGTGCTGGTCGTCGCGCTGCTGCTGTTCCAGTTCCAGAGCCACGTCGACACCCTGCGCGACCGTTCCCTGAGCGGACAGGCGGCCGACGTCGCGCGCCACGTCGCGCGCGGACGCGCGGGACGCGTGACGGTGGACCTGCCGCCGGCGCTGGCGCAGGCCTACGAGTCCGACGCGGCGCGGTTCCGCTACGCGGTGCTCGACGCCGAGGGCCGGCTGCTCGCGGGGTCGCCGGGCGTGGTCGGCCCGCTGGATCCCGACGGCGTGCCCCCGGCCGGCAGCGCGCGCTACTTCGCGACGCTGGATCCGGACTCCGGGCGGCGCTACTACGGCGCCAGCCTGAGCCATTCCGCGGCGGGCGGCCCGCTGGTGATCCAGGTGCAGCAGAGCGCGGAGCACGAGGACGTGCTGGCCGACACCCTGCTCGACGAGCTGGCCGACGAGGTCGCGTGGGTCGTGGTGGTGGTGTTCGCCGCGATCCTGCTCGTCACCTACTGGACGCTGCGCGCGTCGCTGTCGTCGCTGACCCGCGTCTCGGCCCAGGCCGCGGCCATCGGCCCGGGCGCCCTGGAGCGGCGTCTCGCTCTCGACGGGGTGCCCGACGAGGTGCGCCCGACGGTGCGCGCGGTGAACGAGGCGCTGGAGCGGATGCAGCGCGCGTTCGAGCAGCAGCGCCGCTTCGTCGCCGACGCGGCCCACGAGATGCGCACGCCGATCGCGGTGCTGCGCGCCCATCTGGACATCCTGGGCAG
>CBDUCN010000083.1:0-17138 GCA_965365655.1 uncultured Gammaproteobacteria bacterium | reverse complement strand
ACGGGTGTGCTGTCGCTGACGGGCGGCACGGGGGTGTCGCAGACGGCGAACCTGTCGACGGGCGGTGCGGGGACCATCGGCGTGACGGCGACGACCGGTGACGTGACGATGGGAGCCACGGCGACGACGACGGCGGCGGGCGGCCAGGTGACGGTGGCGTCGACGGCGGGCAACGTGGCGCTGGGCCGGGTGGTGAACACGGGCAACGTGACGGTGTCGGCGAGCGGCAGCGTCACGGACGCGTTCGGCGGCGAGGGTGCCGGCAACGAGAACGTGTCGACGACGGCGGGTGCGGTGGTGCTGACCGGGACCACGGGCAACGTGGGTGCGGCGGGCGCGGCGGCGATCGACCTGTCGCTGGGCGCGGCGACGCTGTCGGCGACGTCGGGCGCGTCGGGTGCGGCGACGGACGGGGTGTTCCTGAGCGTGCAGGGCGCGGTGGACCTGGGCGGTGCGGGCTTCGCGATCAATTCGGGTCGGACGATCGACGTGACGGCGACGGGCGCGATCACGAACGCGGGCGGTGCGGTGGCGTCGGCGAACAACGGCGACATCCGGCTGGCGTCGACGGGCGCCGACGTGACGCTGACGAACGCGGTGACGGCGAACGGCGCGGGCAACGTGACGCTGAACGCGAATCAGCTGTTGAGCGTGGGCGCGAACGTGTCGTCGACGACGGGCGCACTGGGGCTCACAGGCGGTACGGGCGTGGCGCAGAATGCGAACCTGTCGACGGGCGGTGCGGGGACGATCGGCGTCACGGCGAGCACCGGTAACCTGACCATGGCCGACGGCACGCTGACGACGACGGCGGGGGGCAATGCCACGCTGGTCGCGACCGTTGGCAGCGTCGCGCTGAGCCAGGTGAACGCAGGTGGTGGCGCGGCCTCGGTCAGCGCAGGCACGAACATCACGGACAACACCGCAGCCGAGGCGTTCAACGTCTCAGGCGGCTCCGGCAGCTTCGTGGCCGGGACCGGCGTCGGCGCGGCGGGCGCCGCCGCGGACATTGACGTCACGGTCAGCGTGCTGAACGCGTCCACGACCAGCGGCGGCATCTTCATCAACAGCACCGGGGCCGTGAACCTGGGCAGCGTCGCCGCAGGCGCCGGGAACGTGGAGATCAGCACCGCGGCCGGTTCGATGAACGGCGGCACGATTACCTCGCCCGGCCCACTGCTGCTGACGTCGGCGGCGGGGATCGGTGATGCGGCGGCGCTGACCACGTTCACGGGCGGCACCTTCACGCTGAGCTCGAACGGCAACGTCAGCGTCAACGACGATGGGTTCACGACCAGTCAGGTGACGTTGAACCCGGCAGGGGACCGGACGGTCACCCTCGGAGGCGCGGTCACGCACGACGAGCCGACTGGCTTTCTTAACCCGGCGTCCACGGTCGGGCTGAACGACACGGTCGTATTCACGGGCGCCGCCGACCTCGACCAGAACCTGGTGACGGCCGCATCGGTGAGCTTCACCAACGCGGCGCCCGTGCGGGTCGCGCCGACGGTGACGACCATCGACACCGGTGCCGGCACCAGCACTCTGACGCTGTCGAACGGCGTGATCGGCGACACGCTCGCCGGCCCGGGCGGTGCGTTCACGTTGACGGCCGGAACGACGAACATCGGCGGCGCGATCTCGATGCCCACCGGCACTGCGCTGACCATCCAGTCCGCGCTGAACACGATCGGCGCGACGACCTTCACCACCGACGCGCTCTCGCTCGGCGGGGCGGTCAGCGGCGCGTCACCGCTGACGCTGCTGCTGACAACCGGATCGGCCGTGACGGACGTCAACGCGGGCGCGGCGACCGACCCGCTGCTGAGCGGCGCCAACATCGCGAACCTGAACGGCTTCGGCGGCACGCTGAACCTCTTCGGGAGCGCCGGCGCCGTCCCGGCGCAGACCACGGGCAACATCGTATTCGGCGGGGTGGGCGCGAACGGCAACCTGAGCACCACCGGCGACGTGACCGTCGTCGCGGGCGGCGACATCACGTTCGAGAACGGAACCGGCTCCATCTCGGCCCCAGGGCGCACCGTGACGCTGATCGCGCTTGGCCGTGCCGGCGAGGGCGATTCCGGCAACATCCTCGACACCAACCCGGCGGCGGCGGCCACCTCGGTGGTGACGGCCGGTACCTTCGTCGCGGTCGCGAACAACAAGATCGGCAGCGACCTCGACACCGAAGGCGCGGCGCTCAACGTGACGGCGAACGTGCTCGATGTCGCCCTCGGCGCCGAGACCGCGTTCGTCAACAACAAGATTGCGGGCGCCGCGACCAGCAACACCGCGAGCACGCAGATCACGCAGACCTTCGCCGATGCGTTCGCGACCTCGGTCGACTTCAACGTGGCGGTGCAGGCCTCCTTCGACACCATCGTCACCGAGCAGAACACGGAGCTCGGCTTCATCGACGAGGGCGTGTTCCTGCTGCCGGCGACCTACACCAGTCCGGAGCGCGCGCTGCTGTTGCCGTTGCTCGGCGACCCGGACTTCCCCAGCGACCAGGCGCCGGAGGATCCGGACGACGACGAGGGGTGGCTGGCCTTCTTCGAGGACGTCGTGCGCCAGTACATCCGTTCCCGCTACACGCTTCCGGAGAACCCGACGCCCGAGCAGGAGGCCGCGGTCGAGGCCGCGGTGACCGCCGAGCTCGATGCGGTGATCGGCTACTACGAGGGCGTGCGCGCACGGCAGCGGGCACAGCTTGCGGCCGAGCAGGCGCCCGCGGCCGACCTGCCCGCCGGTACGGAACCGCCGCCGGCGAGCGGCTCGCTGCTGCCGCCGCCGTCGCAGCAGGGCGCGGTCGCACCGGCCGGCGCGCCGCTCGGCCTCGGGCACGTCGGACAGCCCTGGCGGGACGGCGGCATCGGCATCGAGCCGCGCGGCTGGTCGCTGGGTGCGCGGCCCGCTAACCGGGGGGTGGCGTCACAGGGTTGAATCCTCGCACGCCGCGCTCCCGGCAGGACGCGCGGCGTTCCCACGACCGGTGAGCGGCGTCCGAACGTGCGCCGCCGGCGTCGCGTACCTTTTTACAGGATTCTGTTCTATACTCTGGCGGTCCGCATCTTCGGCTGAATAATCAATGAGATACGGCAATTCTCGCACGCGGAGACTGAGCATGGGCGCGAGTGCGTATGCGGTGCTGCGGCGCGTTCCGCCGCGTCATCGCGACCGCCGCGGCTGACGCTCATGGCGCGAAAGGCCGTGACCCTTTCCATCGTCTTCGCAGACATCAGCGGCAGCACGCGCCTGTACGAGACGCTGGGCGATGCGGTCGCCCGCGAGCTCGTCGCCGAGTGTCTGGCCCTGATGTCGGAGAGCATCGCGAAGTACGACGGCACCGTCATCAAGACCATCGGCGACGAGATCATGTGCACCTTCCCCACGGCCGAGAGAGCGGTCGAGGCGGCGATGAGCATGCAGGAAGGCGTGACGGAGGAGCTCCCCGACCGGAACCCGAACACGCCGTCCACGATGACCATCCGCGTCGGTCTGCACCACGGCGCCGCGATCCTGGAGAGCAACGACGTGTTCGGCGACGCCGTCAACGTCGCGGCGCGCATGGCGGGGCTCGCGAAGGGCGGGCAGATCATCACCACCCAGGAGACGGCGGAACAGCTCTCCCCGAATCTGCGTGCGAGCACCCGGCACCTCGACCGCATCTCGGTCAAGGGCAAGGCGGAAGAGATCGACATCTTCGAGGTGATCTGGCAGGCGGAGGACGTGACCCGCATGGCCACGGGCCTGCTCAAGGGCGACGTCAAGCAGGCGCAGCTGCGGATCAGCTACAACGGCCAGGAGCAGGTTCTGGACCAGGACATGGACCCGATGGTGCTCGGGCGCGGGAAGAAGGCCGACCTCGTGGTCAACGACTCGATGGCGTCGCGCGAGCACGCGCGCATCGAGTGCCGCCGCGGCAAGTTCATCCTCACCGACATGAGCACGAACGGCACCTACGTGCAGACGTCCGAGGGGCCGTCCTACCTGCGCCGCGAGGACCTGGTGCTGTCCGGCGAGGGCCGCATCGCGCTCGGTCGCGAGCTCAGCGAGGCCACCGAATTCGTGACCTTCAACTGCGGCTGACGCCGTGTGCCTCGGCTGGCCCGCCGCGGGCGCAGGGGAGGGCCGGAAACGCGAGCGGCACCCGAAGGTGCCGCTCGCGTCATTCGAATGGTGGGCGATGGTGGGTTCGAACCACCGACCCCTGCCGTGTGAAGACAGTGCTCTCCCGCTGAGCTAATCGCCCCAGACCGAAAATTCTAGGAGGACTGGCGTGCACGGGTCAACGTGCGCGCGTGACCACATGACGGTACGCACCCGATTCGCCCCCAGCCCCACGGGCTACCTCCACGTGGGCGGCGCGCGCACGGCGCTGTTCTGCTGGCTGCACGCCCGCCACCATGGCGGCACCTTCGTCCTGCGCATCGAGGACACCGACCGCGAGCGCTCCACCGAGGCGGCGGTGCAGGCGATCCTCGACGGCATGCGTTGGCTGGAGCTGGACTGGGACGAGGGGCCGTTCTTCCAGACCGCGCGGATGGAGCGCTACCGCGAAGCCGTCGCGCGGCTGCTCGACGAGGGCGCGGCGTACCACTGCTACTGCACCCGCGAGGAGCTCGAGGCGCTGCGTGCGGAGCAGCGCGCACGCGGCGAGAACCCGCGCTACGACGGGCGCTGCCGCGACCGGCGCGAGCCCCGCCCCGGCGTGGCGCCGGTGGTGCGCTTCCGCAACCCCGACGCGGGCGAGGTCGTCGTGGACGACCTGATCCTCGGCCCGTCCCGCTTCTCCAACGCCCAGCTCGACGACCTCATCATCGCCCGCTCCGACGGCAGCCCGACCTACAACTTCACGGTGGTGGTCGACGACCTGGACATGGCGATCACGCACGTCATCCGCGGCAACGACCACCTCAACAACACGCCGCGGCAGATCAACCTGATGCGGGCGTTCGGCGCCGAGCCGCCGGCGTTCGCCCACGTGCCGATGATCCACGGCGCCGACGGGCGCAAGCTCTCCAAGCGCCACGGCGCGGTGAGCGTGATGCAGTTCCGCGAGGACGGCTACCTGAGCGACGCGCTGGTGAACTACATCGCGCGCCTCGGCTGGTCCGCCGGCGACCAGGAGATCTTCAGCCGCGAGGAGCTGGTGGCGCTGTTCGACGTCCACGACGTCAACAAGGCGGCCTCGGTGTTCGACATGGAGAAGCTGGCGTGGCTCAACCAGCACTACATCAAGCATGCGCCGCCCGAATCGCTGGCGCCCGAGCTGGAGCGCCGGCTCGCCGCGCTGGGCGCGGATCCGGCGAGCGGGCCGCCGCTGGCCCTGGCCGCGAGCGTGCAGCGCGAGCGCGCACGCACGCTGGTGGAGATGGCCGAGAAGAGCCGCTTCGCGTACGCCGAGCCGGAGGCCTACGACCCGAAAGCGGCCGCGAAGCACCTCACCGCGGCGGCCGTGCCGGGCCTCGAATTGCTGCGCGGGCGGCTCGCGGCGCTCGATCCGTGGGAGCCGGAGGCGCTGGAGTCGGCGGTGCGCGAGTCGGCGGAGGAAGCCGGCGTGAAGCTCGGCGCCGTCGCCCAGCCGCTGCGGGTGGCGCTCACCGGCGGCTCCGCGTCGCCGCCGATCGGCGAGACGCTCCTGCTGGTGGGCAGGGAGCACGCGCTCGCGCGCATCCGGCGCGCGATCGAGCACGCGTCGGGCGTGTCTTGACAGCGTACGGGGCCGTCACTACATTGCCCGGCTCGTCACCGGGGCCATAGCTCAGCTGGGAGAGCGCTACAATGGCATTGTAGAGGTCGGCGGTTCGATCCCGCCTGGCTCCACCAGATGCCTGCCCGAGGCCTCCAGCCCGCCGACTGGGGGCCTCGTCGTTTCCGGCCCACGCGCTCGACCCGACCCCATCGTCTAGTGGTCAGGACTCCGGCCTTTCACGCCGGCAACGGGGGTTCGAATCCCCCTGGGGTCGCCATTTCATCCCCTTCTCCGGCTTGCGTGGACTTGGAGGCGGAAGCGCGATCCTCCGCTCGCGGGATGAGCGCGCGTTGCCCCCGGGTGGTCGCCACCTCGGCATCGCGCCTGCGCGCTCACGTCGCGCGCTCTGCACCGCGTCCATCGGGCGCGCGCGGGAAGCGATCTCGGTGGGGCGCGGCGCATGCGTGCGCCGCCGGCCGTCGCGTCGCGCGCAGGGTTGCACGCGGGTCGCGGGAGTGGGGACACGCATCACAGATCGGCCGGCCCGCGGTCTTCCCGGCTTCGCCTGCACGGACGCGACGAGTACACTGCGCCGGCTTTTTTCCATACACGAGCACGGAACCCGAAACGATGGTCACGATGGGTCGGGCACGCCGCGCGCGCCGGGCGACGCGATGAAGATCCTGGTCACCGGCACCGCCGGGTTCATCGGTAACTCGCTCGCGAAGGTGCTCCTCGAGCGCGGCGACGAGGTCGTCGGCGTCGACAACCTCAACGACTACTACGACGTCGGGTTGAAGGAGGCGCGGCTGCGGCGCATCGCGGATTTCGAGCGCTTCACCGACGTGCGCGCCGACATCGCTGACCAGGAAGCGATGACTCGCGTGTTCCGCGAGCACGCGCCGCAGCGGGTCGTGAACCTCGCGGCGCAGGCGGGCGTCCGCTACTCGCTGGAGAATCCGCACGCATACGCCAGCACCAACCTCACGGGCTTCCTCAACGTGCTCGAAGGAAGCCGCCACTTCGGGGTCGAGCACCTCGTGTACGCATCGTCCAGCTCCGTGTACGGGGCGAACACGACCCTTCCGTTCTCGGTGCACCACAACGTGGATCACCCCGTGTCGCTGTACGCCGCGACGAAGAAGGCCAACGAGGTCATGGCGCACTGCTACAGCCACCTCTACCGCCTGCCGACCACGGGCCTGCGGTTCTTCACCGTTTACGGCCCGTGGGGTCGTCCGGACATGGCGCTGTTCCTGTTCACCCGGCGCATCCTGGACGACGAGCCCATCGACGTCTTCAACCACGGGCGTCACCGGCGCGACTTCACCTACGTCGACGACATCGTGGAAGGCGTGGTGCGCGTGCTCGACAGGCCGGCCGAGGCGAATCCGGACTGGGATGCTGCGCATCCGGACCCGTCCAGCAGCCAGGCGCCGTACCGCCTCTACAACATCGGCAACAACAACTGGGTGACCCTGGAGCGCTACATCGAGGTCATCGAGCAGTGCCTCGGGAAGAAGGCGAAGCGCAACCTGCTGCCGCTGCAGCCCGGCGACGTTCCGGACACCTTCGCCGACGTGGACGACCTGGTGCGCGACGTCGGATACCGCCCGTCGACGACCGTCGAGGAAGGCGTGCGGCGCTTCATCGACTGGTACCTGGAGTTCTACGGTGCGTGACCGGGCCCGCGCCGACGGGCGCCACAACGAGGAGACGAGATGAACGTCGTGATGATCGGGGCCGGCTACGTCGGGCTCGTGTCGGGGAGCTGCTTCGCCGAGTTCGGCGCGCGCGTGTGCTGCGTCGACGTCGATGCCGCGAAGGTCGAGCGCCTCGAGCGGGGCGAGATGCCCATCTACGAGCCGGGCCTCGCCGAGCTGGTCGCGCGCAACGTGGAGGCTGGCCGGCTGCACTTCACGACCGACCTCGCCGGGCCCGTGAGCGAGGCGGACCTGGTGTTCATCGCCGTCGGCACGCCGTCGCGCCGCGGCGACGGCCACGCGGACATGCGCTACGTGTTCGACGCCGCGCGCGGCATGGCGCCCCACCTTCGCGGTTACACGGTGATCGTCGACAAGTCCACCGTCCCGGTGGGCACCGCGCGGCAGGTGCACCGGATCATCTCCGACACCAATCCCGAGGCCGACTTCGACGTCGCGTCCAACCCCGAGTTCCTGCGCGAGGGTGCGGCCATCAACGACTTCATGCGCCCGGATCGCGTCGTGCTCGGCGTGGAGAGCGAGCGCGCGCAGGCGCTGCTTCGCGAGCTCTACCGGCCGCTGAACCTGATCGAGACGCCGATCGTGGTCACGAACCTGGAAAGCGCCGAGCTCATCAAGTACGCGGCGAACGCGTTCCTGGCGACCAAGATCAGCTTCATCAACGAGATGTCGAACCTGTGCGAGGCCGTCGGGGCCGACGTGCACGCGGTGTCGAAGGGGATGGGCCTCGACGGGCGCATCGGGCGCAAGTTCCTGCACCCGGGGCCCGGCTACGGGGGCTCGTGCTTCCCGAAGGACACCCTCGCGCTGGTGCGCACGGCCCAGGAGCACGGCGCGCCGTGCCGCATCGTGGAGTCGGTCGTCGAGGTCAACGCCGCGCAGCGCGCCCGCATGGTGAAGAAGATCCGCCAGGCCCTGGGCGGCAGCGAGGCCGGGCGTCGCATCGCGGTGCTCGGGCTGACCTTCAAGCCCGAGACCGACGACATGCGCGACGCGCCGTCGCTCGCGATCCTCCCGCCGCTGATGGAGCGCGGCGCGAGCATCCGGGCGCACGACCCCAAGGGCATGGAGGAGGCGCGCCATCTCCTGCCGGCCGGGATCGAGTACTGCGACGACATCTACGAGACCGTGGACTCGGCCGACGCGGTCGTGCTGATGACCGAGTGGAACGCGTACAGGGGGCTGGACCTGCAGGCGCTCTCGTCGCGCATGGCCGGGAACGTGTTCGTCGATCTGCGCAACGTCTACGAGCCCTCGTTGATGCGCGAGGCCGGCTTCGACTACGTCGGCGTGGGGCGGTAGCCGCGCGCCAGCGCCTCGTGAGCGCGATCGCGGCGCCGCTTCGGTCTGCCGTGGCGGTGCGGCCGCCGCGGCGCGCGCGACCCTGTGCCGGGCGAAGAGGTTCCCCATGTGCGGAGTAGCCGGGCTGTGGCGTCTCCCGGCGGATGCCGGGCGTGACGAGCTGCACGGCGTCGTGCAGCACATGGCCGAATCACTGGTGCACCGGGGGCCGGACTCGGGCGGGGAGTGGGTCGATGCGGCGGCCGGTGTCGCCCTCGGGCACCGCCGGCTCGCGATCATCGACCTGAGCGCGGCCGGCCACCAGCCGATGGTGTCGCCCGACGGGCGCATGGTCATCAGCTACAACGGCGAGGTCTACAACTTCCCGCAGCTGCGCGCCGAGCTCGAGCGCGACGGGGAGTCGTTCGTCGGCGGCTCGGACACCGAGGTCATCCTCGCGGCGTGCCGGCGCTGGGGCGTCGAGGGTGCCGTTCGCCGCTTCGTGGGCATGTTCGCATTCGCGCTGTGGGACGCCGGCGAGCGGCGCATGCACCTCGTGCGGGATCGCCTGGGCATCAAGCCGTTGTACTGGACGCTGCGCGACGGGCTGCTGCTGTTCGGCTCCGAGCTCAAGGCGCTGCGCGCGCATCCGCGCTGCCCGGCGGAGGTGGACCGCAACGCGCTGGCCGCGTTCATGCGGCACAACTACATTCCGGCCCCGTGGTCCGTCTATCGCTCGGTGCACAAGCTGCGCCCGGGGCACCTGCTCACCGTGAGCGCCGATGGCTCGACCACCGACAGCGCGTGGTGGGACGCGCTGGACGTCGCGACGCGCGGGCTCGCGTCGCGGCCGGCGCTGGACGAGCGCGAGGGCCTCGAGGCCCTGGAAGAGTCGCTGCACGAGGCGGTGCGATGCAGGATGATCGCGGATGTCCCGCTCGGCGCCTTCCTCTCCGGCGGCATCGACTCGTCGCTGGTCGCCGCGTTGATGCAGGCGCACAGCACGCGCCCGGTGCGCACCTTCTCGATCGGATTCCGCGAGGCGGATTTCAACGAGGCGCATCACGCGAAGGCGGTCGCGAGCCACCTCGGCACCGAGCACACCGAGCTGTACGTCGAGCCCGGGCACGCCATCGGGATCATCCCGCGGCTGGCCGACTGGTACGACGAGCCGTTCGCGGATTCGTCGCAGGTGCCCACGTTCCTGGTCTGCGAGCTCACCCGACGGCACGTGACCGTCTCGCTCTCCGGCGACGGCGGTGACGAGCTGTTCGCCGGCTACAACCGCTACCTCTACGCGACGTCGCTGATGCGCGCGGTGCAGCCCTTCCCGGTCCCGGTGCGCGAGGCCGCGGCGCGCGTGCTGACGGCGGTGCCGCCGCGGCTGTGGGAGGCGGCCGCTCGCGTGCTGCCGCGGCGATGGCGTGTGAGCCAGCCGGCCACCAAGGCGCAGAAGCTCGCGACGCTGCTGCGCCAGACGCCGCAGGGGATCTACCTCGGGCTCGTCAGCCACTGGCAGGAGCCGGCGCAGCTGGTGCGCGGCGCCGAGGAGCCCCGCGGGGTGCTGTGGGACGATGCGCCGTCGACGCTGTTTCGCGATCCGGTCGAGCGCATGCAGTACCTGGACACGGTCACCTACCTGCCGGACGACATCCTGACCAAGGTCGATCGCGCCAGCATGGCCGTGTCCCTGGAGGCGCGCGTGCCGCTGCTGGACCACCGGGTCGTGGAGCTGAGCTGGCGGCTGCCGGCGGCGATGAAGATCCGCGGTGGGGTGTCGAAGTGGGCGCTGCGCGAGGTGTTGCACCGTCACGTTCCGCGGGCGCTGATCGACCGGCCGAAGATGGGCTTCGGGGTGCCCATCGACCACTGGCTGCGCGGCCCGCTGCGCGAGTGGGCCGAGGACCTGCTCGACCCCGCCGGGATCGAGGCGGACGGCTACCTGCACGCGGCGCCGGTGCGCGAGAAGTGGCAGGCCCACCTCTCGGGCCGCCAGAACTGGCAGTACCAGCTCTGGAACGTGCTGATGTTCCAGGCCTGGAAGCGGCGCTGGGCCTGAGCGCGCCGCAGCCCGACCGGTCAACACGTCGCCTCTTCGCCATGGCCTACCGCGTCCTCTACCTGGTGACCGCCGACTGGTATTTCTGCTCGCACCGCCTGTCGCTCGCGCGGGCGGTGAAGGAGGCGGGCTTCGAGGTCACCGTGGTGACGCAGGTCGGCACGCACGGCGAGCAGATCCGCGACCACGGGCTGGACCTGGTGCCGGTGCGCTTTCCGCGCTCGGCCCGCCACCCGCTGCTGGACCTGCGACTGCTCGCGCGGTTGCCGTCCATCTACGCGCGTGCGGCACCGCACGTCGTGCACCACGTGGCGCTCAAGCCGGTGCTGTACGGCTCCGTAGCCGCGAGCCGTGCGCACGTCCCGGTGACGGTCAACGCGCTGGCGGGGCTCGGCTACGCGTTCACGGACGGCGCACGCGGGCGCCGGGGCTGGCGGCGGGCGCTGTCCTGGCCGCTGCGCCGGGCGCTGGCGCGTGCGAGCGCGTGGACCGTGCTGCAGAATCACGACGATGCCGAGGCGCTCGCCGCGGTCGGCATCGTTCCGCGGCAGCGGGTGCGCATCGTGCGCGGCAGCGGCGTCGATCTCGACGTGTTCACGCCGCGGCCGGAGCCGGCCGGGCCGCCCGTGGTGGTGCTGGCGGCGAGGATGCTGTGGGACAAGGGGATCGGGGAGTTCGTCGCGGCCGCGCGCCTCCTCGCGCAGCGCGGCTGCCGGGCGCGCTTCGTGCTGGTCGGTGGCCTCGATGCGGAGAATCCGGCGGCCATCGATCGCGCGCAGCTCGACGCGTGGTGCGCCGAGGGATGCGTGGAGTGGCTGGGTCATCGCACCGACATGCCGCAGGTGCTGGCCGACGCGCACGTGGTCGCGCTGCCGTCGTACCGGGAGGGCCTGCCGAAGAGCCTGCTGGACGCCGCGGCGGCCGGGCGCGCGCTGGTGGCCACCGACGTCCCAGGATGCCGGGAGGTCGTGCACCCCGGGGCCACCGGCCTGCTGGTGCCGCCCCGAGACCCGGGTGCGCTCGCCGATGCGCTCGACGCGCTGATCCGGGATCCCGCGCGCCGGCGGGCGATGGGGGCCGCCGCCCGGCGCCTGGCCGAGGAGGAGTTCTCGGTCGCGCGCATCGCGCACGACACGCTGCGCGTGTACGAGGAGGGGCTCGCCGGATGCCCGCGCTGAGCGCCGGCGACACGGTCGTCGTCACGGGCGGCACGGGCTTCGTCGGCCGGGCGCTGTGTGCGCACCTCGCGAGCCGCGGCCTGCGGGTGCGGGCGCTTGCGCGCCGGCCCGCGCGCGGACCCTGGGACGAGCTGGTGATCGCCGACGTCGCGCACGATCTCCCGGGCGGTGTGCTGGACGGCGCCGCCTGCGTGTTCCACGTCGCCGGCTATGCCCACGCGCGCACTCGCGGCGGCGATGCCGCGGCGACGCATGCACGGGTCAACGACCGCGGCACCGGCGTGGTGCTCGCGGCGGCGCTCGCGGCGCGGGTGCGATCCTTCGTGCTCGCGAGCAGCGTCAAGGCGATGGGTGAGGGGGGCGAGGCGGCGCTCGACGAATCGGCGCCGTGCCGTCCCGAGACGGACTACGGCCGCGCCAAGCGCGCCGCCGAGCTGCGCGTGCTCGCGGCGCACGGGGACGGCCTCGACGCCAGCGTGCTGCGCCTGCCGCTGGTGTACGGGCCCGGGGTGGGCGGCAACCTCGCGCGGCTGCTCCGCGCGGTGCGCGGCGGCCGCCTGCCCGCGCTCCGGCTGCCCCCGAACGCGCGCTCGATGGTCGACGTGCGCGATGCGGCCGCCGCGCTGCTGCTGCTGGCCGAGTCGCCGGCGGCCGGGGGGCGGGTGTGGCTGGTCACCGACGGTGAGGACTACTCGACCGGGCGCGTGCTGGACGCGATGTACGCCGCGCTCGGCCGGCGCCCGCCGCGGGTCGCAGTGCCGTGGCCCGTGCTGCGCGCGCTGGCGAGATGCGGCGACGGGCTCGGCGCGCTGCTCGGGCGGCGGATGCCGCTGGACAGCGGCGCGCTGGACGCGCTCGCGGGATCGGCGCGCTACGACGCGTCACGCATCCGCCGCGAGCTCGGCTTCGCTCCGCGCTGGACGCTGGAGCGGGCGCTGCCCGGCATCTGCGGGGATGCACCGTGAGCGAAGCGGCGCTGCCCGCCGTGGCCGGCGGCGTGACGGCCTTCGCGGTGTCGTTCGCCGTGGTGCGACTGCTGCTGCGGGCGCGGCTCCAGGGGCACCTGCTCGACATGCCGAACCACCGCTCGCTGCACGCGAGCCCGGTGCCGCGCGGCGGCGGAATCGGCATCCTCGCCGGGGTCTCGCTCGCGTACCTGATGCTGATCCAGGCGGGGTGGCTCGCGCCGGTCCCGTCCGCGCTGCTGCTCGCGGCAGGCCTGCTGGGCGCGGTGTCGCTGCTCGACGACGCGCGCCCGCTGCCCGCGCGCGTACGCCTCGGCGTGCAGCTCGCGGCGGCCGGGATCCTGCTCGCCGGCGTCGGGACGCCCGGTGCCCTGACGCTGCTGCCGGGCTGGACGGTGCACCCGGGGACGCTGCTCTCCGCCCTGCTGGCCGTCGGCTACGTCGTGTGGATGAGCAACCTGTACAACTTCATGGACGGCATGGACGGGCTCGCGGGCACGATGGCGGTGATCGGGTTCGGCTGCTTCGCCGTGCTCGGCGTGCTGGCCGGGGCGTGGCCGTTCGCGACCCTGTCACTGCTGGTCGCCGCCGCGACCCTCGGCTTCCTCGTCCACAACCTGCCGCCGGCGCGGATCTTCCTCGGCGACGTGGGCTCGGTGCCGCTCGGCTTCCTCGCCGCGGCCTTCACGCTGCAGGCACAGCGCGACGGCGTGTTTCCGCTGTGGATCGGCGTGCTGGTGTTCTCGCCGTTCGTCGTCGACGCGACGGTGACGCTGCTGCGCCGGCTGCTCGCCCGGGAGCGGGTGTGGGAGGCGCATCGCGACCACCAGTACCAGCGCCTCGTCCGCAGCGGCTGGAGTCACGGCCGCACGCTGCGCTGGGCGGGCGCGCTGATGCTCGCGTGCGCGCTGAGCGCGGTGTCGGTGATGCTCGTGCGTGACGCGGCGTGGGCCGCCGCGGTCGGTCTGGGATCGGCGATCGGGTACACTTCGCTCGTGTTCTTCCTGTCGCGACACTGGGCCCGCAGCGCGGACTCCGGCCACGGCCCCGGGCGCGCGGCGGACGCCGCTGCCGATCGGGCGCCGGCCGCGCGCGCCGCGCCGCGCGGCGCGGACGGGCCGGCGGGCTCGGAAGACGGGTCATGAGCCCCGGGGCGCGCGACACCCTGCGCCGGATCGTCGACCGCCTGCGCTCGCGCACCGCGGCCTTCGCGCACGACCTGATCATGGTGCCGGTGGCGTGGCTGGGCGCGTACTGGCTGCGCTTCAACCTCGAGGCCGTCCCCGACGTCTACCTGGACAAGGCGCTCGCCGCGTTGCCGGCGATCGTCGTCGTGCAGGGCGCGGTGTTCTGGTACTTCGGCCTCTACCGGGGCGTGTGGCGCTTCGCGTCGATCCCGGACCTGCTGCGCATCCTGAAGGCGATCGCCGTCGGCGTATGCCTGATCGCGCTCGGGCTGTTCCTCGTGACCCGCATGCAGGACGTGCCGCGCTCGGTGTTCCCGCTGTATGCCGTCGCGCTGCTCGTGCTGCTCGGCGGTCCCCGGCTCGTGTACCGCTGGCGCAAGGATCGCAGCCTCTACGCGGTCCCCGGGCGCAGCACGCTGGTCGTCGGCGCCGGCCGGGCCGGCGAGATGCTGGTCCGCGACCTGCTGCGCAATCCGGATTTCGGCTTCCTCCCGGTGGGCTTCATCGACGACGACTACGCGAAGAAGGGCCGCGAGATCCACGGCGTGCGTGTGCTCGGCAACCTGACGAAGATCCCGCGCCTGGTGCAGCGCCTGGACGTGGACTGCGTGCTGATCGCGATCCCGTCGGCGACCTCGACACAGATGCGCGCCATCGTCGAGCAGTGCGAGCAGGCCGGCGTGCCGATGAAGACGCTGCCCGGGGTCAAGGATCTTCCGTCCGGGCGCGCGAGTGGCGGCAGCCTGCGCGAGATCTCGATCGAGGATCTGCTGGGCCGCGAGCCCGTTCGTCTCGACTGGGCGGCCATCGAGCACGGCGTGCGCGGGCACACGGTGCTGGTCACGGGCGGCGGCGGCTCCATCGGATCCGAGCTGTGCCGCCAGATTGCGCGCCTCGGTCCGGCACGCCTCGTGGTCTACGACTCGAGCGAGTTCAACGTCTACAACCTCGAGCGCGAGCTGCGCGCGCGGTGGCCGGACCTGGAGATGCACGCGCTGCTCGGCGACGTGTGCGATCGCACGGCGCTCGGCCGGGCCTTCGCACGTTTCCGCCCCTCGCTGGTGCTGCACGCGGCGGCGTACAAGCACGTGCCGCTGCTCGAGGGGCAGGTGCGCCAGGCGGTGCGGAACAACGTGCTCGGAACCCGCAACGCGGCGTCCGCGGCGATCGAGCACGGCTGCGAGGCCTTCGTGCTGATCTCCACCGACAAGGCGGTCAACCCGACGAACGTGATGGGCGCGAGCAAGCGTCTCGCGGAGGTGTACTGCCAGAACGTGGATGCGCGCGCGTCCGCGACCCGCTTCATCACCGTGCGTTTCGGCAACGTGCTCGACTCCGCGGGCAGCGTGGTGCCGTTGTTCCGCGAGCAGATCGCGGCCGGCGGTCCGGTGACGGTCACCCACCCCGAGGTCAAGCGCTACTTCATGACCATCCCCGAGGCCAGCCAGCTGATCCTGCAGGCGGGCGCGGTGGGCAAGGGCGGCGAGGTGTTCGTGCTCGACATGGGCGAGCCGGTCGCGATCTCGTATCTCGCGCGGCAGATGATCCTGCTCGCCGGCAAGACCCCCGGGGTGGACGTGAGCATCCGCTACATCGGCCTTCGTCCGGGGGAGAAGCTGTTCGAGGAGCTGTTCCACCCGAGCGAGGCGCTGCACCAGTCCAGCCACGAGAAGCTGCTGCTGGCGCGCCACCGCGAGGTGGACTGGGATCGCTTCGTGGACGAGGTGCATCGCCTGGAGCGCGCCTGCGAGTCCGCCGGCGACGACGAGATCCGCAAGCAGCTCGCCGCGCTGGTTCCGGAGTTCGAGGTGGCGGCGCAGGAGGTCGAGAACGTGGTGTCCATCGAGAGAGCGCGCAAGTGAGCCGGCTGCGCAAGGCGGTGTTCCCGGTGGCGGGTCTGGGCACCCGCTTCCTGCCGGCCACCAAGGCCAGTCCCAAGGAGATGCTGCCGGTGGTGGACAAGCCCATCATCCAGTACGCCGTCGAGGAGGCGCTGGAGGCCGGCATCAAGGACCTGATCTTCGTGACCGGGCGCACCAAGCGCGCGATCGAGGATCACTTCGACCGCCACCCGGAGCTGGAGGCGGAGCTCGCGCAGCGCGGCAAGACGCAGATGCTGGAAGAGGTGCGCTCGCTGCTGCCCGACGACGTGAACTGCATCTACATCCGCCAGCCCGAGCCGCTGGGCCTCGGTCACGCCGTGCTGTGCGCGCGGCCGGCGGTGGGCAACGAGCCGTTCGCGGTGCTGCTTCCGGACGATCTGATCTGGAATCCGTCGCAGGGCTGCACGGCGCAGATGGCCGAGGTGTTCGAGACGTCCGGCAACAGCCTGGTCGCGGTGGAGGACGTGCCCGCCGAAGCCACGGACCAGTACGGCATCGTGAGCGTGGACGACGCCGGCCTCAGGCTGAGCACGATGAACGGCATCGTCGAGAAGCCGGCGCCGGCCGACGCGCCGAGCACGCTGGGCGTCGTCGGCCGCTACCTGCTCACGCCGGCGGTCTTCGACGAGCTGGAGAACACGCCGCGCGGCGCCGGCGGCGAGATCCAGCTCACCGACGCGATCTCCGCGCTGATGCGCCGGGAGCGCGTGCAGGCGTTCCGCTTCGCGGGCACCCGCTTCGACTGCGGCAACAAGCTGGGCTTCCTGGAGGCCACCGTGCGCCTGGCCCTGGAGCGCGAGGATCTCGCCGACGGCTTCCGCGCCGTGCTGGCCCGCCTGTAGGCCTGCGCGCCGCAGCGCCGTGGCGCGGTACCTGGAGCCGGACGCGGAGCTGCTGCGCAGGCTCCAGTCGCACCTGCGGTGGCTGCGCTCGCACGGCGAGGAGGGGCAGCGGCTGGTCCTGGTCGGGGCCGACCTCGACGCGGTGCGGCTGTCGGGGCTGACCCTGGAGGCGGCGGACCTCGGCAGGTGCTCGCTGCGCGGCGCGCAGCTCGTGCAGGCTCGGCTGGCCGGCGCCCGGCTGTTCCGCGCGGACCTCACCGGCGCGCGGCTGATGCACGCGGACCTGAGCGGCGCGAACCTGATCGGCGCCTGCCTGGAGCG
>CBDUCN010000082.1:0-17197 GCA_965365655.1 uncultured Gammaproteobacteria bacterium | reverse complement strand
TGATGTTCCAGCACATCTTCTGGTTCTTCGGGCATCCCGAGGTCTACATCATGATCCTGCCGGCCTTCGGGATCGTGTCCCAGATCATCCCGACCTTCGCCCGCAAGCCGCTGTTCGGCTATGAGTCGATGGTGTACGCGACGGCCTCGATCGCGTTCCTGTCCTTCATCGTCTGGGCACACCACATGTTCACGGTGGGCATGCCCCTCGCGGGCGAGCTGTTCTTCATGTACACCACGATGCTCATCGCCGTGCCCACCGGAGTGAAGGTATTCAACTGGGTCGCGACGATGTGGCGGGGCTCGATGACCTTCGAGACACCGATGCTGTTCGCGATCGCGTTCGTGATTCTGTTCACCATCGGCGGCTTCTCGGGCCTGATGCTGGCCATCGTCCCCGCCGACTTCCAGTACCACGACACCTACTTCGTGGTGGCGCACTTCCACTACGTGCTCGTCACCGGAGCGATCTTCGCGCTCATGGCCGGCGCGTACTACTGGCTGCCGAAGTTCACCGGCCACCGGTACGACGAGCGCCTCGGAAAGATTCACTTCTGGATATCGACGATTTCCGTGAACGTGCTGTTCTTCCCGCAGCACTTCCTCGGCCTCGCCGGCATGCCCCGGCGCATCCCGGACTATGCGGTGCAGTTCGCCGACTGGAACATGGTGTCAACGATCGGCGGCTTCGTCTTCGGGTTCTCGCAGCTGCTGTTCGCGTACATCGTGATCAAGTGCATTCGCGAAGGGGAGCCGGCGGACGACCGCGTATGGGAAGGTGCGCACGGCCTCGAGTGGACGCTGTCGTCGCCGCCGCCGTACCACAGCTTCAACGAGCCGCCGAAGGTGGTCGATGCCGAGGCGCACGGCTGAACCGTGCCGTCCGACGCGCGATACGACGAGAAGACCCGCAGGGCGAACCGCCGGCTGGCGTTCGCCCTCGGGGTGGTCGCGGTGTGCTTCTACCTGCTGATGATCACCTTCAACCCGTCCTGAGATGAGCGACGCACCCGCGATCGACCGGCAACGCCGAAACCGCCGCAGCGCGATGCGCCTCGCGGCCCTCACCGTCGCGATGTTCGGCTTCGGTTTCGCCCTGGTGCCGATCTACGACGTGTTCTGCGAGATCACCGGCCTCAACGGCAAGACCGGGCGGGTGGAAGCAGCCGCCGTAGACGGCACGGCCGATCTCAGCCGCACCGTGACGGTGGAGTTCGTTTCCAGCGTGAACGGCGCTCTGGGCTGGGATTTCGCGCCCGAGGTGACCCGCATGAAGGTGCATCCGGGCCAGATCTACGAGGCGAACTTCAGCGCGATCAACCGGAGCTCGCGCCCGACGAGCGGGCAGGCCGTGCCCAGCGTGTCTCCGAACACCGCTGCGCGGTACTTCAACAAGACGGAGTGCTTCTGCTTCACGCGCCAGGAGCTCGGCGCCGGCGAGCAGCGCCGCATGCCGGTGCGCTTCGTGGTGGACCGCGATCTTCCGCCACAGGTGCACACCATCACGCTTTCCTACACCTTCTTCGACGCGGACGGCCAGGGCTGACGCGCCGACCACGGGCATCACTTTCGCGACGGATTACCACGGAGCAGACCGGCCATGGCCACAGCGGACAACGCGTACTACATCCCCCACGGCACCAAGTGGCCGATCATGGGCTCCATCGGCCTGACGCTGCTGGTCGGGGGCTTCGCCGCATCGCTGAATGGCCACGGGATAGGCCACACCGCGATGGTGCTCGGCCTGATCGTGACGATCGCGATGATGTTCGGCTGGTTCGGAACCGTCATCCACGAGAGCGAGAGCGGCATCTACAACAAGCAGGTGGATGTCTCGTTCCGCTGGGGTATGGGCTGGTTCATCCTCTCGGAGGTGTGCTTCTTCGCCGCCTTCTTCGGTGCGCTGTTCTACGCGCGGGTCTATTCCGTGCCGTGGCTGGGCGGTGAGGGCGTCGGCGGCGAGATGACGCACGGAGTGCTGTGGCCGAACTTCGACGCGGCGTGGCCCACGAACGGTCCCGACGAGATCGGCGGCGCGTTCTCGACCATCGGCGCGTGGGGCATACCCGCCCTGAACACCGCCATCCTGCTGACCAGCGGTGGCACGGTCACCCTCGCGCACTGGGCGATTCTGAAGGACAAGCGCCCGCAGTTCATATTCTGGCTGCTGGCCACCGTGGCGCTCGGATTCCTGTTCGTCGGCTTCCAGGCCTACGAGTACGCCCACGCCTACGGCGATCTGAACCTGACGCTGGAGTCGGGAATCTACGGATCCACGTTCTTCATGCTCACCGGATTCCACGGGCTGCACGTGACCATCGGTGCGATCATGCTGCTCGTGATGATGCTGCGCGCGATGCGCGGCCACTTCTCGGCGAAGAACCACTTCGCGTTCGAGGCGGCCGCGTGGTACTGGCACTTCGTCGACGTGGTCTGGCTCGGCCTGTTCATCTTCGTCTACTGGCTGTAGCGGGAAGAACCCCAGACCTTCGATTCCGTCCCGCACGGCGCGCAGCGCCGGGCGGGGCGCGGGAGGTCGCGCGTCAGCCGGTGACGCCGTGCGGCGCGATCACGCCGGTCGCGGCGAGCACCAGCAGCAGCACGAAGAGACCGATCGAAACGCCGATGCGCAGCGTCAGCGCGCGCGCCGTGCGGGTGCCGGCACCCCCGTCCTTGACCATGTAGAACAGCGCCATGCCGAGGCTCGCGACGATGCCGAGCAGGATGGTGACGATGACGACCTTGGCAACCATGGCGCTACACGTGACGGATTCTGCCGGAACTATAACGTCGGCGCCGGCCCGGCTGCCCGGATCCGCGTCCCGGCGCCGGTGCAAGGCATGCAGATGCCACGCCCGAGCACCGTGATCGCGCTGCTCGCGGGAGTGCTGGTGCTCGCGCTGCTGCTCTGGCTCGGCGCCTGGCAGCTCGAGCGAGCGCGCTACAAGGACGCGCTGCAGGCCCGCTTCGAGGCGAGCGAGGCGCTTGCCCCGCAGTCCCCTGACAGTCTGCTCGAGTTGCCCGACCGCGACGCGTGGCACTTCCGCCGCGCCCGCTTCTCCGGCAGCGTGCTCGCGAGCCGCCAGTACCTGCTGGACAACCGGACGTGGCAGGGGCGGGCCGGGTACCACGTGCTCACCGTGGTCCGCAGCTCCGGATTCGCGGTCCTCGTGAACCGTGGATGGGTGCCGGTGGGGCCCGATCGATCCACGCCACCGGCGGTGGAGCCTGCCGCGGACGGCGGCGTGTTCACGGGCCGGCTGGTCCCGCCGCCGCGGGGCGGACTGCTGCTGGGCGAGAGCGGATACGAGCGCGGTGCGTGGCCACGTGTCGTGCAGCGCGTGGACCTGGCGTCGATGGAGGCGGACACCGGGCTCACGCTGCTGCCGGCGATGCTGCTGCTCGATCCGGCCCACCCGGACTGCTACGTGTGCGAGTGGCATGCGGTGCCCGGGGTCAGCGCCGAGCGCCATCGCGGCTACGCGGTCCAGTGGTTCTCGCTTGCGGCAGCGCTGATCGTGATCGTCGTCGTGGTGAGCCTGCGATCGAGGCCGTCGCGTGTCCGCTGACCCGGAATCCGCCGCTCAGCACCGCCAGCGGCGGGGGCGCCTCGCGCTGCTGGGGCTGTTCGCGCTGTTCTTCCTGCCGTTGGTCGCGGCGCTGGTGCTGAACGTCGCCGCGCCCGGCTGGCTCCCGTTCGGGCGCGTGAACCGGGGCGAACTCGTGCGGCCGCCGCAGCCGGTGGCAGCCGGAGACGTGCGGGCGCTGGACGGCGCCGACTTCGGTCCGGACGGGGAGGCCGTATGGCAGCTCGTGTACGTCGGTTCGCCCGAGTGCGGGGATCCCTGTTCGACGGCACTCGCCAGGATGCGTCAGGCGCGCCTCGCGCTCGGCAAGGACGCAGGACGGGTCGCGCGCTGGTGGCTGATGACGGCGATGCCCGACGCGCGTAGCGTGTCCTCGGCACGCGCCGAGTATCCGGGCCTGCGGCTGGGCGTCGTGTCGGCACGATCCGTGCTCGTTCCGGGGGCGCCCGGCAGCGTGCGGCTGGTGGATCCGGCCGGTCTCCTGGTGCTGCGCTACCCGCCGGATGCGTCGGCGGGCGCCATCCTGAAGGACCTCAAGCGACTGCTGAGGATCTCGACACAAGGTTGAACATGAGCATCCAGGTCTTCACCCGCCTGTGCATGGGCGCCACCGTGCTGGCGCTGGTCGTCGTGGTGCTTGGCGCCTACGTGCGCCTGTCGCACGCGGGGCTGTCGTGCCCCGACTGGCCGGGATGCTACGGGCAGGCGCTGGTGCCCGATGCGCCCGAGGAGGTGGAGCGTGCGAACCTCGCGTGGCCGGAGCGTCCGCTGGACATCCCCAGGGCCTGGAAGGAGATGGTGCACCGCTACCTGGCCGGGGTCCTCGGGCTGCTGATCGCGGTCATCGCGGTGGCGGCCTGGCGGCGCCGCAACCGGCCCGGCCAGCAGGTCGCCATGCCGCTGGCCGTGGCGGCGCTGGTGGTGTTCCAGGCGCTGCTCGGCATGTGGACCGTCACGCTTCTGCTCAAGCCGCTGGTGGTCACCGCCCACCTGATCGGCGGCGTGACGACGACTGCGCTGCTGTGGTGGCTGGCGCTGCGCCACGGCGGCCTGTTCACCGGCTACTCGAGGCCGCTGCTCGGCGCGGGCAGCGCACGCTTCGCGCCGTGGATTGGCGTCGGGCTGCTGCTGCTCTACGCACAGATCACGCTGGGTGGGTGGGTGAGCACCAACTACGCGGCCCTAGCCTGCCCGGACTTCCCGCTCTGCCAGGGCCGTCTGCTGCCTGAGCTGGACTTTGCGAACGCGCTGCAGCCGTGGCACGGCATCGGCCGTGATTACGAGGGCGGTATCCTCGCGACCGACGCCCGCGTCACGATCCACCTCCTGCACCGTGCCGGCGCGGTGGTGGTCCTGCTGTACCTGGGCGCACTGGCCTGGTGGCTGTTGCGCGGCAATCACGACGCACGGCTGAAGACGGCGGGAGGCGTGCTGGCGCTCGTGCTCCTGGCACAGGTGGCGCTCGGCATCGGGAATGTCGTGCTCGGTCTGCCGCTATGGGTCGCGGTCGCGCACAACGGCGTGGCGGCCCTCCTGCTGCTGACGCTGGTCACTGTTTATCATGTGGCCCGCCCCCCGGCGCGCGTGATCTGAGCCGGGCGGCGCACACTCGATGGACACGAGGACGCGGGGCAGGTGAGAGCGGTGCAGGGCACGGCCGGTGCGGTGCAGGGAGCCCTGTGGCGGGACTACTACGCGTTGTGCAAGCCCAAGGTGGTCGCGCTGATCGTGTTCACCGCGGTGGTCGGCATGTTCCTCGCGACCCCGGGCCTTGTGCCTGCTCAGGTGCTGCTGCTGGGCACGCTGGGCATCGGCCTCGGCGCGGCGTCGGGCGCCGCGTTCAACCAGGTGGTCGATCAGCGAATCGACGCCGTGATGGCCCGTACCCGGGCGCGCCCGTTGCCGGGAGGCCGCCTCGAGCCAGGGGCTGCAGCCGCGTTCGCCGCGGGCCTTTCGCTGCTGTCCTTTGCGGTGCTCGCGGTGGGCGTGAACCTGCTCACCGCCGTCCTCACCTTCGCGTCGATGGTGGGCTACTCGGTCGTGTACACGATGTATCTCAAGCGGGCGACGCCGCAGAACATCGTGATCGGAGGCGCGGCCGGTGCGATGCCGCCGGTGCTGGGATGGACGGCGGTCACCGGCTCGCTCGATCCGCAGGCGCTGCTGCTGTTCCTGATCATCTTCGCATGGACGCCGCCGCACTTCTGGGCGCTCGCCATCCACCGCCGGGAGGACTACGCGAAGGCCGACGTGCCGATGCTGCCCGTGACCCACGGCGTGCCGTTCACGCGGCTGCACATCCTGCTGTACACGATCATCCTGTTCGCGGTGTCGCTGCTGCCGTTCGCCGCGGGAATGAGCGGACCGCTGTACCTGGGCGGCGCCGTCTTCCTCGGGGTCGCCTTCATCGGCCATGCGCTGCGCCTGTACTTCGACGGCGACACCGTCGGCGTGCCCATGCGTACCTTCAGCTTCTCGATCTGGTACCTGACCGCACTGTTCGCGGTGCTGGTGCTCGATCACTACGTGCCGCGGCCCATGGCCTGACGGACGAGGCCGGTGCGCGCTGTCGGGGTGGGCGCCGGGCCGGTCGACTGACAGCCCGTCGTGACTGCATGACGCAGGCACGCCGCGCTGGCCGGCTGGACTCTTCGTGGCGAGAATGCAGCGTGCGTGAGGCCAGACGGCACGGAACTTCCGGCTGAAGCCATCCGTGCTGCCCCGTCCGGAGCATCCGTTCAGAAAAAACGCGCTACGACGATCGTCGTAGCGCGTCCCTGGCTGGCGCGGGATGGACGAACCGGTCAGGCCGGCTCGAGTGCCCCGCGAAGCTTCTTGAAAGCGTTCTTCTCGACCTGCCGGATCCGCTCCGCCGAGACGCCGTAGCGGTCGGCAAGATCCTGCAGCGTCGATTTCTCGTCGTTGAGCCAGCGCTCCTGCACGATCACCCGGCTACGCTCGTCCAGGTCGTCCAACGCATCGGCGAGACGCTCGTGCGTGTGCTGCTCCCACTCGTCGGCCTCAACTTCCTGGCTGGGCTCGAACCGGAGATCCTCCAGAAGACCCGAAGGCGCCGGGCGATCGTCGTCGTCCCCGTAGCCGTCGAACGCCGCGTCGTGAGCGTTCAGCCGCTGCTCCATCTCGAGCACGGTGTCGGAGCTCACGCCCAGCTCGTCGGCCACCGCGTCGACCTCCTGGCGGTTCATCCAACCCAGGCGCTTCTTGGCGCCGCGCAGGTTGAAGAACAGCTTGCGCTGCGGCTTGGTGGTGGCCACCTTCACGATGCGCCAGTTGCGGAGGATGAACTCGTGGATCTCGGCCCGGATCCAGTGCACCGCGAAGGACACCAGCCGCACGCCGACGTCGGGGTCGAAGCGCTTCACGGCCTTCATCAGGCCGATGTTCCCCTCCTGGATAAGGTCCGCTTCCGCGAGCCCGTAGCCCGAGTACCCCCTCGCGACGCGCACGACGAAGCGCAGGTGCGACAGCACAAGCCGCCATGCGGCATCCAGATCCTCGTCCCGGCGGTAGCGCTCCGCGAGCTCCCGCTCCTCGTCCTCGCTCAGCATCGGAATGCTGTGCACCGCCTGCCGGTACGCTTCCAGGCTTCCGGTAGGCAGCGCGAGCTGCATCGGCAATGCGTTGGACATGCGTATCTCCTCCCATTAGATGAGCAAATATTAGCACTCCCAAGGATAGAGTGCCAAAGCATGGACGAGCCGCAATGCCGCGAAGGCCCGCCACCGGACGGCGCGCGTGCGGCTCGGGCCCCGCGCACCGCCGGACCGCTGCGGCGGGCGCGTGCCGGACGGCCTGCGCCGCCGGCCGGTGTCCCGCATCACAGGCCCCGGGCCGTCGCGAGCAAGCAGACGTCCGGTCGACGCCCGCCGTCTGCCCGCGCGTTGTAGGGTCCGGCCGTTCTTGAACGATAGGCTGTAAATTCAGAGAGTTACATCATCGAAGCGGGCGCAGCATGCAAGCGGCCGCGCGGTCCGCGCGGCCGATCCGGACTCTTCTCAGCGCGGCTGCACCGCGCGCAGGTGCCGACCCACCGACAGCCACGCGCCGAGCAGACCCAGTGCCGCCCCGCATGCGAGCAGAGCCGCGAGGTGCGACGCCCGCGGGGCCGGCGGCGCGATGGCGACTGCGTACGCCTCCGCCAGCCGCTCCAGCGGGCCTGCGAGCAGCAGCGTGCCGCCGATCACCAGCGCACACCCCACCAGCGAGCCGCCCACGCCGTAGAGCAATCCCTGGTACAGGAAGGGCCGCCGCACGAATGCGTCGCTGGCACCGAAGAGCTTGGCGATCTCGACTTCCGCACGGCGTGCTTCCACGGTGAGCCGCAAGGTGTTGCCCACGACCAGCATCACGCCCGCGCCGAGCAGTCCGGCGAACACCCACAGCGCCCTGCCGGCCACCGCGAGCACCGCGTCCAGCCGGTCCAGCCAGGCCCGCTCCGCCAGCACCGACTCCACTTGCGGCATCTCCGAAAGCTCCGCGACCAGACGGTCCAGCGAGCCTCGGTCGTGGGCCGACGGCGTCACGACGACGACCACCGGCAGCGGGTTGTCGTCCTCCAGCCCCTCGACGGTGCCGACCACCCCCGCCGCCGCCCGGAACTCGGCCAGCGCCTGACGGCGCCCGATGACCCGGGTGGCGGCGACGTCGCCGCGGGCAGCCAGCGTGCGGGCCACCTCGTCGCCCCGACCCTCGTCCATCTCCTGGTGCAGAAAGGCCGATACCTCGAAGTTGCTGCCGAAGTGTGCACTTACACCTCGCAGCTCCTGGACGAGCAGGAGCAACGCCAGCGGCAATGCCAGGGCCACTCCGATGACGCCGACCGTGAGAAGGGTCCCGAGCGGAGCTCGCCAGAGCGCGCCGAGGCTGGCCACCGCGCACTGCAGGTGCTGCGTGAGCCAGGCGCTGGCGCCGCGAGCCGCCCTGCGCTGCCAGCCGCCTTGCCCGCGGCCGTTCACGCCGGCCGCGCCGGGCGGTCGTCCGCGACCACCCGCCCCCCGGCGAGCCGGATCACGCGCTGGCCCATGCCCGAGATCAGGTCCAGGTCGTGGCTCGCGATCAGCACGGTCACGCCGACCTGGTTGAAGCGTTGGAACAGTCGCATGATCTCGGCGCTCAGTTCCGGATCCAGGTTGCCCGTGGGCTCGTCGGCCAGCACCAGCGCCGGCTTGTGCACCACCGCGCGTGCGATGCCCACGCGCTGCTGCTCGCCGCTCGAGAGCATCTCCGGCAGCGCGCGCTCCTTCGCCAGCAGCCCCACGCGGTCCAGCGCCGCCCGTACGCGGCGCGCGATCTCCGCGCGCGGGTAGCCGGCAATCACGAGCGGCAGCGCGACGTTGTCGAAGGCCGGGCGGTCCGTGAGCAGGCGGTGATCCTGGTAGACGACCCCGAGGTTGCGCCGGAAGCGCGCCACGGCTCCGCCGCGCACCCGCGACAGGGCCTGCCCGCCCACCGTGATCTCGCCCCGCGTCGCGCGCTCCACGAGCGTGATCAGCCGCAGCAGCGTGCTCTTGCCCGCCCCGGAGTGCCCGGTGAGGAACGCCATCTCGCCGGGAGACACCTGCAGGCTCACGTCGTGCAGCGCCTCCTGCCCACCGGCGTAGCGCTTCGCGACCTGCTCGAAGCGGATCACGCGTCGATCAGTGCCTGCACGAAATCGCCGGCGTCGAAGTCGCGGAGATCCTGCGCAGACTCGCCCACGCCCACCAGGCGCAGCGGAATGCCGAGCTGCTCCGCGATCGCGAGCACCACGCCGCCGCGCGCCGTGCCGTCCAGCTTGGTGAGCGCAATGCCGGTGACCCCGATCGCGTCGTTGAACTGCCGTGCCTGCACCACCGCGTTCTGACCCATCCCGGCGTCGATCACCAGCAGCGTCTCGTGGGGCGCGCTCGGGTCCAGCTTGGCGGCGACGCGCTTCACCTTCTTCAGCTCCTCCATCAGCCCGCCCTGGGTGTGGAGGCGGCCCGCGGTGTCGGCAATCAGGACGTCCACTGAGCGGGCCTGCGCGGCGGCGAGCGCGTCGTACACCACCGACGCCGGGTCGGCGCCCTGCTCCTGCGCGATCACCGGCACCGCGTTGCGCTCTCCCCAGCGCTGCAACTGTTCGACGGCCGCAGCACGGAACGTGTCCCCGGCTGCCAGCATCACGCTCCGCCCCTCGGCCTTGAAGCGCGCCGCCAGCTTGCCGATGGTGGTGGTCTTGCCGGCGCCGTTCACCCCCACCATCAGGATCATCCACGGCTTCGGTGGATCTTCCGGGATCCGCAACGGTGCGCACACCGGGTCGAGGATCTCGCGCATGCCGTCGCGCAGCGCACGCAGCACGGCGTCGGCGTCGCCCGCCTCCTTGCGTCGCACGCGCTCGCGCAGCCCGGCCAGCAGGCGTGCGCTCGCGTCCACGCCGACGTCGGCTCCGATCAGGATCGCCTCCAGATCGTCGAGCAGATCCTCGTCGATGCTCGCACGGGAACGAAGCAGGTCGGTGACGTCCGTGGTGAGCACGTCGCGCGTGCGCGCGAGCCCTGCGCGCAGCCGCGCGAAGAGCCCGCGGCCGCCGGGAGCAGCATCCTTGGACATGGAACGAGAACGGGGCGTAATGGGGTGGCCGTGTCGCGAGGATCGTACCATGCGGCAGTTGCGGCGAATCGGGAGAACGAGCGTGGCGGCGCCACCGGGACGCATCCGGATCATCGGCGGGCGCTGGAAGCGGCGGCTGATTTCCGTGCCGGCGGTCCCGGGCCTGCGCCCCACGCCGGACCGGGTGCGCGAGACGCTGTTCAACTGGCTGGCGCCCGACCTGCCGGGTGCGCGCTGCCTCGACCTGTTTGCCGGCACCGGTGCGCTGGGTTTCGAGGCGGCCTCGCGCGGCGCGTCCCGCGTGGTGCTGGTCGAGCGCGACCCGCGGGTCGTGCGTCACCTCGAGCAGCAGGCAAGGGCCCTGGGCGCCGGCGAGGTGCAGGTCGTCCCCGCCGACGCGGAGTCGTGGCTGGAGACATGCAGCGAGCGCTTCGACGTGGTGTTCCTGGATCCGCCGTTCGGAACCCTGGACATCCCGCGGCTGCTGGCGCGCCTGGCGCAGTCGCCCGTGCTCGCGCCGCACGCGCTGGTCTACCTGGAAACGCCGGCGGACGGGGATCCGGTGTGCTGGCCGTCCGGGTGGAGCGCGCTGCGCGCCCAGCGCGCGGGACGGGTGCGCTATCATCTCGCGCTCACGTCCGGCGACCCGTCTCCATGAACCAGACCGCCCTCTATCCCGGCACCTTCGATCCCCTGACGAACGGTCACGTGGACCTCGTGCAGCGCGCAGCGAAACGCTTCAGCCGCGTGCTCGTCGCGGTCGCGGGCAGCGGCTCCAAGAGCCCGTGCTTCAGTCTCGACGAGCGCATCGATCTCGCGCGCGAGGCCCTGCGCAAGACGCCCAACGTGGAGGTGATGGGTTTCAGCGGGCTGCTGGTCACGTTTGCGATGGCGCAGGGTGCGGACGTCATCCTGCGCGGCCTGCGCGCGGTGTCGGATTTCGAGTACGAGTTCCAGCTCGCGAGCATGAACCGCCGGCTGGCGCCGGAGGTCGAGACGATGTTCCTGACCCCGGACGAGGGCTACACCTTCATCTCGTCGTCACTGGTGCGCGAGATCGCGAGCCTCGGTGGAGACGTGAGCAAGTTCGTGCCGGCCGTGGTGCAGGAAGCCCTCGCGCAGCGCTTCCGCTGATGGCTGTGGCGCGGCTTGCCGGCGCCTGCCCCGCAGGAGCGTGACGCGATGGCGCTGATGATCACCGACGAATGCATCAACTGCGACGTCTGCGAGCCCGAGTGCCCGAACGACGCCATCTCGCCGGGCGAGGAGTTCTACCGCATCGACCCGGCGCTGTGCACCGAGTGCGTCGGGCACTTCGAGACCTCGCAGTGCGTCGAGGTGTGCCCGGTGGACTGCATCCCGCTGGACCCGAACCACGAAGAGACGCGCGACCAGCTGTATGCCAAGTACCTGCGCATCACGGGGCGGGCCGCCGGCGAGCAGGGTGGAGAATAGGCGGAAGCGCGCGGGCTCCCGGAGCCTTGATATTGAATCTTTCGCGCGCCGTCGCAGCGGGCGGGTGAGGGATTCCCGAGCTCAGCGCTGGCAGCCGGCGCAGAAGAAGGTATTGCGCTGCGCGATGATCCGGCTGCGCACCCGGTCACCGCAGCGGCGGCAGGCCTCCCCGGCGCGCCCATATACCGACAGCGACTGCGCGAAGTAGCCGGGCTCTCCGACGCCGTTGACGAAATCGCGCAGCGTCGTGCCGCCATCGCGGATGGCGCTCGCGAGCACCTGCTTGACGGACTGCGACAGGCGTTCGTAGCGCGCCAGAGAGATGCGCACCGCCGGGCGCGACGGGTGTATTCCGGCGAGGTGCAGCGACTCGCTGGCGTAGATGTTGCCGACGCCGACAACGACGTGCGAGTCCATGAGCAGCGACTTGACCGGCCCCCGCCGACGCGCTGCGGCGGCCTTGAGCAGCGCGCCGTCGAAGGCGTCGTCCAGCGGCTCCACGCCGAGGCTGGTCAGCAGCCAGTGCGTGAGTGCATCGCCGGGCTGGAAGTGCATGCTGCCGAAGCGGCGCGGGTCGTGATAGCGCAGCACGCGCCCGTCATCGAGCACCATCTCCACGTGGTCGTGCACCCGGCGCGGCTCGCGTGGCGCGGCGATGCGCAGCGAGCCGGACATTCCCAGGTGCACGATCAGCGTGCCGTGAGCGAAGCGGAGCAGCAGGTACTTGGCCCGCCGTCCCACCTCCACCACCGGTCTGCCGATCAGGCTCTGCGCGAGCCCCGGGTCGAGTGGCCAGCGCAGCCGCGGCTCGTGCACCTCGAGCGCCGCGACGCGTCGCCCCTCGACGTGGGGCGCGATGCCGCGGCGAGTGGTCTCGACTTCCGGTAGCTCGGGCATCGCTCACCCGGGCCGGTGACGCCGGCGCCCCGCGCCGCGACCGCAGCGTCGCGGCGCCTGCGCGCCGCGCACGGCGGCGTCGCGGCGGGTCCCGCGTCGGGGCGCGCTCACCGTCTCCCCGTCATGACGGCCGGCGGCGCGTCGCGAACACATGCAGGGCGGTCACCGCCACCACCCCCGCGAGCGCGAGCGCGACGGCGCCCCACGCCGTCGCGTCCCACGATTCCGGGAGCACGGGGGTGGTGCCGATCAGGCGCTGCTTGCCGCGCACCGTCTCGTAGACGCGTTCCTGGAACGGCCAGATGCTCCACAGCGAGCCGGTGAGAATGCCGACGATCACGAGCAGGGTGACGTCGTGGAAGCGCCCGAGCAGCCAGCCCAGCACGCGGCTGAAGGCGGCGAGGCCGGTTGCACAGCCGAGCGCGAAGGGCACGATGATCGTGAGATCCAGCCGGCCCAGAGCGTCGAAGACGTAGGCGTACTTCTGCAGCACGAGGAGGATGAAGGAGCCGGACACGCCGGGAAGGATCATCGCGCAGATCGCCAGCGCACCGCACAGGAAGATGAACCAGGTCGCGGTGGGCGTCTGCATCGGCACCAGGTTCACGATGGCGAGCCCGAGCACGGTGCCCAGCAGCATCCACCCGACGGCCCCGGTGCCCAGCGGCCGCAGCCTCGCGACGAGCGCACCGATGGAGGCCACGATGAGGCCGAAGAACAGGCCGTAGATCAGCTCCGGCTGCTCGACGATCAGGCGCGGCAGCGACACCACCCGGGTGAAGAACATCAGCGATGCGAAGATGCCGCTGCCGAGCAGCAGCAGGAACACGAGATCGGTGTGCACCGCCGCGTCGCGGAAGCGGCCTTGCAGAAGCCTGCGCACGAAGTGCAGGTCCACGTGCCTGATGGCGTCCAGCAGGCGCTCGTAGATGCCGAGGATGAGGGCCATGGTGCCCCCGCTCACGCCCGGCACGACGTCCGCCGCGCCCATGCACATCCCCTTCAGCACCGGGGAAAGCAGGTCGCGCAGCACGCGCGGTGATCCGTTCACGAGCGCCCCGGCACGCGCCCGTCAGTGATACGCGGGGCTCAGCTCGCGCACCGCGTCCGCGAACGCGGCGACGCGGGCCGGGTCCACCGCGGGCTGCACGCCGTGGCCCAGGTTCATGACGTGTCCGCTGCCCTTTCCGAAGGATGCCAGGATGGATGCCACCTCCTCGCGTATGCGTGCCTCGGGGGCGTACAGCATCGCCGGGTCCATGTTGCCCTGCAGGGCCACGCGCTCGCCGACGCGGCGCCGCGCGTCGCCGATGTCCACCGTCCAGTCCAGGCCCAGCGCGCTGCAGCCGCTGTCCGCCATCGGCTCCAGCCACGCGCCGCCGCCCTTGGTGAACAGGATCACCGGCACGTCGGCGGCGGCGCCGCTGGCGGCCAGGTGCTGCACGATCCGGGTCATGTACTGCAGTGAGAAGGCGCGGTAGTCGCGCGGCGTGAGCACGCCGCCCCAGGTGTCGAAGACCATCAGCGCCTGGGCGCCGGCGGCGGCCTGCGCCTCGAGATACGTCGACACCGCGCGCGCGAGTAGCGCCAGCAGCTCGTGGGCGGCGTCCGGCTGGCCGTAGGCGAGTCCCTTGATGCGGCTGAAGGTGCTGCTGGAGCCGCCCTCCACCATGTAGGTCGCCAGGGTCCACGGACTCCCGGCAAAGCCGATGAGCGGCACCCGTCCGCGCAGCTCGCGTCGGATCAGCCGCACGGCGTCCGTGACGTAGCGGAGCTCGCCCTCGGGGTCCGGCACGCCCAGCGCGCGGATGTCCGCCGGGGTGCGCACCGGCCGTTCGAAGCAAGGGCCCTCGCCCTCCCGGAAATCCAGCCCGAGTCCCATCGCGCCCGGGATCGTCAGGATGTCGGAGAACAGGATCGCGGCGTCCAGGTCGAAGCGGTCGATGGGCTGCAGCGTCACCTCGCACGCCATCTCCGGCGAGGTGCACAGGTTCATGAAGCTGCCCGCGCGCTGGCGCACCGCGCGGTACTCGGGCAGGTAACGCCCGGCCTGGCGCATCACCCACAGCGGGGTGCGGTCTACCGGCTCGCGGCGAAGCGCGCGCAGGAAGCGGTCGTTGCGCAATGGATCCATGGGAGAGCTTCCTCGGAGGGTGACGGAAGGACGGAGTCAGACGTCGAGGAAGCTGCAGATGGCCTTCGCCGCCTCGCGGCCCTCGTACACCGCGGTGACCACCAGGTCGGAGCCGCGCACCATGTCGCCTCCGGCGAACACCTTCGGGTTGCCGGTCTGGAACGGGAGCGCCCCGCCTTCCGGCGCGACCATCACCCGCCCGCCGCTGTCGATCGCGATGCCGTGGTCGCCGAACCAGGGGCTGGGGCTCGGGCGGAAGCCGAACGCGATTATCACGCGGTCGGCCGGCAGCACCTCCTCGGTGCCGGGGATGGGTTCCGGGCGCCGGCGACCGCGCTCGTCGGGATCGCCGAGGCGGGTGGTAACCACCTTCACGCCCTCCACCCGCCGCCCGCCGAGCAGCTCCACCGGCTGGCGGTTCCAGAGGAAGCGCACACCCTCCTCTTTCGCGTTCTCCACCTCGCGCATGGACCCGGGCATGTTCTCCTGATCGCGGCGGTAGGCGCAGGTCACGCTGGTGGCGCCCTGGCGGATGGAGGTGCGCACGCAGTCCATCGCCGTGTCGCCGCCGCCCAGCACCACGACCCGCCTGCCGGACATGTCGATGAATTCGCCCGGGTGCTTCTCGAGGCCGAGCTGGCGGTTGATGTTGGCGATGAGGAACGGCAGCGCCTGCACCACGCCGTCATTGTCCTCGCCGCGGAAGCCGCCCTGCATCGCGGTGTACGCGCCCATCCCCAGGAACACCGCGTCGAACTCGTCGAGCAGGCGCTGGAACGGAACGTCGCGGCCGATCTCGGTGTTCAGCTTGAACTCGACGCCCATCTCCTCTTGCAGCCTGCGACGTCGCGTCACCACGTCCTTCTCCAGCTTGAAGGGCGGAATGCCGAAGGTGAGCAGGCCGCCGATCTCCGGATAGCGGTCGAACACCACGGGCTTCACGCCGTTGCGCACCAGGATGTCCGCCGCGCCCAGGCCCGCGGGCCCGGCGCCTATCACGGCGACGCGCTTGCCGGTGTTCTTCACGTGCGAGAGGTCGGGCCGCCAGCCCATCTCGAACGCGGTGTCGGTGATGTACTTCTCCACCGAACCGATGGTCACCGCGCCGAAGCCGTCGTTCAGCGTGCACGCACCCTCGCACAGGCGGTCCTGGGGGCAGATGCGCCCGCAGATCTCGGGCAGCGAGTTGGTCTCGTGGCACAGATCCGCGGCCGCCATCAGATTGCCGTCCGCGACAAGCTTCAGCCAGTCCGGAATGTAGTTGTGCACCGGGCACTTCCACTCGCAGTACGGATTGCCGCAGGCGATGCAGCGGTCGGATTGCGCAGTCGCGCCCTGCTCGTCGAACTGCCCGTAGATCTCCTGGAAGTTGCGCGCCCGCACCTCGACCGGGATCTTCTTCGGATCCTGGCGTGGCACGTCGACGAACTGGAAAAGGTTGGCCATGAGCGCTTCCGGCTGTCAGGTTCGTGCGCCGGGGCGGCTGCGGCCGCCCCGTGCGCGGTTGGGGTGCGTCACGCGGCCTCGCGCAGCGAGTGCAGCAGCGCGTTGAGCTCGCTGGCCTTCGGCTTGACCAGCCAGAACTTGCGGATCATGTCGTCGAAGTCCTCGAGGATCTGCGCGCCCCACGTGCTGGCGGTTTCGCGCACGTAGTCCTCCAGGATGATCTGCAGGTAACCGGCGTGACCCTCCATGATCTCCGTGTGGATGCGATGGATGTCGATCAGCTCGTGGTTGTAGCGATCGAAGAAGTTGCGCTCGAGGTCCAGCACGAACGCGAAGCCGCCGGTCATCCCGGCGCCGAAGTTCACGCCGGTGTCCCCGAGCACGGCCACGACGCCGCCGGTCATGTACTCGCAGCCGTGGTCGCCCACGCCTTCCACCACCGCGGTGGCGCCGGAGTTGCGCACCGCGAATCGCTCGCCCGCGACGCCGGCGGCATACAGGCGGCCGCCGGTCGCGCCGTACAGGCAGGTGTTGCCGATGATCGTGGTCTGGTTGCTCTTGAAGCGGCTCTCCGCGGGCGGGTGGATGACGATCTTGCCGCCGGCCATGCCCTTGCCCACGTAGTCGTTGGCGTCACCTTCCAGATAGAGCTCGAGCCCCCCCGCGTTCCACACGCCGAAGCTCTGCCCGGCGGTTCCGGTGAGGCGGATGGTGAGCGGCGCGTCCTCCATGCCCTTGTCGCCGTGGCGGCGCGCGATCTCGCCCGACAGGCGCGCGCCGATGGAACGGTCGCAGTTGCGTACCCGGTAGCTGAACTCGCCTCCGCTCTTCTCCTCGATCGCCGGCAGCGCGTCGCGCACCATCTGCTCCGCGAGCTCGCCCTTGTCGAAGGGCTCGTTGCGCGGCTGCACGCACACCTGCGGCTTGTCCGCCGGCACTCCGTAGTCGGAGACGATGGGCGTCAGGTCGAGGCGCGACTGCCGCGGCGTCTCGCCGTCGGCGATGCGCAGCAGGTCGGTGCGCCCGACGAGCTCCGCGAGCGAGCGAACGCCCAGGCGCGCCATCCACTCGCGCACGTCCTGCGC
>CBDUCN010000081.1:0-17201 GCA_965365655.1 uncultured Gammaproteobacteria bacterium | reverse complement strand
GCTCGCGCGGAATCAGCTCCTCGCGCAGGATCACGGCCTCGGCGTTGCCGCCCAGATCCAGGATCACGCTGCCGCGCTCCATGCGCTTCACGACGCCGGTGACCAGCTCGCCGACGCGGTCCTGGTAGGCCTCCACGACCTGCGCGCGCTCGGCCTCGCGCACCTTCTGCACGATCACCTGCTTCGCCGTCTGCGCGGCGATGCGGCCGAAGGCCACGGATTCGATCGGCACCTCGATGTACTCGCCGACCTGGATCTCGGGGTGCTCCGCGCGCGCCTCGCTCAAGCGTCGCATGTGGTCCGGCACGTACAGGCGGATGCCGTCGACCTCCTCGACCTCCGCCTCGCCCGGCACGTCGGCGCTGCCGGGCGTCGCGCCCGCGCCGACGACCGCCGCCCCGGTCTCCGCCTCCGGCTCCGGCTCCGGCTCGGGGAGGTCCGCGGGGTCGTCCACGACCTTGTCGTCGTCCACCACCTCCCAGCGGCGGAAGGTCTCGTACTCGCCCGTCTCGCGATCGATGGCGACGCGCACCTCGATGTCTTCTCCGTGACGCTTGCGCGTCGCGCTCGCGAGCGCCGCCTCGATGGCGTCGAAGATGATCTCGGGCGCGACGCCCTTCTCGTTGGACACCGCGTCGACGACGGTCAGGATTTCTCTGCTCATGCTCTCAATTCACCCCGGGGTTCCGTCACGGCGTCACGCCTCCGGAACCAGCCTTGCCTGCGCGATCTGCTCGAGGGAAAGCCGCCACAGCGTTTCTCCCTCGCGCACCAGCACGTCGTCTCCGTCCACACCCTCGATGCGGCCGGTCACCGAGCGACGCCCGTCCACCGGCACGCCCAGCCTCACGCGCACCTCGTGGCCCGTGAAGCGCCGGAACTGCGCCGCGTCGAACAGTGGCCGGTCGGCCCCGGGCGACGACACCTCGAGGCTGTACTCCCCTTCGATGGGGTCCTCCACGTCGAGGATCCCGCTCACCTGGTGACTGACCCGCTCGCAGTCCTCCAGCGTGATGCCCTCCGGGCGGTCGATGAACAGGCGCAGCACCGTGTGGCTGCGCCCCCTCGACAACTGCACGCCCAGCAGCTCGCAGCCGAGCGCGGCCACGCTCGGGCCGAGCATCGCCTGGAAGCGCTTCTGTTGGCCCGGCATCACCCCCTCGAAACAAAAAGTGGGCCTCTAGAGCCCACTTCTAACGTCCGTCCATGGGCCGCCCGGACCCAGGGCGCGGTCCGCTGGCAACGGCCCCGGCGCTGGTCGGGCGGTGCTCCCGGCGCACGGCCCTGGCAGCCGCGACGCCAAAAAAAGCCCCTGCGAAAGGGGCTCCGAAGCGTTTGGTAGCGGGGGCAGGATTCGAACCTGCGACCTTCGGGTTATGAGCCCGACGAGCTGCCAGACTGCTCCACCCCGCAATCGTCAGCGAAGCATGTTACCGCCGCTGCCCCGACTTGTTCAAGGCCCGGCGCGCTTCGCGCTCACGAGCGCGCGCCGGAGAGCTCCCGCGCGCGGCGCTCCGCGTCGCGCGCAGCCGCGTCTTCGCCGCGCAGGCGGCGTACCTGCGCGATCAGGCGCCAGTTGCGCGCCTGCAGCTCTGCGTCGCCGGACGCGAGGGCGTTCGAGCGCGCCGCGAGGGACTCCGCGTCCCTCGCCCGCCCCTGGTCCAGACGCACCGCGGCCAGCCGGTGCCACAGCCAGGCATTACCGGGCTCGATCTTCAGCGCCCGCTCCAGGCTCGCCGCGGCCGTGTCGTGGCGGCCGGCGCCAGCCTCGCGGTTGGCCCGGTTGATCAGCGCGATCACCGCGGGATTCGGCGGCGCGGCAGGTGTGTCGCCGGCCCCGCCCGCGGCGGACGGGGCCGGCGCGTCCTCGCGCCGGGGTCCCCTGTCGGGCAGCGCCCGCACCGTCACTCCCGGATCGGCGCCGCGATCCGCGCCGGGCGTACGGTTCCCCGCCTCGGCGGACACCGGGGCGCCGGCGGAGACGCGATCCTCCACTGGCGCCGGCGCCCCTCCCGCGCAGCCGGCCAGCAGCAGCGCCGCGGCGGCGACCAGGCCGACGTGCCGGAGCGGTCGCGCGCAGCGCTCAGGCAACCACGCCGCTGCGCCACCGCGGCCGCCGCTGCGGGACATCCCGTTCACGGCGCCTCCTCCGTGCGCCGGCCACGCGGCGGCCCGCCCGGCGCGCGCACCGGCAACGCGGCGCCGGCCTCCCCGGCGCCGCGGCAGCCGGGGAGCGTCGGCAGGGTGCCGCGCACGAACGGCAACCGGGTGGTTCCCGGCAGATCGCAGTCCGGCCCCAGAACCTGGCCCTGCGCCAGCCGCGCGGGCCGCCACTCGATACCGTCGGGTTCCGGCGGCGTTCCCGGGCGAAGCGCCAGCGACCGGAACAGGCGGCGCCACACTCTGAGCGCGCCGCCGGCGCCGGTGAGCCGGGCACTGCGGTTGTCGTCGCGGCCGACCCAGACCACCGCCAGGCGCCCGCCGCCGAAGCCGGCGAACCAGCTGTCGCGCAGGTCGTCCGTGGTGCCGGTCTTGCCCGCGAGGCGCACCGCCGGCGGCGCCGCGTCGGCCGCCGCCCGCCCGGTGCCGCTGACCATGACCTCCTCCATCGCGCGGCGCACCAGGAACGCGGCCCGGGGATCGGCGGCCTGGCGCACCTCGAGGCCGTAATGCTCCAGGGGCCGGCCGCGCGCGTCGGTGACCTCGCGGATGGCGCGCAGGGGCTGGCGGAACCCGCCCGCGGCGATGCCCTGGTAGACCCGCGCGACGGTCAGCGGGCTCATCTCGACCGCCCCGAGCAGCAGCGACGGGTATCGCGGCACGCGCTCCTCCACCCCCAAGGCCGCGAGCAGCTCGGTGACCCGGTCCAGTCCGACCGTGAGCCCCAGGCGCACGCTGGCGAGGTTGTAGGACTGCGCGAGCGCCTCGATCAGGGGCACGTCGCCATGCAGCCGTCCGTCGTAGTTCTTCGGCTCCCAGGGCTCGCCGCGCGCCCCGGTCTCGCGCACCGGCGCGTCCTCCAGCAGCGTCGCCAGCGAGAAGCGCTGCGGCTCGCCCAGCGCCGCCAGGTACACCACCGGCTTGATCAGCGAGCCCACCGGGCGGCGCGCGTCCAGCGCCCGGTTGAAGCCGGCCGCCGCCGGATCCCGACCGCCGGCCAGCGCCAGCACCTCCCCGGTGTCGGGGTCCGTCACCACGACGGCGCCCTCGAGCCCGCGTTCCTGCGCGGTGCGCCGCGACTCGATCTCGTCCAGGGTGTCGCCGAGAGCACGCTCCGCAGCGAGCTGCACGGCCGGATCCAGCGTGGTGAACACCCGCAGCCCCTCGCTGCGCAGGTCCTCGTCCCGGTAGTCCCGGGCGAGCTGGCGGCGCACCAGGTCGACGAACGCCGCGTGACGCGCGCCCACCGCGCCCGCTCGCGCGGTCACCCCGAGCCCCGCGGCCTGCGCGCGTGCCGCCTGCCCGGCGCTGATCACGCCCAGCTCCGCCATCTCGGACAGCACGAGGTCGCGCCGCTCGCGTGCGCGCTGCGGGTGGCGGCGCGGGTTGTACAGCGACGGACCCTTCACGAGGCCGGCGAGCAGCGCCACCTCCGGAAGGTTCAGCTCCGCCAGCCGACGCCCGAAGTAGTGACGCGCCGCGAGGCCGAACCCGTGCACCGCGCGCGGCCCGTCCTGTCCCAGGTAGACCTCGTTCAGGTACGCCTCGAGGAGCTCCTCCTTGTCGTAGCGCAGCTCCAGGATGAGGGCGATCGCGACGTCGTTGAGCTTGCGCCACAGGCTGCGCTCGGCGCTCAGGAAGTAGCTCTTCGCGAGCTGCTGGGTGATCGTGCTGCCGCCCTGCACGGTGGACCCCGCGCGCAGGTTCGCGAGCAGCGCCCTCGCCATCCCGCGCAGCGACACGCCGCGGTGCTCGAAGAACCGCCGGTCCTCGATCGCGAGCAGCGCGCCGACCAGCGCCCGCGGCACCTCGTCCAGGCGCACGAGGATTCGGTCCTCGCGGTGCGCGGGGTGGATCCGGCCCACGAGGCGGGGCTCGAGGCGCGCCAGCGCCGCCTCCGCGCCCTGCTCCCGCAGCCCGGCCACCCTGGCGCCCCGGAAGCGGATCGCGATCGTGCGTTCCGGCTCCTCGGCGTCCCAGAACGCGAAGCGCCGCGTGCGCAGCTCCAGGGTGGCGCCGTCGACGCGGTACGACGCGGGCCGCGTCAGGCGGCCCGCGCGGTGATAGCCCACCGACTCCAGCTCCCGGATCGCCTCCGCCATCGACACGGGCGCGCCGGGATACAGCTCGAGCGGCCGCGCGTAGATGCGTGCCGGCACCTGCCAGCGGCGCCCCTCGAACTGGCTGCGCACCCGGATGTCCAGCCACGCGGCCCACGCCGTGCCGAGCACCAGCACGACCACGATCAGCCGCAGCCCGACGCGCGCGGCGATGCGCGCCGCGGACGTGCGGCGGCGGCCCGCGCCACGGCGGGAGCGGGCCCGCCGGCGGGTCATCGGAACGGGGAGCGTTGCATCCGCGGCAGCATAGGGAGCCGCGGCCCTGCTTTCAACAAGACATCAAGAACACGACGCAAGCCGATGAATCGAGGCTGATTTGGCGCCGCCTGACGCCGGCGCGGGTCGCGCCGGCAGGCAAGTGATTCGCGGCCTCAGTGGGTCTCGCGCCAGTCCCGCAGGCGCGCACGCAGACGCAGCACCGCCTGGCCGTGGATCTGGCATACGCGGGACTCGGTCACGCCCAGCAGCTCACCGATCTCGCGCAGGTTCAGCTCCTGGTCGTAGTACAGCGACATCACCAGCTTCTCGCGCTCCGGAAGCGTGCCGACGGCGCGCGCCAGGCTGTGCCGCAGCTCCGCCCCTTCCAGGCTGTCCAGCGGGCCCTGCGTGCCGCCGAACAGGCCGTCCGACACCGTGTCCAGGCCGGCGCCCAGGTCCTCGGTGCTGAACACCTTGTGGCTGGAGGCGTCCTTGAGCACGCGGTGGTACTCGGCCAGCGGCATGCCCAGCTTCTCCGCGACCTCGGCGTCGCGGGCGTCGCGGGCCTCGCGGTTCTCGATCTCGCGCATCGCCTCGCTGATCTCGCGCATGCGGCGAAACAGCGAGCGAGGCGCCCAGTCCTGGCGGCGGATCTCGTCGAGCATCGCGCCACGAATCCGGATCCCCGCGTAGGTCTCGAAGCTCGCGCCGTGCGCGGCGTCGAAGTTCCGCGAGGCTTCCAGCAGACCGATCATCCCGGACTGGATCAGGTCGTCCGCCTGCACCGACGCGGGCAACCGGCTGGCCAGGTGGTAGGCGATGCGGCGCACCAGCCCCGTGTGCCGCTCCACGATGGCGGCAGGGGTCGCGGTTGCAGGGTCGAATGCGGTGGCGGTCGGGCTCATGGCGGTGTCTCCGGTTGGCGGGCGGGCACCTCCCATGTCCAGCGCCCTTCGCGAGGACTTGAAGCAAGCCGCGCGCCAACACCGAGAATCTTCAGAAGACCGCCGAGATGTTCACCGTAACAATTTGAATTTAATGAAATCGTATTCGTGCGAGGCGGATCGCGCTCCCGCAGCCGATGTCCGGAATGTCGTCGTCTGCCGACGGCATACGCCAGGATTCCGTGACAGACCTCACGTTCCTGGGCCGGAGCTTCGCGTCACGCGGCCTCGTCCGGGCGCTGGATTCCCAGCTTCTTCATCTTCTCCACCAGCGTCGTGCGCCCCATGCACAGTCGCTTCGCGGCGTGGGCGACGACCCCGTCCGCCTCGTCCAGCGCCTGCTTGATCAGCGCCCGCTCCATGCCCGCCAGGTGCTCGCGCAGGTTCAGACCTTCCCGCGGCAGGGTCTGCGACGAGACCACCATCGGCGACAGGGAGAGGTCGTTCTCCGCGACCACGTCGCGCAGCGAGCCGACGCCCCGGTACTTCGACGGCAGGTCGTGCACGTCGACGACGCCGTAGGGATAGAGGATCACGAGCCGCTCCATCAGGTTCGCGAGCTCGCGCACGTTGCCCGGCCAGGAATACGAGCACAGCGCCTCCAGCGCCGCCGGCGTGAGCCGTATCGAGCCCCGCTTCTCGTGCTCGATACGGCTGATCAGGTCGCTGACCAGCAGCGGCAGGTCCTCGGCGCGCTGGCGCAGCGGCGGCATGTCGATCGGAAACACGTTGAGGCGGTAGAACAGGTCCTCCCGGAACTCACCCTTGTCGATGGCCTGCTCCAGGTCGCTGTGCGTGGCCGCGATGATGCGCACGTCGCTCATGATGCTGCGGTTGCTGCCGACACGCTCGAAGGTCCGCTCCTGGAGCACGCGCAGCAGCTTCACCTGCATCGCGAGCGGCATGTCCCCGATCTCGTCCAGGAACAGGGTTCCTCCGTTGGCCATCTCGAAGCGGCCGCGGCGCGTGTTCACGGCCCCCGTGAAGGCCCCCTTCTCGTGGCCGAACAGCTCGCTCTCCAGCAGATCTGCGGGAATCGCGCCGCAGTTCACCGGCACGAAGGGCTTGTAGCGGCGCCCTGACTGGTAGTGGATGTGGCGCGCGACCACCTCCTTGCCGGTGCCGGACTCGCCCAGCAGCAGGACGCTGGCATCGGTACCCGCGACCTGCTCGATCAGCTTGCGCACGCCCCGGATCGCGGCACTGCCGCCGACCAGGTTGCGGAACAGCTCGAGCGACCGCGGCCGCCCCGACAGGTGGCGGCTGTCGCGGTACGCGCTCGCCTGCTGCAGGGCCGCCTGCACCTCGCCGAAACGGGGCGGCATCGACACGCGGGCCATGCTGCCGGAGTCGACGTCGGCAGGCGGCGGCGGCTCGTCCTCCGACGCCAGCCGGATCACGGGCAGGTGCGGGTCCTGCTCGCGCAGTGCCCGGAACAGCGTCACCATGGACTCGTCCTGCTCGGTGCACGGGCCCATCATCACCACGTCCACGTCGCCCTCGGCGGCACGCGTCAACAGCCGGTCGCCGGCCACCACCTCGGCCTCGTACTCCATGAAGTCCAGATTGGCCTGCAGCGCCTTGCAGCGCTCGGTATCGGGATCGACGAGGAGGATCTTCATCGTGGACTCATGCGGGTGGGGCGTCGGCGGCCCGTCGCCGGGCCCGTTGTGGTTTTGACGCAGTTAAGCACGAGCGCTGAAGACAGGTCAAAATCCTGGCGCGCCGTCACGGCGCGCGCAGCGAACGCGGCACCAGGTCCAGATCCTGAACGGTGTCCACGTCGCGCAGCGGCGCCAGCTCTCGCCAGCACCACCCAATCGAGCGCAGGCGCTCCCGGGTCCCGGCCATCACGCCGGGCGTGCCCCACGGCAGGCCGGCGAACAGGGACGGGGGCGGTGGCCGGCCGCAGCCCACCAGCACGTAGCCGCCGTCGACCGCCGGCACGAACACCGCCGGCGCGCCGTCCGCGAGGACCCGCGCCGCTGCGCGCAGGCGCGCCGCGTCCAGCGCCGGGCAGTCGCTGCCGATCAGCAGCGCCGCGCCGTGCTCCAGCACCGCGGCCTGCAGCGCCTCGTGCATGCGCGCGCCCAGGTCGTCCCCGACCTGCGGGCGCAGCGGCGCGGCGTAGGCCCTGGACAGCGCCTGCAGGCGCGGCAAGGCCGGCGCGGGAGCATGGCACAGCACCACCGGTCCGAGGCCGCTGCCGCGTGCCGCGCGCAACGCACCCTCGAGCATGCGCGCGTACAGGGTGGCCGCCTGTGCCGCGCTGAGGCCCGGCGTCAGGCGGGTCTTCACCGCGCCCGCGACCGGCTCGCGGGCGAACACCAGCACCGCCGGCGGCGCCGCGGCCGTCACCCGGCACCCCGGCGCCGGCCGCACGTGCCGGCCGGGGCGTCGCGACCCATGCCGCCCGCAGCGCTGCCGTCAACCATGCGCGTAGTAGCGCCGCGCGAGCTCGTCCGGGTCAGCCCCGAGCGCGTACGCCGCGCGCAACCTCCACATCAGCAGCGTGGTGCGCACCACGCCCTCGCGGCGCCACTTGCGGCTGGAGGCCACCACCCGCTCGCGCGCGCACAGCGGCGCCGCTCGCGCCTTCAGCCGCGCGCTGAGCGTGATGTCCTCCATCAGCGCGATCGGAGGGAAACCGCCGACCGCGTCGAACAGCTCGCGGCTGACGAACATCAGCTGGTCACCGGTCGCGATGCCGGTGAGTCTGGAGCGCAGGTTCATCGCGGTCTCGATGGTGCGCAGCGCCGGCCCCGGGCCGTCGAGGCGGACGTCGAAGCGCCCCCACGCCGCACGTCGCCCGGCGGCCAGCGCGAGCAGACGCTCGCACGCCGGCGGCTCCGGCCGGCAGTCCGCGTGCAGGAAGGCCAGCAGGGGCGCAGCGCCGCGGGCCGCGCCCGCGTTGAGCTGCCGCGACCGGCCCGCCGGCCCCACCAGCACCCGGGCGCCGGCCGCCGCCGCCCGCGCCGCGGTGTCGTCGGCGCTTCCGCCGTCGCTGACGACGACCTCCGCCCCCGCGTCGAGCAGGCGGCCGATGGATCCGATGCAGGCCTCGATCGAGGCGGCCTCGTCGAGGGTCGGGATGACGACCGTCAGGGGCGGGGCCGCGCTCATCGCCGAGCCCGCGGCGCGCGGCAGGCGCCCGGCGCCCGGACGGCCGCGAGCGCGGTGACCGGCACGGTCGCGGTCAGCTCAGCGCGCCGCCGCAGCTGCTGCCCTGCCCGGCGGTGCACGCGAAGCAGTGCTCGCGCACCGCGATGCCGTTGCCGTCGACCGGATTTTCCAGCAGGTCGCCGAGGGTCACCCGCGCGCGGCCGCCGACGCGCAGCGGCAGCCCCAGCATCTGGTTGAAGTCGCAGTCGTAGACGTGCCCCTGCCAGTCCACGCTCACCATCGACCGGCACATCACGGCGTCGAGGTTCTCGTCACGATGGGCCTCGCGCAGCGTCGTCATGTACGCGTTGAACTGGCCCTTGGACACGAGGATGCTGCCGAAGCGCCCGATGGGCATGTTCGCGATGGTCAGCAGGCGGTCGAAGCGCACGCCGAAGCGCCCGAGCAGCTCCTTCTTGTACGCGCGCTCGAGCTCGACCTGCGGCGGCGGCAACACGGGCCCCTGCGGGTTGTAGACGAGGCTCAGCCGCAACGCCCCGTCGCCGCCGCCATAGCCGAGCGCATTCAGCCGCCGCAGCGCGCGCATGCTGGCGTCGAACACGCCCTTGCCTCGCTGCGCGTCGACGTTCTCCCCGAGGTAGCACGGCAGGGAGGCCACGATCTCGACCTGCCGCGACGCGAGGAACTCTGCCAGGTCCTCCTGGCCGGGCTCCTCGAGGATGGTCAGGTTGCAGCGGTCCATGACGTGCGCACCGCGCTCGCGCGCCCCGGTCACCAGCTCCCGGAACCAGGGATTGAGCTCGGGGGCGCCTCCGGTGAGGTCCACCGTGGCCACCCCCGCGCGCGCGATGAACTCGAGCGCGACCCCGACGGTCTCGCGGGACATCTGCTCCTCGCGGTTGGGGCCTGCGTTGACGTGGCAGTGCACGCAGCTCTGGTTGCAGCGGTAGCCGAGGTTGAGCTGCAGCGCGTCGAGCCGGCGCCGGCGGATCGGGGGGAAGGCGCCCACACCGAGCAGAGCGGCGGTGTCGTGCATGTGGTTCTCCTGAGCTGGCGGCGGAATCCTACCCGCTCAGGTGGACCCGCCGGCGCAGCGTTTGTTCCGCACGCCGCGCCATATGGCGCATCGCGCGGCGGGCCTCTACAATCGCGGGCTCGCGGGAAACGGGCGCGAGCCCGCTCCCGCCGCACGGGGCCGTAGCTCAGCTGGGAGAGCGTCGCGTTCGCAATGCGAAGGTCGGGAGTTCGATCCTCCTCGGCTCCACCAATCCAGTCACCGCGTCCGGGCGCGCCCGGACGCGGACTTCCCTGGCGCAAGCCCACAGCATCGCCCCGGTAGCTCAGCAGGATAGAGCGACGGCCTCCTAAGCCGTAGGTCCCACGTTCGAATCGTGGTCGGGGCGCCACGCACCCGGCGCGACCCCGCCGCACGGATCCACGCACGGTGCAGCAGTCCGAGCCAGCCGACCACCCAGACCTCGCCGATCGGCTCAAGGCGGCGGCGCTGTACGCGCTTCCGCACCACCTGCTGTCGGCGCTGATGCACCGCGCGACCCGCGTGCGCGCGGCGGGCTTCAAGAACCGGCAGATCCGCTGGTTCATCCGGCGCTACGGCGTGGACATGGCGCTCGCCGAGCAGCCGGACCCGCTGGCCTATCCCCACTTCAACGCGTTCTTCACGCGCGCGCTGAAGGCGCAGGCACGAGCGCTGAGCGCCCACGACGTGACCTGCCCGGCGGACGGGCACGTCAGCCGCTTCGGAGCCGTGCTCGACGACAGCCTGATCCAGGCCAAGGGCCGCGCCTTCTCGCTGACCCGGCTGCTGGGCGGCGACGCCGCGCGCGCCGCGGCCTTCCGTGGCGGCCATTTCGCGACCGTGTACCTGTCGCCGCGGGACTACCACCGGGTGCACATGCCGATGGCCGGCACGTTGCGCGAGATGGTGCACGTGCCGGGCCGGCTGTTCAGCGTGAACCCGTCGAGCGCGCGCGCGGTGCCGAACCTGTTCGCGCGCAACGAGCGGGTGGTCTGCATGTTCGACACCGCCCGCGGTCCGATGGCCGTCGTGCTCGTCGGCGCGGTGTTCGTGGGCAGCATCGAGCTGGTGTGGGCCGGCCAGGTCGCGCCCGCCCCGGGACCGCAGGTCACCACCTGGCGCTACGCGCCGGGCGCCGCCGCCACGGTGCTCGACAAGGGTCAGGAGATGGGCCGCTTCAACATGGGCTCCACGGTGATCGTGGTGCTGCCGCCCGGCCCCGTCCGCTGGTGCGAAGGCCTCGCGCCCGGCGCGCCGGTGACGATGGGCCAGGGACTCGCCGACTTCGGCTGAACGGCGGCGCCGCAGGCCGCGGCGCGCCGCGGCGGCGGGTCGGTCAGGTCAGCCCAGGGCCGCGATGCAGACGCTCATCAGCGCCGTCGGATAGATGCCCAGCGCGAGGATCACCAGCGCGTTGCTGCTCAGCATGATGCGCAGGTCCCGCCCGCGCCCCACCTGGACATCGCCGACGGGATCGTCGAAGTACACGTGGCGCACCACCCGCAGGTAGTAGAACAGCCCGATCACCGAGAACAGCACCGCCGCCACCGCGAGCCACAGGTGGCCCGCGGCGATGACCTCGCTCAGCACCGCCCACTTCGCCCAGAAGCCGAGGAACGGCGGCACGCCGGCCATGGAGAGCATGAGGATGAGGGTGAGGAAGGCGAACCACGGGTGCTGCCGGCCGAGTCCCTTGAAGTCCTCGAGCTGGTCGGCCTCGAAGTCGCTGCGCCCGAGCGCGATGATCATCCCGAAGGCGCCGAGCGCCATGAGGCTGTAGGAGATGATGTAGAACATCGACGCCGCGTAGCCTTCCGGCGTCGCCGCGATCACGCCCAGGAACAGGAAGCCGACGTGGGTGATCGTGGAGTACGCGAGCATGCGCTTGATGTTGGTCTGGGCGATCGCCACCACGTTGCCGACCGCCATCGAGGCCAGCGCGAGCAGCACCAGCATCTGGCTCCAGTCCCCCCCCATCGGCTGCAGCCCGTCCACGAGCAGCCGCATCAGCATGCCGAAGGCCGCGATCTTCGGCGCCGTGCCGATGAACAGGGTGACCGCGGTCGGCGCGCCCTCGTACACGTCCGGCACCCACATGTGGAACGGCACCGCCCCGAGCTTGAAGGCCACGCCCACCAGCACGAACACCAGGGCGAGGATCAGCACGAGGTCGGTGCTGCGGGTGGCCGCGACCGCGGCGACCTCCTGCAGCTCCAGGGTCCCGGTGACGCCGTAGACCAGGGACATCCCGTACAGCAGCATGCCCGACGCCAGCGCGCCGAGGACGAAGTACTTCATCGCCGCCTCGCATGCGGTCGCGGACTCCCGGCGCAGCGCGACCATCGCGTACAGGCACAGCGACATCAGCTCCAGGCCCAGGTACACCGTCAGCAGGCTCGCGGCGGACACCAGCACCATCATGCCGAGCAGCGCGAACAGGCCGAGGATGAAGTACTCCCCCTTCAGCTCGCCGCGCTGGCCGAGGTAGGTGCGGGCGTAGAAGAACGCGTAGTAGCCGATGAGCAGCATCGCGACCTTCAGCGCGCCGCTCATCGGGTCGCTCACGAAGCTGCCGCTGAAGCCCACGACCGATTCCGACGGCGTGGTCGCGATGCACAGCACCGCCGTGGCGACGACCGCGGCCTGGGTGAGCTGGTAGGTGAGATGCCGCATCCGGTCGCCCACGTAGACGTCGACCACCAGCACCGTGCAGGCCAGAACCAGCAGCAGCAGCTCGGGCGACGCGGGAGTCAGCTCGGGAGGTACGAAATTCATCGTGCGACGACCTCGGCAGGAGTCACGGCAGGCTTCAAGGCAGCTTCGACTGCATGACGTGGTCGAGCAGCCTCTCCAGCGTCGGGTTCATGACGTCCAGCATCGGCGCCGGCCAGAGCCCGAACAGCAGCACCGCCGCCGCAAGCGCGCTGAGCACCAGCACCTCGCGCCCGTCGAGGTCCTTCAGGGACGCCACGCCCTCGTTCGCGACCTCGCCGTAGATGACCCGCTTGTACATCCACAGCGTGTACGCCGCGCCCAGGATCAGCGTCAGCCCGGCGAGGACGGCAATCCAGACGTTGGCCTGGAAGCTCGACAGGATCACCATGAACTCGCCGACGAAGCCGGACGTGCCCGGCAGGCCCGAGTTCGCCAGCGCGAACAGCATCATGAACGCGGCGAAGGTGGGCATGGTGTTCACCACGCCGCCGTAGTCGGCGATGTTCCTGCTGTGCAGCCGGTCGTACATGACACCCACGCACAGGAACAGCGCCCCCGAGATGAAGCCGTGGGAGACCATCTGCATCATCCCGCCGGCGAGCGCCATCACCGCGCCGTCGCGGTTCCCGGGGCCGGTCATGATGGAGAACGTGACGAAGAAGCCCAGCGTCACGAAGCCCATGTGCGAGATCGACGAGTAAGCGATCAGCTTCTTCATGTCCGGCTGCACCAGCGCGACGAAGCCGATGTAGACGATCGCGACCAGCGACAGCGCGATCATGAACCAGTCGAGCGCGGCCGCCCCGTCCGGGGCGATCGGCAGGCTGAAGCGCAGCAGGCCGTACCCGCCCAGCTTCAGCATGATGGCGGCGAGGATCACCGAGCCGCCGGTGGGGGCCTCGACGTGGGCATCGGGCAGCCAGGTGTGCACGGGCCACATCGGGACCTTCACGGCGAAGGCCACCAGGAAGGCCAGGAAGATCAGGATCTGCTCCTCGAGCCCGAGCTCCAGCAGGTGCATGTCCAGGAGCGAGAAGGAGCCCCCCTGGGCGTACAGGTAGAGGATCGCCACCAGCATCAGCACCGAGCCGAGGAAGGTGTAGAGGAAGAACTTCACGGTCGCGTAGATCCGGTTCTTCCCGCCCCAGATTCCGATGATCAGGAACATCGGTATCAGAAGCGCTTCCCAGAACACGTAGAAGAGCACCGCGTCCAGCGCCGCGAACGCCCCGATCATCAGTCCTTCCAGCACGAGGAAGGCCGCCATGTAGTGGGCGACCTTGTACGTGATCACCTGCCACCCCGCGATGATCACGAGAACCGTCGTGAAGGTGGTGAGCAGGATCAGCGGCACCGAGATGCCGTCCACGCCGAGGTAGTACTCGATCCCGAAGGCCGGTATCCAGGCGCCCCGCTCCACGAACTGCATGGACGGGCTGGCCGGGTCGAACTGCCAGTACAACGGCAGCGAGAACGCGAAGGTGATCAGGGACACGATCAGCGCGATGCGGCGCGACAGGCCGGGCGCACGCTCGCCCGCCACCATGAAGAGCCAGGCCCCGCCCAGGATGGGGGTCCAGATGACGAGGCTCAGGAACGGGGCGTCAAGCATGGGTGCGGAACCTCGGGAACGCTCTAGCGGGTGACGAACACGCCGATGAGCACCAGCAGGCCGATGATCATCGCGAAGGCGTAGTGGAACAGGTACCCGCTCTGAACGTGGCGCACGATGCCGGAGACCCAGCCCACCAGCCGTGCCGAGCCGTTGACCAGCAGGCCGTCGATCAGCGCCACGTCGCCGACCCGCCACAGCATCCTGCCCATGCCGCGCGCTCCGCCGGCGAAGAACCACTCGTTGAAGTCGTCGAACCCGTACTTGCGCACCAGGAGGGCGTGCAGCAGCGAGAAGCGCTCCTGGATGAGTGCCGGCACGTCCGGCCGGTAGACGTAGAGGAACCAGGCCGTCGCGACGCCGGAGACCGCGAGCCAGAACGGCAGCGTGACCACCCCGTGCAGCGCGAAGGACAGCGCACCGTGGAAGTGCTCCGCGAGGGGCGCCAGGGTGTCGTGCCCGGGCAGCACTGCGATGCTGGACCCGAAGTAGTCACCGAACAGCATCGGGCCGGCGAACACCGCGCCCGCGATGACCGACGGGATCGCGAGCGCGACCAGCGGGAACGTGACCACCGCCGGCGTCTCGTGCAGGTGCTCACGCGTGTGCTCGTCCATGCGCTCCTCGCCGTGGAAGACGAGGAAGTACATCCGGAAGCTGTACAGCGCGGTGATGAACACGCCGGTCAGGACCGCCGCGTACGCGATCGAAGAGCCCGGGAGGCTGGACGCGTGCACGGCCTCGATGATGGCGTCCTTCGAGTAGAAACCCGCGAAGCCGGGGAACCCGATCAGCGCGAGGGACCCGATGAGGGACGTGATCCACGTGATCGGCATGTAGCGGCGCAGACCGCCCATCCTGCGCATGTCCTGCTCGTGGTGCATCGCGATGATCACCGAGCCCGCGGCGAGGAACAGCAGCGCCTTGAAGAACGCGTGGGTGAACAGGTGGAAGATTCCGGCGGCGTACGCGGACGCCCCGAGCGCCACCGTCATGTAGCCGAGCTGCGACAGGGTCGAGTAGGCGACCACCCGCTTGATGTCGTTCTGCACGAGGCCCAGCAGCCCCATGAAGAAGGCCGTGATCGCGCCGATGATCATCACGAAGCTGAGCGCCGTCTCCGACAGCTCGAACAGGGGCGACATGCGCGCCACCATGAAGATCCCGGCGGTGACCATCGTGGCCGCGTGGATGAGCGCCGAGATCGGGGTCGGGCCTTCCATCGAGTCCGGCAGCCAGACGTGCAACGGAAACTGCGCCGACTTGCCCATCGCGCCGATGAACAGCGCGATGCACACGACCGTCATCACCTGCCACTCGGTGTCGCCCCAGGGGCTCATCGTGAGGCCCGCGACTTCCGGGGCGCGGACGAAGACCGTGCCGTAGTGGAGGCTGCCGAACCACATCAGCACGCCCGCGATGCCGAGCAGGAACCCGAAGTCCCCGACGCGGTTGACCAGGAACGCCTTGAGGTTCGCGTAGATCGCGCTGGGGCGCGTGTACCAGAACCCGATGAGCAGGTAGGAGACCACGCCCACCGCCTCCCAGCCGAAGAACAGCTGCAGGAAGTTGTTGGACATCACCAGCATCAGCATCGCGAAGGTGAACAGCGAGATGTAGCAGAAGAAGCGCTGGTAACCGGGGTCGTCGTGCATGTAGCCGATGGTGTAGACGTGCACCATCAGCGAGACGAAGGTCACCACGAGCATCATCGTGGCGCTCAGCTCGTCGATCAGGAATCCCACCTCCAGGTGCAGCGCGCCGATCCGGCCCCAGGTGTACACGGTCGCGTCGAATACCGGTGCGCCGTCGATCACCGTGTCCTTGAACACCAGCGCGGACAGCGCCGTCGCGATGGCGACGCCCGCGATGGTCACCCGGTGCGCCCCGGCGCGGCCGATGCGCTTGCCCAGCAGACCGGCGATCAGGGCGCCGATCAGCGGCGCGAGCACGATCCAGATGTAGACGGAAGGCATCGAAGTGTCCCCGCTATCCGACGTTCAGCCCTTGAGGGAGTCCAGGTCGGCCACGTTGATCGTCGACCGACTGCGGAACAGGACCACGAGAATGGCGAGCCCGATCGCGGCCTCCGCCGCAGCCACGGTAAGGATGAAGAACACGAAGACCTGCCCGGCGAGATCCCCCAGGAAATGGGAGAAGGCCACGAAGTTCATGTTCACGGCGAGCAGCATCAGCTCGATGGACATCAGGAGGATGATGACGTTCTTCCGGTTCAGGAAGATGCCCGCCATGCTGATGCAGAACAGGATGGCGCCCAGGATGAGGTAGTCGGACAGCGCGATCACCGGTCGGACTCCGCCGGCATCTTCACGAGGCGCACGCGGTCCTCGCGCCGCACCCGCACCTGGTCGTGCGGCGACTGGCTGCGCAGGTCCCCGCGCCGGCGCATGGTCAGCGCGATGGCCGCGACGATTGCGACCAGCAGGATCACCGCAGCGACCTCGAAGGGATAGACGTACACCGTGTAGAGCAGGACCCCCAGGGCCTCGGTATTGCTGTAGTCGGCGGGCAGCGCGGCCGGCGCCGGCACCTGCTCCAGGCCGAACGTGCCCGGGCCGACCACCATCGCGAGCTGCACCACGATCAGCAGCGCCACCAGCGCACCCACCGGCAGGTAGCGGATGAAGCCTTCGCGCAGCGGCACCAGGTTGATGTCCAGCATCATGACGACGAACAGGAACAGCACCATCACCGCGCCCACGTAGACGAGCACCAGCACGACCGCCAGGAATTCCGTCTCGATGAGCAGCCACAGGCCCGAGCTCGCGACGAACGCGAGCACCAGCGAGAGCGCCGAGTGCACGGGATTGCGCGCGGTGATCACGCGCAGCGCGGCGGCGATCAGCACGAGGGCGAAAACGTAGAAGAGTAGTTGGGTCACGCTGGATCTGATCTTCGCGCGCGGGACGCCGATACGGCCTCCCCGTTGCGAATCCCCCCCTGTTGTCTGGCCAATGCCGTCACCGGTAGGCCGCGTCCATCATGCGGTCCCGGGCGATCTGCTCCTCGTAGCGGTCGCCCACCGCGAGCAGCTTCTCCTTCGTCATCAGCAGGTCGCCCCGCTTCTCGCCGTGGTACTCGTAGATGCGGGTCTCGACGATGGAGTCCACCGGGCAGGACTCCTCGCAGAAGCCGCAGAAGATGCACTTCACCAGGTCGATGTCGTAGCGCGTCGTACGCCGCGTCCCGTCGCCCCTCGGCTCGGACTCGATGGTGATCGCGAGCGCCGGGCACACGGCCTCGCAGAGCTTGCAGGCGATGCAGCGCTCCTC
>CBDUCN010000080.1:0-17232 GCA_965365655.1 uncultured Gammaproteobacteria bacterium | reverse complement strand
GGGGGCGGCGAGCATACATCAGGCGCCGCCGCCGACGGCCGCGCGCGCGGCACCCGACGGCGCCGCGCCGTGGCATGATCGAACCGGCATCCCGACCAGGGGAAGGGTTCCTGATGGCTGACGAGTTCGACTACGTGATCATCGGCGCCGGCACCGCCGGCTGCGTGCTGGCGAGACGTCTGAGCGAGAACCCGGCGCACACCGTGGCGCTGGTCGAGGCGGGGCCGCCGGACGTCAATCCGATGATCCACATCCCGGCCGGCTTCATGAAGACCTACGCCGACCCCAACGTGAACTGGCTCTACGAGACCGAGCCGTCCGAGGGCACCGCCGGGCGGCCGATCAAGCAGCCGCGGGGCAAGACGCTGGGCGGATCCAGCTCCATCAACGGCCACATCTACAACCGCGGCCAGCGCGGCGATTACGACGTGTGGGCGCAGATGGGCAACCGCGGCTGGAGCTACGCCGAGGTGCTGCCCTACTTCAAGCGCAGCGAACGGCGGATCGGCGACGCTGACGAGACCTTCCGGGGCCGCGACGGCGAGTTCGCGATCACCGATCTCGACTGGAAGGACCCGCTGTGCGAGGCCTTCATCGCGGGCGCCGAGTCCATCGGCATTCCCCGCAACCCGGACTACAACGGCGCCGATCAGGACGGCGTGGGCTACTTCCAGCGCAGCATCCACAAGGGCTTCCGCGTGAGCGCCGCGACGGCGTTCCTGAGACCCAGCCGCGCCCGGCGCAACCTGCGCGTCTACACGAACACCCACGCCGAGCGCATCACCTTCGAAGGCCGGCGCGCGACCGGCGTCGCGGCGCGCCGCGACGGCGAGCCGGTCACGATTCGCGCGCGGCGCGAGGTCGTGCTCTCGGGCGGCGCGTTCAACTCGCCGCAGCTGCTGCAGCTCTCGGGCGTGGGGCCCCCGACGCTGCTCGGCGAGCTGGGGATCAAGGTGCTGCACGCGCTGCCGGGAGTGGGCGAGAACCTGCGCGACCACTACGGCGTGCGCCTCGCCGCGCGCGCGAAGGGCGTGCAGACCATCAACGAGCGCGCGCGCGGCCTGCGGCTCGCGAAGGAGGTGGTCGCGTGGATGCTGCGCCAGGAGAGCATCCTCGCGCTGCAGCCCACCCTGGTTCACGTGTTCTGGAAGTCGCACCCCGCCGCCGACCCGAGCGACCTGCAGATGACCTTCACCCCGGCGAGCTACAGCGAGGGCGTGCAGGCCCAGCTCGAGCGGCATCCGGGGATGACCGTCGCGGTGTGGCAGCAGCGCCCGCAGAGCGCGGGCTACGTGCGCGCCGTGTCGCCGAACCCGTACGTGAAGCCGGTGATCCAGCCCAACTACCTCGACGCGGTGGCCGACCGCCAGGTGCTGCTGGGCGGGCTCAAGCTCGCGCGCCGGCTGATCTGGACCGACCCGCTCAAGCCCTACGTCGCGGGCGAGGAATCTCCCGGCGACGCGGTGCAGAGCGACGACGAGTGGCTGGACTACGCGCGCGCGCGCGGCACCACGACCTTCCACCCGGTGGGCTCGTGCCGCATGGGGCCGGCCGGCGACGCCGGCGCGGTGGTGGATCCGTCGCTCGTGGTGCACGGCCTGGAAGGGCTGCGGGTGGTCGACGCGTCGGTGATGCCGACGATGGTGTCCGCGAACACCAACGCGGCGACGCTGATGATCGCGGAGAAGGGCGCCGACCTGATCCTCGGCAACGCGCCCGCGCAGCCGGTGGACCTGCCCGGCTGACGGCGCGGCGCCCGGCGCCGCCGGGCGAGCGGGAGGCGCCCGCGCCCCCGCTCAGGCGGCGCTCAGCACCTTCTCGCGCTCCCAGGACGGCACGTCGCCGAGCTGCTCGACGAGGAAGTCCACGAAGGCGCGCACCTTCGGCGAGAGGTTGCGCCGGTGCGGGAACACCGCCAGCAGCTCCGCCTTGTCGTGGGTGTACTCCGGCAGCACCCGCACCAGCCTTCCCGAGCGCAGGTCGTCGCACACCAGGTACAGCGACAGGCGCGCGATGCCCAGCCCGGCCAGCGCCGCGTGGTACACGGCGTCGGCACTGTTGGCCTCGAAGTTGCCGCCCACCTCCACGTGGCGTGTCCGTCCGTCCTGCTCGAACTCCCAGTCGTTCCAGCGCGACACCGAGTACAGGCGCAGGCAGTTGTGCTGCAGCAGGTCGTCGGGAGCCTGCGGCGTGCCGTGGCGCTGCAGGTAGGACGGCGCCGCCACGATCACGCGCCGGTTCGGCGCGAGGCGCCTCGCCACCAGCGAGTCGTCGTCGATCTGCTCGGTGAAGCGGATCGCGACGTCGATGCCTTCGGCCACCAGGTCCACCGGCCGGTCGCTCAGCTCGAGGTGCAGCGTGAGGTCCGGGTAGCGCTTCAGGAACTCGGGAAACAGCGGCAGCAGCCGCGACTTCGCGAACGCGACGGTCGCCGCGACGCGCAGGGTGCCCTGCACCTTGTGCGACATCCCGGCGACCAGCTCCTGCACCTCGTCGATCTCGGCGGCGATGCGGGCGCAGCGGGCGTAGAACTCCTTTCCTTCTTCGGTGAGCGTGACGTGGCGGCTGGTGCGGTTCAGCAGCCGCACCCCCAGATTGTCCTCGAGGCCGCCGATCTGGCGGCTCACGGCGGACGGCGAGAGTCCCAGCGTACGGGCCGCGGCGGAGAAGCTCCCCTGGTCCACCGTGCGCACGAAGACCTGCATCAGGTTCGAAATGTCCATGTCGCTTGTTGCCTCCTGGCTTGCGATGCGGTCACAGGTGCTGTGACGGCGGGCGGGCTGTTCCCGGGCCCCTCTCCCGCTATGGTGCATCGCAGCATAGGTTACCCCAGCCAGACGAGGAGGTCAGGCATGGACAGCAGGAATGGACTCGAAAGTGTGGAGCCGATCACGGCCGAGGCGCTCCGCCACTACGTCGACAGGGGCCGCCGCCTGCGCAGCGAGGCCATCGCGAGCGCGCTGCGCGCCGCCGCGCGGGCCCTCCGGCAGGCCTTCCACACGCCGGACGCGGTCGCGCACGAGCGCCGCGAGCGCGCGCGGCGCGCGCGCCGCACGTGGGCCGTCGGCGGCCTGAGCGGCGACGGGCTGCCGGGAGGCGCGCGGTGAGCGCCGTCCGCGAGCCCCTGGCCGACGACGCCGTCGAGCTGGCCCAGGCGCGGCGCTGGATCGGGCGCCGCCTCGAGCTCCGCGGCGCGTTCAACGGCCACCCGGCGGGCACCCGCTGCGTGGTGATGTGCGTCGCCGACTTCGGCGAGGGCCTGCTGCTGTGGGTCACCACCGACGACGCGCGCCTCGACGAGGTGGACCAGGTGTCGCTGGCGGAGCTGCCCCAGCGCTTCCGCCCGCAGCCGCCGTGCCGGCCGCGGCTGGTGGCGCGGGAGCCCGGATCGTCGACGCGCACCGCCGCGCCGCGCTGAGCCCGCGCGGCCCCGGGGCGGGAGCGCGTCCATGGGCAGCATCCGCAAGCTGACGGAGGACGAGCAGCCGCTGCTGCTCGCCCACCTGCTGCGCCTGTCCGACGAGGACCGGCGCCTTCGCTTCTGCGCGCCGTCGGGCGACACCGCGCTCGCGCTGCACTGCGCACGGGCCGCGGCGCGCGGCACCCTGGTCGTCGGCTGGTTCCGCGACGGCGTGCTGCGCGCGGCAGGCGAGCTGGCGGCGCCGCACGGCGAGGCCGGCGCGCGCGAGGCGGAGGTCGCGCTGTCGGTGGAGGCGCCGTGGCAGCGCCTCGGCGCCGGCCGCCGGCTGCTGCGCCACCTGCTGCTGATCGCGCGCAACCGGGGCATCCAGTCCGTCTACATGTACTGCCTCGCCGAGAACGTGCGCATGCGCGCGCTGGCACGCGGCGTCTCCGGCCTGTTGGAGCTGCGGGACGGCGAGGTGCACGGGCGCGTGATCGCGCCCACCTGGCGCGGCGCGGCGCGGGTCGAGGAGATCGTGCTCGACGGCTACGGACGCCTCGCAGGCGCGCTCGCGGCGGCGCGCGCCCCCGCCGCGCAGACCGGCGGCAGGCCCGTGGCGCCGCGCGGCCCCGGCGCGCCGCGTGCCGCCGCCGCGGCGTGGCGGTCATAATCCCGGCCGTTGCACGTTCACCCGAGCGCAAGCGAGTCCCGATGTTCAGCCTAGTGATCACCCCGCGCGCCAGCGAGACCGACGCCGCCGGCCACATCAACAACACCGTGTCGCCGATCTGGTTCGAGGCCGGGCGGCGCGAGATCTTCCGCATGCTCACCCCGGACCTGTCCTTCGCGCGCTGGCGCGCCGCGCTGGTGAACATGAACGTCGACTACCTCGCGCAGATCTTCTTCCAGCACGACGTCGAGGTGCGCACCTGGGTTCAGCGCGTCGGCACCAAGAGCTTCACGCTGTACGAGGAGATCTGGCAGCGCGACACGCTGTGCACCCGCGGCACCGTGACGTACGTGTACTTCAACTACGAGACGCAGGCCTCGGAGCCGATCCCGGACACGGTGGCGGCGAAGCTGCGCGAGCATCTGCGCGACGCGTGAGCGCGCGCCGCGCGACGGCGCGCGAAGGATTCACGGGCGCTCAGTCCGGGACCGGCGCGTCCGCGCCGAAGCACAGCCTGTTGCCGTCCGGGTCCAGCAGCTCGAACTCGCGCATGCCGTAGACGGTGGTCTGCGGCGCGCGCACCACGTGCGCGCCGGCCGCGGCGAACGCCGCGTGCAGCAGGTCCGCGTCGTCGACGTGGAAGTACACGTCCCAGCCGGCCGCGCGCGGCGTCGGCGGTCCGTGCCAGGCGTCCAGGAACACCACCGCGGCGCCGCGCGAGACGATCGCGAAGCGCGGCGGATCGCCGCCCTCCTCGTCGACGGTGAAGCCCAGCACGTCGCGCCAGTACGCGACGACGCGCGGGTAGTCGCCCACCCGCAGCACCGGCGTCGCGCGGCGCGGCCCGCTCACGCGCGCTGCCGCCACAGGTGCAGCGCGAGCCCGGCCATGATCCGCGCCGCGAGCAGCGCGGTGACGCCGCCGGGATCGTGCGGCGGGCTCACGGTGTTGACGTCCACCGCGACCACGCGCAGCCCCTGCAGCGCGTCGATGATCGCGAAGCCGTCCTCGCTGCTGGCGCCGCCGGGAGTCGGGGCGCACACCCCGGGCGCGAAGGCCGGGTCGAAGAAATCCATGTCCCAGCACACGTACACGGGGCGTCCCGCCATGCGCCGGTGCACCTCCTCCATCACGTCGGCGATGCCGCGCGCGCGCAGGCTCGCGAAGTTCACCATCGGGTAGCCGAGCTCTGCGCACTGCGCGTACACGCCCGCGCCCTTGTGCGGGCCGCGCACGCCGATGTGCATGGACGCGCCCACGTCCACGAGGCGCTCGAGCGCGGCGCGGGTGAAGGTCGTGCCGGTCGCGAGCGCACGACCTTCGCCGTACACCGCGTCGGTGTGCGCGTCCAGATGCAGCACGACGAGATCGTCGTGAGCGCGCGCGAGCGCGCGAAGCTGCGGCAGCGTGACCGTGCCGTCGCCGCCCATCGTGAACGGCACGGCGCCGGCGTCGATCACCTCGCTCACCGCGGCCTCGATGGCCTCGTGGGCCTGCTCGAGCTCGCTGGGGGTGACGCGAACGTCGCCGCAGTCCACCGCGTTGAGCTCGGCCATGACGTCGACGTCGGCATGCGGCGGGAAGTGCGCGCCCATGCGTCCGGACTGGATGCGGATCGCCTGCGGGCCGTGGCGCGCGCCGACGCGGTACGCGTCGGTGCCCACGTCGAACGGGATCCCGACCACCGCGGCGCGGGACGCCGACAGGTCATGACCGTACGGGATGCCCATGAAGGTCAGCGGGCATGCGAATCGCTCGGCGTTCACGGCGTCGCGCTCACGGCCCGTGAGTCCTCCGCGCCGTCGCGACACGCCGGCGGGGCGTGGCCGGCGACGCGCAGGAGTGCACGGAATCGCGCGCCCGGCCCGGCCCCCGTGTGGCGGCCCCGGAGAGTCCCCGAAACGCCGACAGCCGCGTCGGAACGGTGTCGCAGCAGACGTGGCAAGGCATTCACGGGCGCTCACCGCTGCTCGGGCGCGATCGCGCGCACCGGATCCGCGAACACGCGGTGCGCCTTCGGATCGACCGGCTTCACCTTGCGCTCGGTCGCGGGCGGCCTCGTCGCGCGCGAGACGCCCGGGCGCCACTCGCGGGCCGGGCGCACCGGGCGCGGCTGGAAGCCGCCGCCGCAGTTCGGGCACACGTTGCACAGCACGCCTTCCACGCACGAGCGGCAGAACGTGCACTCGAATGAGCAGATGCGCGCCTCGGTGGATTCCGGCGGCAGGTCGACGCCGCAGTGCTCGCACGCGGGCCTCAGCTCCAGCACGTCACGCTCCCCCGTCGCTCGGCGCCGATCCGCGCCCGCCCGGCCGGCGCGCGCAGACCCGCGACCACGACCCCGTGCCCCCGTGCGGCGACGCCCGGCACGGCCGCGAGCGGCAACGGCGGGAGCGGCAGGCACGGGACAGGATGCGGCATCGTCGCTACGGTCCGCCGTGCGGCGGCCGCCGGAAGACTGTGCGACGAGTATAGCCTCCGACCGCGTGCCGGCTGCCAGGCCGGGAAGTAGGATCCTGCGCCGCGCGGGCATCGCTCGCGCCGGAACGCCCGATCATCCGCTCACCGACACTTCGTACCCGAGGACAACGACATGAAACGACTGGCTGCACTGCTCGTCTCGGCCTGCCTGGCCTCCCCGCTCGCGGCGGGCGAGGCGGTGACCTACGAGGTCGACGGCGCGAGCTACGAGGGCTACTGGGTCTCGCCGGCCGACGGCGCGCCGCTGGTGCTGCTGATCCACGACTGGGACGGGCTCACCGACTACGAGGTCAAGCGTGCCGAGATGCTCGCCGCGATGGGCTATGCGGTGTTCGCCGCGGATCTGTTCGGCGCCGGCGTGCGGCCCACCGAGGTCGCGGACAAGCGCCAGCACACCGGCGAGCTGTACAAGGACCGCGCGAAGATGCGCGCGCTGATGCAGGGGGCGCTCGCGGAAGCCGCGAAGCGCGGCGCGTCGCCGCGCGACGCGGTGGCGATGGGCTACTGCTTCGGCGGCGCCGCGGTGCTCGAGCTCGCGCGCTCGGGCGCCGACCTGAAGGGCTTCGCGACCTTCCACGGCGGCCTGAAGACGCCCGAAGGGCAGGACTGGAGCAGCGCGAAGGGCACGGTCCTGGTCATGCACGGCACCGCCGACAGCGCGATCACGATGGACCAGTTCGCCGCGCTCGCGCAGGAGATGGAGAGCGCGGGCGTGAAGCACGAGATGATCACGTACAGCGGCGCGCCGCACGCGTTCACCGTGTTCGGCAGCGAGCGCTACCGCGAGGACGCGGACCGCAAGTCCTGGGCCCGCTTCTCGGAGTTCCTGGCGGCGACGCTGCGCCGGTAGCGCTCGCGCCGGTGCGGCGTCCCGGCGCCGCGTGGACGCGCCGTCACATGGAGGTGACGGCGCGCGGGGGCGTTCCCGCGCCGCGTCCTCAGGACGCGGCAGTCAGCAGGTGCATCGAGTACCGGCGCTCGCCGTCGAACCACACCGGCCCGGCAGCGAAGCCCGCACGCCCGGCCAGCGCCTGGAAGCTCTCCGGGTCGTGCTTGTAGCAGGACTCCGTCCACAGCGTCTCGCCGCGCTCGAGCGCGAAGCGCTCGCCGCCGACCTGCACCTCCTGGGCCTCGCGGCTGCGCAGGTGCATCTCGACGCGGCTCGCGCTCTCGTTCCACCGCGCCACGTGCTCGAAGCGGTCGAGATCGAAGTCGGCGCCGAAGCGCCGGTTGATGTGCGCGAGGATGTTGCGGTTGAACGCCGCCGTCACGCCCTGCGAGTCGTCGTACGCGCGCTCCAGCGTCTCGCGGTCCTTCGGCAGGTCGACGCCGATCAGCAGCCGGCCGCCGTTGCCGACCAGCCGCCGGATGCGCGCGAGCAGGCGCTCGGCGGCCTCGAGATCGAAGTTGCCGATGGTGGAGCCCGGGAAGAACGCGAGCCGCGGCGCGCGCCGGTGGGCATGGTCCGGGAGCTGGACCTCCTCGGTGAAGTCGGCGTGCAGCGGAATCACCTCGATGCGCCGGTAGCGCGCCGCGAGCGCCTCGGCGGAGGCCATCAGGTGCTCGCGCGAGATGTCGATGGGCACGTAGCCGGCGGGCGCCTCCAGGCGATCCAGCAGCAGGCAGGTCTTCACGCTGCTGCCGCTGCCGTACTCGACGACCAGGACCCCGGCGCCGATCTCGGCCGCGATGGCCTCGCCATGCGTGTCCAGCAGCTCGCTCTCGGCGCGGAACGGGTAGTACTCGTCCAGCGCGGTGATCTGCTCGTAGAGGCGCGAGCCCTCCTCGTCGTAGAAGAGCTTGCACGGCAGCGTGCGGGGGCGGGCGCGCAGGCCCGCGAGGACTTCCTGGAGCGCCAGCGCCTCGGGGTCCCGCGGAGCCGGCTGTCTGGCGGTTGCTTGCTGTTTCATCGGTGAACACTACCAGCCCGCCGCGGCGCCCCGGGCCGCGGCGCCGCGCGGGTGCTGCCGCCGGGGCGCCCGCTCAGCCGGGCGTCGGCGGCGGGTCCGGCGCGGGAACGCCTACGCGCCTGCACATCAGCCGCGCCGAGTCCGGGCACAGCGACGAGAACTGGCGGGTCGCGCGCACCTCCTCGGGCGCCGCGCCGCGCGCGACGCAGCGCCAGCCGTGGCGCACGAAGAACGCGTCCGCGGTGTCGGTGAGCAGGTACAGCGTGTCCACGCCGAGGCGGGCCGCGTGGCGCTCGGCCGCCGACAGCAGCGCCGCGCCGAGGCCGCGGCCACGCTCGGCCTCGGCCACCGCCAGCGAGCGCAGCAGCGCGAGCCCGCCGCCGAGCGGCTCGAGCCCGACCACCCCGTGCGGCGCGGCCCGCGGACCGCACGCGAGGAAGTGCGCCGGGTCGAGCGCCGGCAGATCGTCGACCGGCAGGCGGCATGCCTCGAGCAGGGCGCGGACCGACTCGATCGAAGGCCGGTCGTAGATGTCCACGTGCTCTTGCGTCGGCGTCCGGCTCCGCAGCGGCATCATCAGCGCTCCGCGTACGGCGGGACCGCGCGCGCCGGTCAGTCCCCGGCCAGGCACGCGTCCAGCCGCGCGAGCGTGGCGGCGTCCAGCGCCAGGCCGTCGGCGCGGGCGTTGTCGTCCACCTGCGCGGCGCGCTTCGCGCCCGCGATCACGGAGGCCACCGCCGGGCGCGACAGCAGCCACTGGATCGCGACGTGGGCGAGCGGCGCGCCCTTGCCTTCGGCGACCGTCTTCAGCGCCTCCACGCGCTCGATGTTCTCCTCGAAGGTGCCCTCGCCGAAGGCGCCGCTGCGATGGCGCCAGTCGTTCTCGTCGAGCTTGAAGTCGCGGCCGTACCTGCCGCCGAGCAGGCCGTACGCGAGCGGGCCCCAGGGCACGAAGGAGATGCCGTGGGCCTCGCAGAACGGCAGGATCTCGGTCTCGACGCCGCGCTGCAGCATGTTGTACTGCGACTGCAGCGCGTCCACCGGGCCCGCCTTCAGCGCGGCCTCGATCTGCGGCACCTGGAAGTTGGACACGCCGCCGGCGCGGATCAGCCCCTCCTCCTTGAAGCGCATGACCTCGCCGTACGACTCCTCCGGAGGCGTCTTCCCGTCGTAGCGGTGGATGTAGTAGAGGTCGACGTGGTCGACGCCGAGCCGGCGCAGCGACGCCTCCAGCGCGCGGCGCAGGTACGCCGGGCTGTTGTCGAGGCCGCTGCCGGCGTCGCCGAACAGGATCCCGCCCTTGGTCGCGAGCACCGCGTCGTCTCGGCGCCCGGCGATCGCCTTGCCGACCAGCTCCTCGCAGCGCCCGGTGCCGTACACGTCGGCGGTGTCCAGGAACGTGATGCCGCGGTCCATCGCGCGCTGCACCAGCGCGACGCCCTCGTCCTCGTCCACCTGCGCGTAGAGATTGTGGCCGCCCACGTAGTTGGTGCCGAGACCGATGGTCGTGATCTCGATGCCGGACCGGCCGAGGGTGGTCGTGTGCATGGGGCTCCCGTGGCGCGGTCGGCGCGTCGTCCTGGAAGCGGCGAACGATACGGCCATCCCCCGGGGAATCCAACGCCGCGGCCCTGCCGGCGACCGGCGTTCCGGGCGCGCACGGCCGGGCGCCGCCGCCGAGGTGGCGTGCCGCGCGCGGCGAGGCATGATGCGCGCTGCACTTCACGCTGACGGAGGACACGATGAGCGACGAGCCGGGCCTGTTCGAGGTGATGTACAGCTGCCGCGCGATGCGCCGCATCAAGCCGGACGCGGTGCCGGAGGATCTGCTGGTGAAGCTGATCGACGCCGCGAACCAGGCGCCCAGCGGCTCGAACCAGCAGCGCGCGCGCTGGATCGTCGCGCGCGACCCGGCGGTGCGCGCGCGCCTCGCCGCCCTCAACAAGGCCGCGGTGGAGGCCTACGTCGCGCCGGGCGGGCAGCGCCCCGCGAGCGTCCCGCACCAGGACGCGGCGAAGCGCGAGCGCATGCTCGACGCGCTGCGCTGGCAGGCGGAGCACATGCAGGACATCCCGGCGCTGATCGTCGCGTGCATCCTGTTCGACGCGCCGCCGGACGCCGCCGAGCGCCTGCGCGGCGCGGGCTCGATCTGGCCGGGGGTGCAGAACCTGCTGCTCGCGGCGCGCGCGCTGGGACTCGGCGCGACGCCCACCACGCTCGGGCTGCGTGACGGTGACGCGGTGCGCGACGCGCTGCACATGCCGCCGGGCCTGGAGGCCTACTGCCTGATCCCGGTGGGCTGGCCGATGGGGCGCTTCGGGCCGGTGACGCGCCTGCCGGTGGAGCAGACGATGCGCTGGGACCGCTGGGACTGAGCGGCGTCGCGACGCGGCGGGAGGGACGGACCGAGGAGGTCGTGTCCCACCGCGGCGAAAGGCTGTTTATGCTGCCGCGGGACGCGTCACCGCACGGAGGTATCCGGGATGGGCATGGAAGTCGGGGGGATATTCGGTCTGCTGCTGCTGGTGGCGGACGTGTACGCCATCGTGAAGACGGTGCAGAGCCGCGCCGGCACCGGCGAGAAGGTGCTGTGGATCGTGCTCATCCTGCTGCTGCCCGTGCTCGGGCTGATCGCCTGGTTCATCGCCGGCCCGAAGGGCTGACCGGCGCAACGCCGGCCACGCGCCCCGGTCGGGCCGCGCCGCCCGCCGGGCGGCGCCGCTCAGGTCTTACCGCCGCGGCGCTCGAGCACGAGGCCGACGAACTCGAGCAGCACGGCGAGCGCGAACAGCGCGACGCCGCCCACGGTCTCCGGGGCGAGCAGCATCAGCGCCGCACCGAGCACGATCAGCACGGCACCGATGATGCGCCGGGTGCGGCGGCGGAAGATCACGCCGTGCCCCGCGCCACGGACGGGCGGTCGCGCGATACGTCGGGACCGCCGCGCACCGTCATTTCACCGTCAGGCACGCGCAGTCCGCGGTCTGGGTGACGCGGTGCGAGACGCTGCCGAGCAGCATGTCGGCGAGCCGGCCGAGGCCGCGGCGGCCCATCACGATGAGGTCCACCCCCCGCTCGGCGGCGGCGCGCACGATCGCCTCGCGCGGATTGCCGACCAGCACCTGCTCGTCCACCTGCTTCACGCCGAGGCTGCGGCAGCGGGCGGCGGCCGCGTCCACCACGTCGCGCGCGACGCCCATCAGCACCTCGCGCTCGGTGATGTGCACGTGCTCGACGTGCTCGACGTACTCGAGCCCCTCCGGCACCCGGTTGCTGCCGATCTCCTCCATCACGTGCAGCACCACCACCGCGGCGTCGTAGTGCGCCGCGAGGTCGGCGCCCACCTCCACCGCGCGATTCGCGTGCTCGGAACCGTCGACGGAGATCAGGATCTTCTTGAACATGGCGTATCGCCCTCCTGCGGCGGCCGGCGGCGCAGCCGCCGGCAAGGGGTCGTCGTCGCGGACGGCGGCGGTGACCCCCGCGTCTCCCGCCTGCCGCGCGTGCCGCGCGATCCGCGGCGCATGGGGAGCTATTTAGCCCGCCACGCGGGCGGCGCCCATGACCCCGATCAACTGCGGCGCGTGGCGTCCACCTACGCGCCGGCTCAGCGCCCGCGGAACACCGGCGGGCGCTTCTCCTTGAACGCGCGGATCCCCTCCCGGTAGTCCTCGCTGTCGTACACCACGCGGCGCAGCCCCTGCACCCGCTCGAAGCCCTGCGGCGACATCGGCCGGGCACCGGCCAGGATGCGGAGCTGCTCCTTCATCACCGAGATGCTGAGCGGCGAGTTCTGCCGGATCTGCAGCGCGAGATCGCGGGTGAACGCCTCCAGCTCGTCCTCCGGCACCACGTGGTTCACGATCCCGAGGCGCTCCGCGCGCACCGCGTCGATGGGCCGCGCGGTGAAGGCCATCTCCTTGACGACGCGAAGGCTGGCGGCGTTGATGAAGGTGACCATGCCCGACACGTTGTAGGGCACTCCGATGCGCGCCGGCGTCACCGCGAAGGTGGCGTTCGGCCCGGCCACGATCAGGTCGCACGCGAAGGCCGTCTCGCAGGCGCCGCCCCACACGGTGCCCTCGATCATCGCGATCACCGGCGCCGGAAACATCTCGATCTCGCGGATCAGGTGGCGCAGCGGGTCGTCCCAGCCGAGAGGGTCGCGGCGGGTCTCGGGCAGCTCGGACACGTCGTGCCCTGCGGACCACACCTTCGCGCCGGGCTTCGCGCGCAGCACGACGACCCGCACCTCGCGGGTGCGGAAGTCCGCGAGCGCGGCCAGGATCTCGTCCACCATCGGGTCGCTGAGCGCATTGCGGCGCGCGTCGTTGGCGAGGGTGATGAAGCCGACGTGATCGTCGACGGCGATCTCGGTGAGCGGCATGGCGATGCTCCACGGCAGGAAACCGGCTCACCGCGCTGCAAGTCCCGGACCAGCCCGCGCGGCGCGGCGCGGCGCGGGATCCGCGGACCCGCTGCGCGGGATCCCGCGCACCGGGCACGCACGGCGGGCGGGATCCCGCCCGCGCCGCCCCGCCGCGCGCCCGGGCCCGGCCTGGACGCGCGTCCCGCCGGCCGCCGGCGCGCGCCGCGGTGCCGCACCGCCGCCGGCGACCCCCGATTCCGCATTCTGTATAGACTTGTGCGCAACCCCGCACCGGAGATCGCGATGCCGTCCGGCGACGCTGGCATCCTGCTGCGCATCCTGGAATGGGTGGCCGCAGGGCTCATCCTCATCGCGGCGCTCGCCGTCGTCGCGGTCGGCGTGATGTACCTCGTGGACGTCAACCAGACGCACCACGCGATCCGCCGCAACTACCCGGTCATCGGCCGCTTCCGCTACCTGTTCGAGAACCTGGGCGAGTTCTTCCGCCAGTACTTCTTCGCGATGGACCGCGAGGAGCTGCCGTTCAACCGCGCCGAGCGCGCGTGGGCGTACCGGGCGGCGAAGAACGTCGACAACACCGTGGCCTTCGGCTCCACGCGCGACCTGCGCCCGGTGGGCACGGTGCTGTTCATGAACGCGCCCTATCCGCCGCTGGACCAGGAGATCGCGACGCCCGAGCCGGTGACCATCGGCCCCGGCGCGCGCATCCCGTACACCACCGAATCCTTCTTCAACATCTCGGGCATGAGCTACGGCGCGATCTCGCGCCCGGCCGTGCTCGCGCTGTCGCGCGGCGCGCGCATGGCCGGATGCTGGCTGAACACCGGCGAGGGGGCGCTCTCGCCGTACCACCTGCACGGCGGATGCGACATCGTGTTCCAGGTGGGCACCGCGAAGTACGGCGTCGGCGACGGGCACGGCGGCTACGACGCGTCGCGGCTGCAGGCGGTGGCGGCGCACGAGCAGGTGCGCATGCTCGAGCTCAAGCTCGCGCAGGGCGCGAAGCCCGGCAAGGGCGGCATCCTGCCGGGCGCCAAGGTGACGCCGGAGATCGCGCAGATCCGCGGCATCCCGCCCGGCCAGGACTCCATCAGCCCGAACCGCCATCCCGAGATCGACTCCGCCGACGACCTGCTCGACGTCATCTGCTTCCTGCGCGAGACCACCGGCAAGCCGGTCGGCATCAAGACGGTGATCGGCGACCCGCGCTGGCTCCATGAGATCTGGGACGCGGTGCACCGGCGCGGCGTCGACGACGCGCCCGACTTCATCACCGTCGACTCCGCCGACGGCGGCAGCGGCGCCGCGCCGATGCCGCTGATCGACGCGGTGGGGCTGCCGCTGCGCGAGAGCCTGCCGGCGGTGGTGGACTCGCTGGTCGCGTGGGATCTGCGCGAGCGCGTCAAGGTGATCGCGTCGGGCAAGCTCATCAACCCGACGGCCGTCGCGTGGGCGCTGTGCATGGGCGCGGACTTCGTGAACAGCGCGCGCGGATTCATGTTCGCGCTGGGCTGCATCCAGGCGCTGCAGTGCAACCGCAACACCTGCCCGACCGGCATCACCACCCACGACCCGGACCTGCAGCGCGGGCTGGTCGTCGAGGACAAGGCGGTGCGCGTCATGCACTACCAGCAGAACATGAGCAAGGAGGTCGGCATCATCGCGCACTCGTGCGGCGCGCACTCGCCCCGCGATCTGCGCCGCCGTCACGCGCGCATCGTGCTCGCCGACGGCCGCTCGAAGCCGCTCGACGAGCTGTACCCCGACGCCGTTGCGGGCTCGGCGATACCCGCTCGCGAGGCCGCCGAGTGAGCCGCCGGGGCCGCGCCGCAGCGCACGGCGCGCAACGATGAGGCTGCTGCTCGTCAATCCGAACATCACCGCGGCGATCACCGACGCGATGGCCGCGGAGGCGCGCCGGGTAGCGTCTCCCGGCACGCAGATACTCGCCGTCACCGCGGCGTTCGGCACCCAGTACGTCGCGACACGGCCCGAGGCGGCGATCGCGGGGCACGCGGTCATCGATGCCGTGGCCTCGTGCGCCGAGCCGTACGACGCGGTCGTCGTCGCCGCGTTCGGCGACCCGGGGCTCGGTGCCGCGAAGGAGCTGTTCGACGTCCCGGTGGTGGGGATCACGGAGGCCGCGCTGCTCACCGCGTGGACGCTGGGCCGGCGCATCGCCGTCGTGTGCATGAGCGACCGGCTGCGCACCTGGTACGCGGAGTGCGCTGCCGAGCACGGCCTGCACGGGCGGCTGGTCAGCGTGCGCGCGCTGGCGGACCCGCCGCGCGACGTGACCCGGGCGCGGGAAGAGACCGCCGGGCGGATGGCCGCGCTGTGCCGCGAGGCGGTGGACGCCGACGGCGCGGAGGTCGTGATCGTCGGCGGCGGCCCGCTCGCCGGCCTCGCCCACGATCTCGCGGACCGGGTGCCGGTGCCCGTGCTGGACGGCGTCGCGTGCGGGGTGCGCCTCGCGGAGGCGCTGGCCGGCCTGGGGCTGCGCACGCCGGCGCGCGGGTCCTTCGCGCGCCCGCCGGCGAAGCCGTCGCGAGGGCTTTCTCCGGCGCTGACCGCACGCATCGAGCATCGCGACGCGACGGACGGCTGACCGGCCGTGCGTCGATGCACGCGCCGCGTGCGTCACACGCTTCGTGATTCGAAGATTCACGAAGCGTGTGACGGCGCAGGAACGCACGGCTTACGTCGAGTCCGTCACGAATACGCACACCGGCGCCACCGCCCCCGTCGCGATCGCATAGACTCGCGCGCTGCCGGTCCGGGCCCCCTGATCGGCGGGAAGCAAACGGCGCCGGCGAAACCTCCCGGGGCTGCACGACGCGCCCCGCAGACGCTTCGCCGAGTCACCCGCGCTCCCGCACCGGACACCGGCGCGCGTGGTCATCGTGCGCGGGACGGGGCCTCGACGCCGCGATGCGGCGTCACTGCATCACAGCGGACCGGTGCCGCGACCGCCGGAGGAGACGCTTGAACGAGAACACCCAGTCCAGGACCCTGTGGAGCCAGAGCATGTTCGACGCCCTGCTGGTGGCGCTGCGCCGCCAGGCGGCCGATCACCACGTGCGCGAGCTGCTCGAAGACCTGAGCCGCAAGGGCTACTCCCTCGACATCATCCTGAAGAAGGTGGTGAAGGCGCTGGGGCCCAAGGCCGCGGCCCGCGTGCAGCAGATCGCCGGCGGCGGCAAGCCGCCGCCCTCGCGCAGCCACCGCCCCTACCGCATGAGCCGCGGCCGGCGCTTCGAGCTCTGGATGCGCGGCGCGCGGGACAGCCTGGAAGACGCCGTCGACGCGCTGCGCAGGGCGGTTCGCCGGCGATGAGGCGCCGCGCGCGCCGCGGTCATCCCACCCGCGCGCTCAGCCCCCCGTCCACCGGCAGCAGCACTCCGGTCACGTAGCCCGCCTCGTCGGAGGCGAGCCACAGCGCCGCGTTCGCGACGTCCCACGCGGTGCCCATCTTCTTCCTGAGCGGCACCTCGGCGTCGCGCTCCCTGCGCACCACCGAGCGATCGACGCCGCGCTGGCGCGCGCGCCGCTCGATGGCCATCGGCGTGTCCATCAGCCCCGGCAGCAGCGCGTTGACGCGGATGCCGTACGGCGCGTTCTCGATCGCCATGTTCTGCGTCATCGCGTTGATGCCCGCCTTCGCGGTCTTGTAGGTGATCGTCGGGCGCGTGCACACCGACGACGTGGACGACGTGTTGATGATCACCCCGCTCTCGCGCTCGCGCATCACCGGCAGCACGTGCTTGCACGCGAGGAACACGCTCTTCAGGTTCACGTCCAGCAGCGCGAGCCAGTTGGCCTCGCTGAGCTCGGTGGTCGGCGCGTCACCCTCGGAGCGTCCGACGTTGTTGTGCAGCACGTCGATGCGCCCGTAGCGCTCCACGCACGCCTTCGGGATCGCCGCGACGTCGTCCTCGCGGGTAACGTCGGCGGGGAACGCCGACGCGGTGCCGCCGGCCTGCGCGATCATCGCGACCGTCTCGTCGGCCGACGCGAGGTCGCGGTCCACGACCAGCACCGTGGCTCCTTCGCGGGCGAAGGTGAGCGCCACCGCGCGGCCATTGCCCATGGTCTCGCCGAGCGTCTGGCCGCCTCCGACCACGATGGCCACCTTGTTCTCGAGCCGCATGTCCGCCTCCTGGAGCAAAGTGTTCGGGTGGCGAAGCCGTGCGCGCCTACTTCGCGAGGCGCTGCGCGATCTCGCTGGGGAACGGGAACACGATGGTGGAGCTGCGATCGTTCGCGATCTCCTGCAGCGTGCCCAGGTAGCGAAGCTCCATCGCGCCCTTCTCCGCCGACAGTGCGGCGGCCGCCTCGACCAGCTTCTGCGCCGCCTGCTGCTCGCCCTCGGCGTTGA